>CAYMFX010000031.1:0-21070 GCA_964389845.1 uncultured Ruminiclostridium sp.
GGGATTGAATTTTTAAGCACAACACAAAAATAAATTTCAAAAACCGCTGTTTTTTATACTAATTCCGTTTTAAATTAGAAATAGTATTACAGCCCCTTTTACTATTTAATATTTAGAAGAAGTTCTCAGTTTTCTTTCCTGCAATAAGTCTGTGAAATCTCAGCCAGCCACTCGGAGTCCTTGCTCCTCAGCTGCTTATCGGTCATTCTCCACTTCCAATTTCCTCCCAAGGTAGAGGGCATATTCATTCTCGCCGATGTTCCTAAACCCAAAATGTCCTGCATAGGCACAATAACCAAACCTGCTCCCGAAGCGTAAAGGGTCTTTATCATAGCCTTGTTAAGAGGTGCGAAAAAGCATTTTGCACGGCAGTATTTTTTTGCAGTGTTGGCGGCGGCTTTATTCTCTTTTGCCCAGCCCGCAATTGTATCGTTGTCGTGAGTGCCGGTGTAGGCTACCGAATTGACGGGGTAATTATGGGGCAGATGATCGTTGTCCTCATTCTTGGGATTGAAGCCGAACTGCATTACCCTCATTCCCGGGAAGCCTGTATCCTTTAAAAGCTGTTTAACGCTGTCGAACACTTCTCCTAAATCCTCGGCAATGATATTCGGCTCGCCTAATCGGGTCTTTACCTCGTTCCAGAAGTCCATTCCGGGACCCTGCATCCACTTTCCGTTTACCGCCGTCGTATCTCCCGCAGGAATTGAGCAATATGTATCAAAGGCTCTGAAATGGTCTATCCTCAGAACGTCGTACATCTCCAAGGATTTTTTCAGCCGCTCTATCCACCAGATGTAATTTTCCTTTTTCATGGCATACCAATCGTACAAAGGATTGCCCCAGAGCTGACCTGTTGCCGAAAAGTAATCCGGCGGCACTCCTGCCACAGCCGAGGGTACGCCGGCGCTCTGAAGCTGGAACAAATCCGGGTGCGCCCATACGTCGGCGCTGTCCAATGCCACATAGAAGGGCATATCGCCTATCAGCTTTATTCCGTTGCGGTTGGAATAGCGGCGGAGCCTTGTCCACTGGGTGTAGAACTGATATTGAACAAACTTCCAGAAGCCTACGCGCTCAACGTGTTCCTCCGCCGACTTGTTCATTGCCTCGGGATTACGGTTGCAAAGATCCTTTTCCCATTTCCAGAAGGGTTCTCCTCCCTTAGACTCCTTTATTGACATAAACAGTGCATAATCTTCTAACCACATTGCTTCTTCCTTAACAAAGGAAAGGTAGCCCACATCTTCGTTAAAATGCTTGTAGGCTTCGTCCAAAAGCTTCATTTTCGTCCTTGAGACCTTTTCAAAATCCACGAATGACGGATCGGCGCCGAAGTCGGCGGCAGCGCAGCTCTCGGCGGTAAGCATTCCCTGCTGTATCAAATCGTCTAAATCGATAAGAAGCGGATTTCCCGCAAAGGCTGAAAAGGATTGATAGGGGCTGTCTCCGTAGCCGGTAGGTCCTAAGGGCAATACCTGCCAATAGCTCTGACCTGCATTTTTGAGCCAAGTGACGAATTTTTCGGCACTGCTCCCGAATGTTCCTATACCGTAGGGCGAGGGTAGGCTTGTGATGTGCATTAATATTCCGCAGCTTCTCATTTTATCTGTTCCTTTCCACAAAACGCTGAAAAATTTTTGAGTGAAATATAGCTGTTTTATGAGTAAAGAATCTTTTTTATTTGTTCTTCGGACATACCGCTTTCACGAAGATTTTGAGCGGCTTTTTCTAAGCCTTCCTTTATGCCTTCCTCTATTCCTTCTCTCTTAGCATTACCGATCGCCGAATTCCTGTCTAAAGTCCACTTTTCCCTAAGCCTTGCTTCCTCCTGCAACCTCTCGTCAAGGCTCATCTCGTGCAGTATAACCACCGCTTTTTGTATTTCGGGTACACCTGTTTTATTAAGCATATCAAGATCCTCCTCTGTTTCAGCGTCTATCAGCTGTAACCACAGCATTTTTCGATTCTTGGGATCGACGTTTTTGTTTATCTTCTTCAGCTCGAAAAACGTTATGCGGCATTTTTCCGTCAATGTCTCTCCACGATTTACTTCCCGCAGCATAAAGGTAGAATAAAACTCCTTACATTCAAACAAATTGAAATTCAAAATGTTTATTGTAATAGTTTCTTTCAAGTCGTTGTACTCATCGCCGCTTTTAATCTCGTCAGCATACATCTTAGACCAATAATACAACGACCTGTCTCTGAAATTCCCCTCGTCCTTCAGCTGAATTTCCACGTTTATTACTTTATCGTCTACGTGCATTTTAAGGTCAACCGAGCCTTGCTTTCCGTCTGCGTTTGTGGGTAGTATTTCCGGATTTGTAATTTCTATTTTTTTAATTGAGTCATGGGGCATATCAAGCATATCTTCCAAAAAGGAAGCCAAAATCGTATCATCGCTTGTAATACTGTTTCTAATTTAAAAACGTTCTTTGAACGTTTTTAAAACGGAATTAGTATAAAAAGCTTTTTGAATATTATATCAAGCTTTGCTTTCAGCACATTTCTTGCCATGTCAATTCTTCCTTTTGCTTTTCTGTAACTTTATTATAGCATTTTGGGCGGTTTATGTCAATGATTGCGGAAACAATATTAAATGGGCAGCCTTTTTAAGCTGCCCATAAGTTTATAATATTGCTTTAATATCATGCGCCCCAGCTGAGAACATAAATATTAGCCTGCTTTGCGCCGTAATTAAGAGAGTCAATGTAATGATCCTCGCTGTTTCCCATAAACAAGTCTACCAACACGCCGTTCTCGGTAAGGCAGCCCGTATCAGCCGCAATTGCATAGCCGTAAACATAGCTTCCGTCTGCGCTTACTATATACAGCTCCGAGCCGTAGGGGATTATGTTAGGGTCAACTGCAACGGTGCCTATTTCAAGCTTTCTGCCGCTGGCTGTGCCGCTTCCCATAGGTGCGGTATATGCAACGGATTTTCCTGTTAGAACGGTTTCGTAATCAACGGGAAGTCCGTTCTCCAATACCAAGCTTTCGGAATCCTTCTTGCTGTAGGGTGAGGTAAGAGCTGCGCCTGCGCTTATTATCTCACTGACAGGTTCTTCTGTTATCATGGAGCTTACCGCCGTCTCGCTCACTCTTACGCCGTCAATGTATTTAACAAGGCTTGTGTTTGTGCGGGTGCCGTTTTTGCCCTCCTGAGTAACCTCGGAGGAGTACATTGACACAAGATTGCTCCTTTGAGTTACCGTGCTGTAGGGTACTGTTTCATAAGTCTCTACCGTTTTGTAGGTCACACGGCTTACCTTGACCGTCTCTCCCTCTCCTATAAGAGTATCGGGTTCGCAATCAATAAAGTCGTCCTCGGTAAGGGTTATCCCCGCTCTCTCCAGTACCTCTGCCGCCGTTTCGTTAAAGGAAGCAAGCTCCTTGGTCTCGCCGTCTGCATAAACGTAAACCGGATATGCTCTGTGAACCTCTACCGCTTCAACCTCTGTGCAAGGCGTAGTGGATTCGGGCTTTACAACGTCCATTTCTTCAAGCTCAACGCCTGATTTTAAAACCACGTCCTCTACCGTATCATCGTATGCGCATTCAACAAGCACAGTCTCGCCATCTGCAACGAGAGGGACTTTAACCGCCCTGTGAATAACAATTTCCGCTTCGCCGCCGACAACGCCGTTAAAATCCACACGGTCGTTTTCTCCTATAACAATGCCCTGCTCATCAAGTATTTCTTCAAGAGTGTCGTACATTGTAAAGGAGCGGATAACAGTGTCGGTGCCGCTGTCGTAAATGCAAGCTTCGTTTCTGAAATATAAAGCGCCTGTCATTAAGAACATCACACTGACCGAAGCAAATCCCAAGAACAAGCCGAACAGAGTGTTGTGCCTTAACGCATTTCTCTTTGAAAGAATTTTGCTTAATAATTTCTTTGCCTTTGATTCAATAAACTTTAACTGCATAAAATCTCCTGTTTCTTAGAACTTTCTCCTATGAGAATACGTTCTTAAAACCTATCCCTATTTATTCAATATGAGAATCGGCTCTTTGCATTCGATCTATCAATCGCTTACGAATGAATTATAACCTTTTCTTTTGGAGATGTCAAATAAAATTTATCCTCATTTTTGTGCAGAATAAACAAAAAAATTTTGTAACAGTTTTGTTACCGTTTTGTAACCTTTTCATTTTGGGTCGATTTTTTGCGATTTTTATAAATTAGTGACTTTTAATTCGTCGATTTCAACGAAAACGCTTAGTAAAACGGTTACATATGATTTTTCACAAACTTTTTTCTTTTTGAATAAAGCTTTTGTAGAAAACTAACAATCAAATCTCCCCCGGTGTATATTTTTCCCATTATCGGCAACAACTAAGAGTGCAAGAACATTAACGCTTAATTAGGGGGCATATAATATGAAACAAATCAAAACGGCAATAGAAGATGTAACCGCAAGACAGATATTTGATTCCAGAGGGAATCCCACGGTAGAAGCACAGGTCACCTTAGCTGACGGCACCAAAGCATTAGCCGCCGCACCAAGCGGCGCTTCAACGGGGGTATTTGAAGCCTTGGAGCTAAGGGACGGAGACAATTTTTACGGGGGCAAGGGCGTTCTTAAGGCAGTGGGAAATGTAAAAACCAAAATTTCGGCTGCGCTGAAGGGACAAAACGCCGCCGACATCTACGGGACAGACAAGCTGATGATAGATGCGGACGGCACCTCGGATAAGCACAATTTAGGCGCTAACGCCATTTTGGCTGTTTCCTGCGCTGCGGCAAAGGCAGCGGCTCAGTCCGAGCATATCCCCCTTTACCGTTTTCTCGGAGGCATTTACGGCTCAACCCTGCCAATGCCCATGATGAATATCCTAAACGGCGGCGCTCACGCCTCCAACAATCTTGATGTGCAGGAGTTTATGCTTATGCCCGTGGGAGCGCCCACATTTAAAGAGTGTATGAGGTTCTCCGCCGAGATTTATCATTCCTTGGCGGTGCTGCTGAAAAAAAGGGGGCTGTCCGTTGCGGTGGGGGACGAAGGAGGCTTTGCCCCCGATTTGGACAGCGATGAAGAAGCTCTTGACGTTATAACGGAAGCAGCTGAGAAGGCAGGCTATAAGCCCGGCGTTCATTTTATGTTAGCAATGGACGCCGCCGCCTCGGAATGGCGCACCTCCGAAGCCGGTATTTATAAGATGCCCAAATCGGGGAAGGAATTTACCTCGGAGCAGTTGTCGGAGCATTGGGAACAGCTTGCGGAAAAGTATCCGCTGTTTTCCTTGGAGGACGGCTTGGATCAGGAGGACTGGCAGGGCTGGAAGCGGCTTACCGAAAGACTTGGTCATAAGCTTCAATTGGTGGGGGACGATTTATTTGTCACCAACACAAAAAGGCTTAATAAGGGAATCAAAAACGGCTGCGGCAACTCAATACTGATAAAGCTTAATCAAATCGGAACGGTTTCCGAAACCTTAGAGGCGGTTAAAACGGCGCACAGTGCGGGGTATACGGCTGTTATTTCCCACAGGTCGGGAGAGACGGAGGACACCTTTATTGCCGACCTTGCGGTAGCCTGCAACAGCGGACAGATTAAAACCGGCGCGCCCTGCCGAAGCGAAAGAGTTGCAAAATACAACCGCTTGCTGAGAATAGAGGAGCAGCTGGGCGGTTCCGCACATTTTCCCGGCACGGAATACTTTTTGACTGCAAGAGGAGGTAAGGCGTAATGAGCCAGGTTCAAAACAGCGAGACCTGCGAAAGATGTCAGGTGAACAACAGGAAGGCGGCGGTTATCGGCTGCGGCTTTGTAGGCTCTTCAATAGCCTTCACTCTGATGCAGAGGAGCAGCTTTTCGGAGCTTGTGCTCCTTGACATTGACAGGAAGAAGGCGGAAGGAGAAGCCTTTGACATAAGCCACGGATTACCCTACAGCACTCCCATGGAGATATATGCGGGGGATTACGACGACGTAAAGGACGCTGCCCTTATAATAATTACGGCGGGAGCAAATCAGAAGCCGGGGGAGACAAGGCTTGACCTTATCGACAAAAACCTGAAAATTTTCTCAGCCATTATTCCCGAGCTTAAGAAAAGGGACTGCAAGGGTATATTGCTTATCGTGTCAAATCCCGTGGATATTCTGACTTATGCGGCGATAAAGATGTCGGGATTTCCGCCTGAAAGAGTTATCGGTTCGGGTACGGTGCTGGATACGGCAAGGCTTAAGTATCTGCTGGGAAGGGAGCTTAACGTTGACGCAAGAAGCGTTCATGCGGTAATCGTAGGGGAGCATGGGGACAGCGAGCTTGCGGTCTGGAGCGGAGCCAACGTGTCGGGTATTGAGCTTAGCCATTTCTGCGAGCTGAGAGGGTTAGCCCACTACAAGGCGATAACCCAGAAGATTTACACTGAGGTGAGGGACAGCGCCTATGAGATAATTCAGCGCAAGGGTGCGACTTATTACGGCATTGCAATGGCTGTTGCGAGAATTGCGGAGTGCATTACAAGGGACGAGCATTCCATACTGCCCGTTTCCGTGCTGTTAAAGGGAGAGTACGGGATTAACGGCTTTTGCCTGAGCATTCCCTCGGTGGTGGGAAGCGGCGGCGTGGAAAAGATTTTGGAGATACCTTTGAGCGGAATGGAGCAGAGAGAGCTTACTAAGTCGGCAGAGGCGCTGAAGGTGGCGGCGGAGCATGCGGATAAAGCAGCGGATGAACAATTGAAAATGTAAAGTTGACAATGGAAAATTGTGGTATCGCCGTTGGCGATGAATTTGAATTGTGGGGTGAGAGGCTTTTTGTTTACCTTTAAAAAAACAAACGCAAATAAACGCAAAATAAACGCAAAATAAACGCTTTTCAAAATAAACGCTGTTTTAAATTTTTCCTTGACTTTCTTTGTTAAATATGATACACTATAGAAAAATCTATAGCGTTGAAGGAAAGAAGTATCCGTTATGATGCCTACAGAGAGCCTTTGGGTGGTGGAAAAGGGCGGCGGAGTATGGAGAAATACGTTCCTGAGCGATTCCGTGAGAAAGCGCCTTTATAGGTGAATGTAGCGGAATACGGGTCTGCCCGTTACAGCTTGGGCAAATACCGAAAGGGCTTGATTAAAAAGCTCTTGGGTAATTGCAATGAGGCGGCAATATTGCCGTAAACCGAGGTGGTACCGCGTTTTTAACGTCCTCTGTCGATTTTTCGGCAGAGGATTTTTTGTTTTTTGAAGGAAGGTGTTATCAGTGAGACCGAGACGTCTCATCGATTATGTAAATGCTCTTTAATTAAAATTTTAAGGAGGCATTTATGTGATAAGATTGGCAAATATAAAGGATTTAATTCCCCTTGCCGCATTATTTGAGGAGCTGCACTTGCATCATGTTAAGTTAGAACCCGATAAATACAGGATTCCTCGGAAGGACTTCTTTGAAACGGAAATGCGGAATTTCTTGGAAGATGACGAGGAACAGGTTGTTTGCCATATAACCTGCGGCAAAATTGACGGTTATGCGGTTTTTACCGTAGCTGAAAGAAATCGAACCGAGGAGGTTCCGGAAAAAACGCTATTTGTAAAGCATTTTGCTGTAACGGAAAGGTTTCGGCACAAGGGAATCGGGCGGGAGCTTATGGAATATCTGAAAAATGCGGCTTTTGACAACGGCTGTGATAATATCAGACTTGGGGTAAACGCTTTGAATAAAACTGCTGTAACATTTTACGGCAATGTCGGCTTTGAACCGCAAACTTTTATAATGGAAATGCGGATTCGATGAATTGAAAAAAATTGAAAGCAATAATTGACAAAAAATAAACGGAGGAAAAAATAATGACGGTATTTGAAGATTTAAAACGCAGAGGGCTGTTGGCGCAGCTCACCAACGAGGAGGAAATAAAAAGCCTTATTAACGAAGGAAAAGCTACCTTTTATATCGGCTTTGATCCTACCGCAGACTCGCTTCATGTGGGACATTTTATGGCATTGTGTCTTATGAAGCGCTTACAAATGGCGGGGAACAGACCTATTGCTCTTCTCGGCGGCGGAACGGGTATGATCGGCGACCCCTCGGGCAAAAGCGATATGCGGAAAATGCTCACCAAAGAGGATATTGACCACAACATAGAGTGCTTTAAAAAGCAGATGAGCCGCTTTATCGATTTTTCCGAGGGCAAGGCGCTTATGGTGAATAACGGGGACTGGCTCTTGGACCTTAACTATATTGATGTGCTTAGAGAGGTGGGGGCTTGCTTCTCGGTAAACAAAATGCTGACCTTCGAGTGCTATAAGCAGAGAATGGAAAGGGGTCTCACCTTCCTCGAATTTAACTACATGATAATGCAGAGCTACGACTTTTACATGCTGTTCCAAAAATACGGCTGTAATATGCAGTTCGGCGGCGACGACCAATGGGCTAATATGTTGGGCGGCACCGAGCTTATACGCAAGAAGTTAGGCAAGGACGCTCACGCAATGACCATTACCCTCCTCTTGAACAGCGAGGGGAAGAAAATGGGCAAGACCGAAAAGGGAGCGGTGTGGCTTGACCCCGAAAAGACCCCGCCCTACGAGTTCTTCCAGTATTGGAGAAACGTAGCCGACGCCGACGTTATAAAGTGCCTTAAAATGCTCACCTTCCTTCCTATTGAAGAAATAGAGGCAATGGAAGGCTGGGAGGGCAGTCAGCTTAATAAGGCTAAGGAAATACTCGCCTTTGAGCTTACAAAGCTTGTTCATGGAGAAGAGGAAGCCGACAAGGCGTTGGAGGCGGCAAGAGCCTTGTTCGGGGGCAGAGGGGTAAGCGATAATATGCCTGAGTTCACCTTATCCTCCGAGGAGCTTACCGACGGTAAAATCTGCATTGTTGATTTGCTTGTTAAAACGGGACTATGTCCTTCCAAGCGCGACGCAAGGACGGTGGTTCAACAAGGGGGCGCCGCTGTTGACGACAGGAAGATTACCGACGTCGGCGAAATGATAGAAATAAAGGACTTTGTTATTGTTAAGAAGGGGAAGAAGAGTATGCTCAAGGCGAAGATCAATTGACAATGTACAATGGATAATTGACAATTGAGGTTCGGCTTCGCCGTTTATTTTAGATTATCTCAACACAAAATCAAAATCTGCGCCGAAGGCGCTCCACAATTGTCAATTGTCCATTGTCAATTATACATTGAAATGAGGTGATATAATGTCCAAATCATTTAGAAAAGAGATTGATAACGAGTTTGCGCCCGAAATGTATACGGAAAAGGAAATGAAACGGGTAGATGATTTTATCAACAGAACCTTTGGGGAAGTTCCTTCCGTGTTTCACGAGATTTTCTCTCCCGATATACATGTTGATATTTGCATGATACCTCCCGGAGAGGACAGAGATTATTACACCTTGGTAACAATGGGAATGGGCGCTCATAAAATGAATGTACCCGAAGAGCTGAAAAAGTATAAGCTTGAAAGGGCGGAGCTGCTTATTACTCTTCCCGCCGACTGGAAGGTTGAGGACAGCGATGAAAAATGGTACTGGCCCATACGATTGCTGAAAACTGCGGCGAGACTTCCCATTAACTGCGATACATGGCTCGGCTGGGGGCATACTCTTGATAACGTGGAGCCTTATGCGGAAAATACGGAGCTGTGCGGGGCGCTGTTAATCGATCCCATGGTGGGAAGCGGCAATTGCTGCAAGCTTTCCCGTAATGAGGAGATTCTTTTTTATCAGCTTATCCCGATTTACCGAAAGGAAATGGAATATAAAATCAAAAACGGAGCGGAGGAGCTTTTAAAGCTGCTTTCGGAAACAAGCTTTGTGGTGGATATAAACCGCCCCGACACTGCGGAAGGAAAACAACAGTGACTACTACCGTAAAACAAAAACGGAGGAAGATATGAGCCAAGGCTACAAAAACAATCCGCACCGCAAAAAAGTGCAAGACAGCAGCGACCGCCCTGTCGAAAGAAAGCATAATATAAAAGTGAAAGCCCGTCCTCAAAATAAGCAATCCAAGGAAAAGCTCCCCGCTACCGTTGAGGAACAAATTGATAAGCTGAGAGAGCGCGGCTGTATCGTAGAGGACGAGGAATTTGCCAAGGAAACTCTTACGGATATAAACTACTTCCGCTTGGCGCACTATTTTTCTCTCTTTTTGGAGGAGGACGGAAAGTACCGTGAGGGCACTAAGTTCAGGCAGGTCATGAGGGTATACGATTTTGACAGACGGCTCAGAAACCTTTTTATAGAGGTCTTAGAAGAAATTGAAATTGCCCTCAGAGCCCACTGCTCAAACTTTCATGCGATAAAATACGGAGCAACGGGTTACCTTAACGCCGATACCTTCAGTCATGTGCATAAGCATCAGGCTTTTCTATCCCGCATACAAAGACTTATAGAAACCAACAGCGACAGCGAAATGGTTCAGCATTACCTGAAAAAGCACGGCGGCGAATTCCCTCTTTGGGTAATTATGGAGCTGTTCAGCTTCGGCGGAGTCAATCAGTTTTATTCCGATCTAAAGCCTCAGGATAAAATGGAGATTTCCAAGACCTATTACGGGCTTTCCTCGGGCACGTTGGAGCTTAAGCTGAGAATGATGACGGATTTCAGAAATCACTGCGCCCATTACCACAGGCTTTACGATTGGGAAATGGGTGACATTCACTCCTCCGAGGGCAGCGTTTTTGAGTACATAATGATAATGAAGGAAATATACCGCCGTCCCCACAAGTGGAGAGACGGGTTTGTCAGACAGTTCAGAAGGCTTTATTTTGATTATACCGATATTGTTGATTTGGGAATGTTGGGATTTCCCGAAAACTGGCTTGAGCTTTTATCGGAAAACGAGTGACAACTGCTGTTGGCTTTAAGCATTTACAGGCTTAAAAATTCGCTTTTTTAATTTTTCAAACTGCGTTTGACGGAGTCTTTCACACCTTACGGTGTGGCTAACCCGCGGCAGCGGTTTAACTGCAAAGAAAAAAGCAAAAGACAGATAATTGCGTACTTGTGAAAGAGTAAATCAATAAGCCTGCAATGCTTAAAGCCAACGGTAGTTAAAAAGCAAATTTTTAAGCCTGCAAATGCTTAAACCCAATGGCAGTTAAAAAGCAAATTTTTAAGCCCGCAATGCTTAAACCCAACGGCATTTAAAAAGCAAATTTTTAAGCCTGCAAATGCTTAAAGCCCACGGCAGTTAATTACAGTTTTCGCAACAGAACCGGAAAACCGGCGTAAAACGAACAGGGGGAAGAAAATTGGATTACGATATAGCGATAATCGGCGCAGGTCCTGCCGGGAGTACCTTGGCGAGACTTATTGGGGATAAATATAAGACGGTGGTTATCGATCCCAAAACCGATTCGCCGGAAAGCTTCCGAAAGCCTTGCGGGGGGCTGCTTTCGGGAGATGCACAGAAAGCTCTTGCTAAATTTGAGCTTACCCTTCCAAAATCGGTGTTGGTTGACCCTCAGATATTTGCGGTGAGAACCATTGACCTTAAAAATAACTTAGTAAGGCATTATCAGCGGTTTTACATTAACCTTGACCGCCACCGCTTCGATATGTGGCTTAAATCCCTTATCCCCGCCGCCGTTGATAAAATCACTGACAGAGTTAAAGAGATAAGCAGGGTTGAGGGCGGCTTTAGACTGATATGCGGCGGCTGTCAAGTCACTGCAAGATACATTGTCGGTGCGGACGGGGCAGGCTCTGTCCTGCGCCGAAGCTTCTTTCCCGAAAGAAAAATGCGTTCTTATACCGCAATTCAGCAGTGGTTCCCGGAAAACAACCCTAAGCCCTTTTACTCCTGCATATTCGACCCGGAAACCTCCGACTGCTGTTCATGGTCAATCAGCAAGGATAATCATTTTATCTTCGGCGGCGCATTTCCTCACAGTAATTGCCGAGAGCGGTTTGAAAGGCAAAAGGAGAAATTAGAACGCATTCACGGATTTAAATTCGGCGAGCCGGAAAAAACGGAAGCCTGTGTGGTGCTCAGACCTAAGAGAATGAGGGATTTCGTCTGCGGAAGGGACGGGGTTCTGCTGATTGGCGAGGCGGCGGGATTTATCAGCCCCAGCTCCCTTGAAGGCTTTAGCTATGCCATTGACAGCGCTCTTGTTTTGGCGGAATGCTTTTCAAGGAGCAGCGATAATGTGGAAAAGCGTTATAATAAAGCCGCTTTGAAAATTAAACTCAAGCTTATGGGCAAGGTGGCAAAGTGTCCCTTTATGTATCAGCCGTTTTTGAGAAAGCTTGTAATGAAAAGCGGACTGAAAACGGTGGACGTAAATTCCGATTGCATAAAATGAAAAACGGACTGTGAACAGTTAAAGAAAATACCGATTGCACAAATCGTGCAAATTGCTCAAAAAGTATTGACATTTGAAGCAAATTTTTGTATAATGGTTATGAATACAAAAAAGGTTAGGATGACTTCTAATGCCGATTCAGGTACAGTGCTGCGGTATTGTGCTGTTAATGGTTGTTTTTTACTTTTACAAAAGCCAAAAATCCATTAAACTCAATACGGAAAAAGCCTTTAGAAATTCTTTTTTTATGACCAGCGTCAGTCTTATTCTCGACGTATTGTCTTGTGTGGTAATAAGACTGCGGGGACGATTGCCCGGCTTATTCGTGGATATAATCTGCAAGTCCTATCTTGCGTCTTTGGTAGGGCTTTCTTTCTTTGCTCTTCTTTACATACTGACGGATTTGTATTCAAAGAAAATTGAGATTAAACGGACGGCAATTTCTTACGGAATAATCGTAGGCATTGCCATTCTTCTTATATTTGTACTGCCCATTCATTATTATGACGACGCTAAAAACGGAATAATCTATTCCTACGGTCCCAGCGACTATGCTACCTACGGCTTTGCCCTCTCCACAATCTTCTTCTCCATATTCAGATTGTTCAAGGGTAAGGCCGTTATGAGACGGCGCAGACGTTTTGCGGTTCTTGTCTGGCTTTCCATATGGCTTGTTGCAGCGGCGGTACAGTTCTTCAGACCTCAGCTTTTGCTGGTGGGGTTTGCAAGCGCTGTGGGAATGTTAGTTTTGTTTATTTCAATGGAAAATCCCGGAAACAATATCGACAGGCGAACGGGACTGTTTAACCAAGGAGCTTTTTTACTTTACGCAAAACAGCTCTATGACTCCGATACCAAATTTTCCGTTTTAACAATGATTTCCGATCACCTTTCTTCAAGGACTATGAATTCCGAGCTTGAAAAATCGGTGATTGCGGAAATGTCTGAATATTTTTTAAGCCTGAAAGGAGTTTTTAGCTTTAACTGCGCCAACGGTGAAATTATGCTTCTGTTTTCCGAGCCTTTGGAGGGAGAATCCGATAACCGAATGAAAATTGTTGAGGGCATTCGTGAACGGTTTGACCATGGTTGGGGCAAAAACGACGAAATGATGATTTCTCCCTCATGGATATACATACCCGATTCCACTCTTGCCAAAAACGCCGACGACCTGTTGTATCTAATAAACTATGCAAAGAAAAACAGCAAGGAATTAGAGGAAAAGGGCTACATTGAGGTCAATTCGACTCTTGCGGGAAAGCTTTACAGGGAAAAGGAGATAGAGGAGCTGATAACCGACGCCATAGATAACGACAGAATCGAGGTGTGGTATCAGCCGATATATTCAACGGCAAGCAAGCATTTTACCTCGGCAGAGGCATTAGTCAGAATAAGAAGCGTGGACGGCACCCTTATCATGCCGGGCAGCTTTATAGATATTGCCGAACGCAACGGCTCTATTCTGCAAATAGGAGAGACTGTTTTCCGAAAGGTTTGCCGCTTTCTGAGCAAGCATGATCTTACTCGCTTCGGCGTAAGCTACACAGAGGTGAACCTGTCGGTTATACAGTGCGGCTACAAAAGACTTGCCAAAGATTATATCGGAATAATGAAGGAATACGATATTAACCCCAGCCAAATTAATTTGGAAATTACCGAATCCGCTTCCATGAAGGCTAAAAATATTTTGATGGACAATATGAAGGAGCTTATGGATTACGGCGTTAATTTCTCCTTGGACGATTTCGGAACCGGTCACTCCAACCTTGATTATATCGCCAATATGCCTGTGGACATTGTAAAGTTCGATAAGGGCATGACTAACGCTTACTTTGAAAACGGCAAGGCTAAATACGTTATGGACGCCGCCACCAATATGATACAGGGAATGGATTTAAAAATCGTTTCCGAGGGTATCGAAACCGAGGAGCAGTACAACACCATGAACGACTTGGGAATAAATTATATTCAGGGCTACTATTTCTCAAAGCCCCTTCCCGAGGAGGAATATTTAGCCTTCTTGGTTAAAACCTGTGAAAATATTCATAAGTAAATTATATTTACATTATTTTAGTAAATGGTATTGACATTTGGTAAATTCTATGCTATACTGATACCATAAAAGCGAAAGGATACTGTGCAATATGGTCAATATTCACAATCTGCAAAAAAGCTACGGTAGGTTTCATGTTCTTAACGGGCTTAATATGACCGTCCCCGATGGAGAGGTCTACGGATTTTTGGGCAAGAACGGCTGCGGCAAAACCACCACTATGAATATTCTCTGCAATGTTATTCCTAAGGACGGCGGAGATATTATTTTGGGAAACGGCGACGATAATGACAAAATTAAAATAGGCTATCTTCCCGAAACGCCATCGCTGTTCGGATTTATGGACGGCTACGAGTATCTGAGGTACATTGCCGCCTGCTGTAATTATCAGGGCGATGCGGAAGCCCGCATCAGGGAAGTGTTAAACATTGTGGGCATGACCGAAGGGGGGAAGCGCCGCATTAAGGGCTACTCAAGAGGTATGAATCAGCGCCTCGGCATTGCCTCCATAATATTCGACCACCCTCAGCTTTTGGTTTTGGACGAGCCTACATCCGCTCTCGACCCCGAGGGACGGGCGGACGTTATGAACATTATCAGACTTCTCAGCAGCATGGGCTGCACCATTATCCTGTGTACCCACATCCTTTCCGACGTGGAAAAGGTGGCGGGCAGCGTGGGAATAATGCAAAACGGACAAATGGCGGTAGAGGGCAGGATTCCCGAGGTGCTTGCACGCTATGCCAAAAGGGAAATCGAAATTAAGCTTTACGACACCGACGAGAGAAGCATTGAAGCTGTTAAAGACCTTGAAAACAGCGAGCTTATCGAAAAGGCGGACTTTTACGAAAGGACGGGATACTTTGTATTAAGAACTCCCGAGCCGGAGAAGGCAATGGGGCTTATTATAAAGCATTTTGCGGAAACCTCCGTGGTGCCTTCACAAATGAGGTCGGTAACGGAAAGCTTAGAGGAAATTTATCTTAAGGTGGTGAACGGCAATGCTTAAACAGGGAATCAAAAAAGAGCTTATGTTCTTTACCCGCTCCTTCAAAATGTGGGGCGTTATTATTGCGGCTGTGCTGTTTGCCGTTGTTGCGCCGCTGCTTATGAAGCTGTCCTTTGTAATGCTTGACAGTATGAGCGGGATTATGGAGGATATTGAAGCGGGTGAAGCTGTTGCCAACGCAAGCATTAACATTGACATCGGCGGCGGAGAGCCCTCAGATTCACTTTTTCAAGAGAAATATATGGGTATGGTAGCCTCCGTTTCCGCAATAGGCGACCTTACAAGCACTCTGATGCTGATATTTATGCTTGTTATCATGTATTCGGCAGGGGGCGAGCTTAAAAAGCGGTCTATGATAATTCCTCAGAATGCGGGACTAACTCCTAAGCTGTATATTCTGCCAAAGTTTATTGTCTATCCGGCTTCGGCGGCGGTGTTTGCCTTTTTGGGAATGTGGATAGGCTGCGGAGTTACAATGTTAGTATTCCCCACTGCGGAAATTAATTTTCTCGGAATTTTGGAGGCAGCGACGGCGGCGGCGGTCTTCGACGCATTTATGATAACGGCGTATCTGACCCTCGGCTTATGCACTGCTAAGGCGGGAATTGCGGTGGTTATAATGTACGGAGGAAACGTTATCCTCTCTACGCTGTTTGCCGCACTCGGAGCTGATAAGTTCCACCCCTTCACCCTTACAACGCAGGCTCAGAATGCGGTTCTTGAAAGCGAAAGCTTCAACGCTCTGAATTTCTGGGGCAGTATCGGGATAACTCTGCTGATTATGATACTTTGTTATTTTGTCACTCTGTTTGTAAGATCGGCAAGGAAAATCGACAACAGAGGGAAAGAGGAAATGGAGCTTTAATTTTACTTTGGTTTTGTTTTACAACCAAATGAATTTTGATAAAGAAAAGAGAAACAGGCTATGGTTAAAATTTCGATAACCATAGCCTGCTTTTGTATCATTAATTATCAAAAACCTTATACTGATTTATTCAAGCTCAAACGCCCCGGTATACAAGCTGTAATACTGACCCTTTTCCTCGATAAGCTTTTCGTGACTGCCTCTTTCAATTATTCTGCCGTGGTCAAGCACCATAATAACGTCCGAGTTCTTAACGGTGGACAGTCTGTGAGCAATGACGAACACCGTTCTGCCCTTCATCAGTGCGTCCATGCCTCTCTGCACTATAGCCTCGGTTCTGGTGTCGATTGAGGAGGTCGCCTCGTCGAGTATCATAACGGGCGGGTCTGCAACCGCCGCTCTTGCTATTGCCAATAATTGCCGCTGACCTTGCGACAGGTTAGCGCCGTTGCCCGAAAGCATGGTGTCGTAGCCTTCGGGAAGCCTTGTTATAAAGCTGTCCGCTCCCGCAAGCTTTGCCGCCTTTATACATTCCTCATCTGTGGCGTCAAGCTTTCCATAGCGAATGTTTTCCATAACCGTACCGGTAAACAGGTTGGTGTCCTGTAATACAATGCCGAGAGAACGCCTTAAATCCGCTTTCTTTATCTTGTTGATATTGATTCCGTCATACCTGATTTTTCCGTCGGCGATGTCGTAAAAGCGGTTTATAAGGTTGGTTATGGTGGTTTTGCCTGCGCCGGTTGCGCCTACGAAGGCTACCTTCTGCCCCGGCTCCGCATACAAGGTCACATTGTGCAAAACGGTCTTGTTTTCGTCGTACCCAAAGTCAACGTCAAACATTCTCACATCGCCGGTAAGCTTTGTATAAGTAACCGAGCCGTTTTCGCTGTGAGGGTGCTTCCATGCCCACAAGCCTGTTCTTTCCTCACACTCGGTAAGAACTCCGTTTTCCACTTTTGCATTGACAAGGGTAACATATCCCTCGTCGGTCTCGGGCTTTTCGTCCATAAGCTCGAAAATTCTCTGCGCTCCCGCAATACCCATTACCACCGAGTTTATTTCAAAGGAAATCTGCCCGATATTTCCCGCAAACATCTTGGTCATATTGAGGAAGGGAACGGTAACGCTTAAGCTGAAGGCAAGTCCCGATATGCTGACATTGGTCGCTCCCGAAAGCAGGAACAATCCTCCCGCAAGGGCTACGATAACATACAGCACGTTGCCCATATTTCCTAAAACTGGCCCCAAAATGTTGGAGTAAGCGTTAGCCTTTCTTGAATCCTCAAAAAGCTGATTGTTAAGCTTGTCAAAATCGGACTTGCATTCGTCCTCGTGGCAGAATACCTTGACTACCTTCTGACCGTTCATTATCTCTTCAATGTAGCCCTCTTCCTTGGCAATGGCTTTCTGCTGTTTAACAAAGTATTTTGCGGAGCCGCCGCCTATCTTCTTTGTCAAGAACACCATTACGGCAGTACCCGCAAGCACGATAAGAGTAAGCCAGACGCTGAAATAAAGCATAATTCCAAGTACCGTGCAGACTACTATTCCTACCGACAGCATTTGAGGCAGGCTCTGGGAAATCATCTGACGCAGGGAATCAATGTCGTTTGTATAGGTACTCATAATGTCGCCGTGGTTGTGGGTATCAAAATATTTTATGGGAAGCTCCTGCATTCCGTTGAACATCTTTTTCCTCAGCTTCATCAGGGTGCCTTGGGTAACGGTAGCCATCATCTGATTAAAGATAACCGCCGCCGTCAGGGATATAACGTAAAGCACCGCCAGCACTATTACGGTTGAGAATATCTGCTGCGCTACCGCCGACCAGTCGCCGCTTCTCCAGCTGTCCTCTATAATACCTATTATCCTCTGCATAAAAATGGAAGGCATAGAGCTTACCGCCGCACTAATAATAATACAAAGGATAACGATAGGAGTGCGCACGGGATAAAACTGAAATACGGTCTTTAATATCCGCCTGATAATTCCTTTTTTGTTAGGCGGTCTTTTCATTCCCTCACCCGGGGTATTTCTATTGTTATTGTTGGGAATCTTCCTTTGTTTCATTTTGTCTCCTCCTCGCTTTCCGCCTTATTCTGGGAGGTGTAAACCTCACGGTAAATATCGCTGGTTTTCATCAGCTCATCGTGAGTGCCTACTGCGTTTATGCGCCCGTTGTCCATAATAATTATTCTGTCTGCGTCCTGAACCGATGAGGTTCTCTGAGCGATAATAATCTTAGTGGTCTCGGGCATATACTTTTTGAAGCCGTTTCTGATTATAGCGTCGGTCTTTGTATCAACGGCGCTGGTGGAGTCGTCGAGTATGAGAATTTTGGGCTTTTTGAGCAATGCCCTTGCTATACAGAGCCTTTGCTTTTGTCCGCCGGAAACGTTGGCGCCGCCCTGCTCTATGTAGGTGTCATAGCCGTCGGGGAAGCTTGAAACAAATTCGTCGGCGCAAGCTATCTTGCAGGCTTCAACCATTTCCTCGTCGGTAGCCTCCTTGCTGCCCCAGCGGAGGTTTTCTTTTATAGTGCCGCTGAACAATACGTTCTTCTGCAATACCACCGCAACCTGATTGCGAAGAGTATCCAAATCGTATTCCTTAACGTTGACCCCTCCTACCTTTACAGCTCCCTCGGAAGCGTCGTAAAGACGGGAAATAAGCTGAATAAGCGATGATTTTGAAGAGCCTGTACCGCCTATGATGCCGATAGTTTCTCCCGAATTAATGTGAAGGTTAATTTCGGATAGAGCGGGCTTTTCCGACTTTGCGGAATAGCGGAAGCTTACGTTCTCAAAGTCTATGGAGCCGTCCTTAACGTCCTTAACGGCATTATCGGGAGAATGCAGGGTGCTTTCCTCATCGAGAACCTCTGCAATACGCCGCCCCGACTCTGCGGACATTGTAAGCATAACAAATATCATGGAGAGCATCATGAGGCTGTTTAATATCTGGAAGCTGTAGGTGAGCAGTCCGGAAAGCTGTCCTACCTGTAAATCAACGCCCATAGTGGAAATAACCACATAGGAGCCAAAGGACAGCACGAAAATCATAACGGTGTACAAGCAGAACTGCATTAAAGGACCGTTGAAGGCGAGAATTTTTTCCGCCCTTGTGAAATCTCTGCATACGTCCTCGGCGGCGTTTCCAAACTTCTCCTGTTCATACCTTTCGCGAACGAAGGATTTAACCACTCTCATTCCCTTAACATTTTCCTGAATGGATTCGTTAAGCTTATCGTATTTCTTGAACACCTTTCTGAACAAGGGCATTGCCTTTCGGATAATTAAAAACAGTCCCGTTCCCATAAGCGGCAAAAGCAGCACGAATATCCAAGCCATTTTCCCGCCCATGATAAATGCCATTATAAAGGAGAAAATGAGCATAAACGGGCTTCTTACCGCCATTCTTATAAGCATCATAAACGCCATTTGAACGTTGGTAACATCGGTGGTGAGACGGGTGACAAGTGAAGATGTGGAGAACCTGTCGATGTTTTCAAAGGAAAAACCCTGTACCCGGTAAAAAATGTCGTGTCTCAGATTTTTTGCGAATCCGCAGGAAGCGGTAGCGCAGGTTCTTCCCGCCAAGGTGCCGAAGGTGAGGGACACCGCCGCCATTGCCACCAAAATTCCTCCGTAAGCCGCAATCACTCCGAATTCACAGCCCAGCTGTATCTCATTAATAAGATTTGCGATAACCATCGGGATAATACATTCCATTACCACCTCGAGAGAAATAAAAATGGGCGTAAGAATCGCCGGCAGCTTATATTCTCTCAAAGATTGCGCTAATTTTTTAATCATTTCTTTTCTTTTTCCGTCCTTTCATTCAGTATTTTTCGTCACAAAGAAATGCACCCTAAAACTAAACTCAGCCTTAGTATTTTTATACTATCTTAATGTAAATTTTAGGTGTATAAATTATACTACATTGAAATTTTAATGTCAAGAGATTTATTGCGTAACTTAAAATATATTTATATTTTAGCTAAATAATCCGATTGAGTTAAGTAAAATTGCCTAATTTAAATTTCTTTTTTTGTATGTAATTTCGACTTGACAACAAGTTGCGCCACTGTTATAATTAAAAGTAATATAGGCTGAGACCGATAAAATTCCTTATGATAAAAGAAAAATAAGTATATGAAAGCCCTGTTGGTTTTTTAACGGTCTCGGCAAATCTTAACTCCGTTTAGCGGAAATAAGCTTTGAAAGGAAAACACCCAATGAACGTAAAAGTAATTAACGGACAGTCAATTCCTAATATGCCCTGGCAGGACAGACCCTCCGTAAGCAATGAAGTAGTTTGGCGCTACAGTGAGAACCCCATTATCCCCCGCGACCTTCTTCCTACCAGCAATTCTATTTTTAACAGTGCAGTAGTTCCCTTTGAGGGCAAGTTTGCAGGCGTTTTCCGCTGCGATGATAAGCAGAGAAATATGGCTATTCATGCAGGCTTCTCCGACGACGGCATTCACTGGAACATTAACCCCGAAAGAGTTGATTGGATAAACGACGATCCCGAGACCGCCGAAGCTAATCCTTGGCAGTACGGCTATGACCCCCGCTGTGTATGGATTGAAGACAGATACTGGATTACCTGGTGCAACTCCTACGGCTGGAAGCCTACAATCGGCGTGGGCTGGACAAAGGATTTTAAGGAATTCCACCAGTGCGAAAACGCCTTCCTTCCCTTTAACAGAAACGGCGTAATGTTCCCCCGCAAAATAAACGGCAAGTACGTTATGTTTAGCCGTCCCTCCGACAGCGGTCATACCCCCTTCGGCGATATGTATCTTTCACAGTCTCCCGATATGAAGTATTGGGGCGAGCACAGACACGTTATGGCTCCCGG
>CAYMFX010000032.1:0-21013 GCA_964389845.1 uncultured Ruminiclostridium sp.
TGTCGCCTAACGCTTCTTTAATTGCGGTGCAAAGTTCCTTGCTGCTCTCGTTCTTCTCCTTGATTTCCTTCTTTTCCTCCTCGGTCTCAAGGTCAAGGTCGCCGCCCTGAACCGACTTGAACTTCTTTTCCTTGTAATCCACCATCATCTGGAGACAGAATTCGTCCACATTATCGGTGAGGTACAAAATCTCGTAGCCCTTATCCTTAACGCTCTCCACAATGGGCAGCGCGTCTATTCTTTCAACGCTCTCGCCGGAAGCGTAGTAAATACAGTCCTGCCCCTCTTTCATTCCCGCAACATATTCTTCAAGGGTAACGGACTTCTTGTCCTTGCCGGAGGTGAACAGCAGCAAATCCTGCAAAAGCTCCTTGTTCATTCCGTAGCCGTTGTAAATGCCGAACTTAATTTGCAGACCGAAAGCCTTCCAGAATTCCTCATACTTCTCCCTGTCGTTGCTCAAAAGCTTTTTAAGCTCGTTCTTGATTGTTCTTTCAAGAGATTTGGCAATTATTTTCAGCTGGCGGTCATGCTGCAGCATTTCACGGCTGATATTAAGGGACAAATCCTCGCTGTCCACAAGTCCCTTTACAAAGCTGAAATGGTCGGGCAAAAGGTCTGCGCACTTATCCATAATCAGCACGCCGTTAGAGTAAAGCTGAAGCCCCTTTTCGTATTCCTTTGAGTAGTAGTCGAAGGGCGCTTTTCCGGGAATGAACAAAAGCGCCGAATAGGTGGCGTTGCCCTCGGTTTTGCTGTGAATATGGGCAATGGGGTCGGAGTAATCGAAGAATTTGTCGTGATAAAAGCTGTTGTATTCCTCGTCGGTAATTTCCGTCTTGTTCTTCTTCCAAAGAGGAACCATGCTGTTTAAGGTCTCGTCCTCGGTATGCACCTCGTACTTCTCCTCCTCCGGTGCGTCCTCGGGAGCGTCCTCCTTGGGGTGACGGTGAGTTGTGAGCATCTTAATGGGGTAGCGGATATAGTCGGAATATTTTTTCACAAGGCTCTTCAGCTTATAATCGTGAAGGAATTCCTCATAATCCTCGTCGTCGGTATTGTCCTTCATATACAAGGTGATTTCCGTGCCGTAACCGTCCTTTTCGCACTCCTCGACTGTGTAGCCGTCAACGCCCTCGCTGCTCCACATATAAGCAGCGTCTGCGCCGTATGCTTTTGATTTGACAGTTACCTTTTTTGCCACCATAAACGCCGAATAAAAGCCGACGCCGAATTGACCGATAACAGAAACGTCCTCCGCCTTATCGGCATTTTCTTCGGATTTCATATCCTCCTTGAATTTCAAGGAACCCGATTGAGCGATAATGCCCAAATTTTTTTCAAGCTACTCCTAGGTAATTCCGATAACGTTATAGGAAATAGTGAGGGTTTTAGCCACGGAATCGGGATTGAGCCTGATGTGAAAATCGCTGCGGTCAAGCCCTAAATTCTCGTTCAGTGACTTAAAATACAGCTTGTCCATTGCGTCGCTTGCATTGGAAATAAGCTCACGGATAAAGATCTCCTTGTGAGTGTAGATAGAGTTGATCATCATCTCCAGCAAGCGCTTGGATTCTGCTTTAAAAGCCTTTTTTTCTGACATTTTTCATTCTTCCTTTCTATATGTTATATTAATTAAAAAGCTTAGTTTTAGCACTCTGCCAAAAGAACCATAAATCTCTTTAGTTTTTTCATTTAATTTTCACCAATATTATTTTCTAAGAAATACCAAAATAAATCTGCTTATTCCCCAAACAACCGCTGCCAACACAATAGCCGGAACAATAAATAAGAGCATATAATACGGAGCCGCACTATTGCCGTGACAATTCATCGCAGAAATAAATTCGACAATACTGTTAATCTGCCCCCAAAAAACAATTAGCACAGCTAATGTATCAAAGCAGGCTTTAAAAATTTCCTTTGCCGAAATTTCTCCCCCACTGCCGTTTTTATTAAAAATTTTGCCTGCCGTTCTGATAAGTAAATTAAGCAGCGCCGCAGCGGCGGTAAAAGACGCAATAATAAAAAATTCATACAGAACAATCGAATAGCTGAAAAAACATACACCGCCGCAGCTTGAATGTTCGCTGTATTCATAAATGCAAAAAAACACCGTAACGGGCAATATCGGCAGAGCGCTTATATTAGCGGCTATTTCAAATTTTTTCTTCAATAAATTTACCTTCTGTTATATCAAAAAGCTTACTTTTAGCACTCTATCTCTCTGAGTGCTAAAATACATTATAGCACATTTTTTTAGAATGTCAATAGTGAAATTGAAAAAATATAAAGCTTGGGAAACAGAATTTTTTTCCTGTTATCCTAAGCTTTCTTTAAAGATTATTTGGTGGAAGTGGGTTGTGATATTTTTATTCAATAATCAAATTTTTTCATTTGTTTTCCCGTTCTCAAAAAACATAACAAAGTAAATAGGGAGATAGGTAATTTTTCCCTTGTGTGAAATCTCACGTTCATTGGACAGCACAAATGCTTTCCGGATATGGTAATCCTCGTTTCCGACAAAGGTGTTCAATGCGCTATGCACGGTGTAATCCTTTCCCGATTTAATTTCAATAGGCACGGCGGACAGACTTTCAAAATCATCAATTAAAAAGTCAACCTCGCCCTTGCTGCGATTATCATAATAGAAAAGCCTGTGTCCGTGTGCAATCAGTTCGCTTGCCACAACGGTTTCGTAAACAGAGCCTAAATTTATTGAACGCATATCGTCAAGAATCGCACGGATATTGCTGCCGTAGAGAATGCCCGACAAAATACCCACATCATTGAGATAAAGCTTGAGCAAATTTTTACCCTCCGACTCGGCAAGTGGAAAGCTCGGATTTGAAATTGCCTGCACATTCAGAGCGATACCCGAACTTATTAAATATTCAAACTCGTCCTCATAATCGCCAAAGGTTCTGCCCTTTTTATTTTCAATATTCTGTGCCACAACTCGTTTTTTCTTGTTCTCCATATTTGACGGGATAAGGTCGTATATACGTCGTATCCTGAGCTTTCTTTGCTCGTCATATTTGGAAGCGTCAGTGCCGTAATAGTCATGTATCTCACTCTGTATTTCTCTTATACGCTGAATGTTTCGGCTGTCTAAAAACTCATTAACTGCATCGGGCATACCGCCCACAAGCAAGAATTTGTGAAACAAGTCCAACATCTTATTGTGCATATTTTCGTCAAGAGACTCCTGCTTTTGAAACTCAGAACGAAGTGAAGAAATCACAAGGCTGTTTATACCGTTGGCATACAGAAATTCCTCAAAATCAAGGGGAAACATTCTCACCCTTCGGATACTTCCCATAGGAATGGAGGTTGTCTGAAAAAGGGTTACACCAAGCAAGAAACAGCTTGCAATATAGGTAAACTTTCCGTCCTGTGATAAGAATTTCAATAAAGTGAGCAGGTGGGGATAAGCCTGAATTTCGTCAATAAAAATAAGTGTGTTTTCTTTTTTATCCATTTTATTGCCTGCTATCATGCTGAGGCGAAGATAGAAGTCATCAATAGTTTTTGTGTCGGAAAACAATCTGTCACCCTCTGAATCCTCAGCCATATTGACCTCAATGAAGTTTTCAAAAAGCTGTTCACCCACATGACGGATAATATAGGTTTTGCCAACTTGCCGAGCGCCGTCAATAAGCAGGATTTTGTTTAAACCGGAGCTTAAATGGTCTTTTATCGTTTCCTCTATTTTGCGATAAAGCATAATCTGCACCCCTAAAAACCAATTTTTCAATAATAGTATACCATATTTAATATGACTTTTCAAATTATGCCTATTGCGCTGATATAAAGGGGAAAACCGGCGATTTATTACAGGTTAGCTCGAATAGCTGTTCTTCCATTTTCCCGAAGCATAAAAGCAAACAGCCAACGCCGCCGATATGCCCCAGCCCACAGGCCACGACCACCATACCCCGTCTACGCCCATAAAGCCGGAGAACACATATGCCAATACCACTCTCAATATCAAATCGGTAAAGGTTGAAATCATAAAGAACGTCATTTTGCCTGCGCCCTTAAACACATTGTCGGAAATAAGCTTTGCGCAAACGGTAAAATAAAATGGGGAAATAATTCGTAAAAAGCTTCTTCCCGTTTCCATTACCGTTTGTGTTGGGTTGTCAACAAACAATCCCATAAGCTGATCGGGAAACAGTACGCATATCAGCGACACTGTGACCGCTACAATCTCTCCCATGATTATCCCCGACTTATAGCCGCTTTTGACCCTGTCGGGCTTTCCCGCGCCTAAATTCTGAGCGGTAAAGTTGCTCACCCCTCCCGCAAGGGTAGTGAACATTGTCACCGCAAAGGTGTTCAGTTTTGTCGCCGCTATGTATGCCGCCGTTACCGACGTAAGCTCAAAGCTGTTGATAAGGCTTTGAATAAACAGGTTTCCCACAGAAACAAAGCTTTGCTGTAGGATTCCGGGAATTGCAAGCCTTAAAATTTGTCTTAAAATCGGGAAGGAAAAAATTTGGGGCTTTTGAGGAGTTTCTATTGCTTTAAGCCGCTTAAACAGTATCAGTGCAGCAATCACCGAGGCAAACCCCTGAGCTATCAGCGTCGCTAACGCCAATGCCCCCACGCCCATATCAAAACAAAGCACAAGGAATAAATCCAGCCCCACATTGCCCACAGAGGAAAATATCAAAAGAACAAGAGGGGTCTTAGAATCCCCGAGAGAGGAAAAAACGCAGGTGGCAATATTGTACACGAACAGAAATACAAGTCCCCAAGTGTATATGCTCAGATAGCTTACCGATTCCTCCATAATATCGGCGTGTGTACCCAGCGCTTCCAACATCGGGCGGCAAAATACTATCCCTATCACCGTCAGAAACAGGCTTAATCCGCCGATAGAGGCGTAGGCGGTAAAAATCGCCGTTTTCATATCGGTGAGCCTTTTCTCGCCGAAGAGGCGGCTTATAACCACAGATGCGCCGGTGGTGGAGCCTAAAGCTATCGCCATAAATATCATTGTTATGGGGAAGGAAGAGCCGACAGCCGCCAACGCCTCCTCGCCAAGACAGCGCCCGGCTATTATGGTATCGGCAATGTTGTAAAGCTGCTGAAAAATTGCGCTGAGAAGCAGGGGAAGGCTGAAATTCAGCAGCACTCTCCAGGGCTTCCCCATGCTCATATCCGTTATCATTTCTTATAAATCACTTAGTGCCAAAAATTCTGTCTCCGCCGTCGCCTATTCCGGGAACAATGTAAAGCTCCTCATTAAGTCCGCTGTCCAGTGCGCCGCAATAAATGGATACGTCGGGATAGGTATCCTGAATAGCCTTAACGCCCTCGGGACAAGCAACTACGGTCATAAACTTAATGGAATGAGCGCCGCTTTCCTTTACCTTTTCGATAGCCTTTAGAGCGGTAGCGCCGGTGCCTAACATAAGATCCATTATTATAACGTCTCTCTCCTTAATATCGAAGGGCAGCTTAGAATAATAAACCTTTACGCTTCCGTCCTCCGCATCCTCGTCCCTGCATATGCCGATATGTCCAACCTTGGCGGCGGGAACAAGCTCCACAGCGCCTGTAACCATACCGAGACCCGCTCTCAGAATCGGCACGAAGGCAACCTTTCTTCCCGAAATAATATTTGTTTTTGCAATGGCAACGGGGGTCTGCACCTCTACCTGCTTAAGGGGCAAATCTCTTGTAGCCTCATAGGTCATCAGCATGCCTATTTCGGACACAAGCTCCCTGAATTCCTTAGAGCCTGTGTTCTTGTCGCGCAGAAGAGAAACCTTGTGCTGCAAAAGAGGGTGATCTAAAATTTTAAGTGTATCCATACCAGTTACTTATCCTCCAGTTTCATTATTTTATCAACTCGGGCGGCATGTCTGCCTCCCTCAAATTCCGTAGTTAAAAAGACGTTTAAAAGCTCCTTGGCAAGTCCGTGACCTATTACCCTGCCGCCCATGCAAATAACGTTTGCGTCATTATGGAGACGGGTGTATTTAGCGGAAAAATAATCGCCGCAGCAAGCCGCTCTTATGCCCTTCACCTTATTTGCCGCTATTGAAATGCCTATCCCTGTGCCGCAGATAAGAACTCCCTTATCCGCTTCTCCGGACACTATTTTATTGCAGACCTGCTCCGCAATATCGGGATAGTCCTTGCTTTCGCCGCAGTCCTCGTATTCATAGCCCTTTTCCTTAAGGAAATCAATCAAATGGTTTTTTAGCTCTGTTCCTGCGCCGTCGCTTCCCAATACTATCATTTTATGTTTCCCCCTTTCATATTTTTTCAGCAATGACACGTTCTAATCTCTCCCTTTCCGCCTGAGGAAGCCTGAGATAGACCGGCATAAGCGCCGCCGCACTCACCGCCTCATAATCAAGGGAAGCAATACAAACATTACTCGCCTTCGGAAACCTCAGCGATACGGGGGCAAGCTTGGTATCAACACTCGAAATCAATCCCTGTGCCTTTTCGCAGCCGTCTCCCACCAAAAATATTTTTTCGGGGCGCTCCGAAATCCGTTCTTCAAGCTCTTTATTCAAATCCTCCGCCGAAATCGCCCTATCGGGGGTTATCCTCTCGGGCATTCCGCCGTGAACCTCGAAAAGCGCATTGTAAAACTGGCTTCTCCTTGCGTCCATAACCGCACACGCCAAGCCGTCAAAGCCCGTCAGATTAAGCGCTAAGGAATGCAAAGACGAAACCCCGATACAAGGCTTATTAAGGGCATAGCCTAAGCCCTTTGCCGCCGACACGCCTATTCTCACCCCCGTGAATGAACCGGGGCCCGAAGCAACGGCAATTCTGTCGATTTTATCAAAGCCTGTGTCAACGCTTTTCAGCATCGCCTCAACCATTGGCATAAGCGTCTGAGAATGTGTCAGCTTAGTATTGATAAAGCTTTCGGCAATAACGGAAAGCTTCTCGCCCCGAATCTCGCATAAAGCGCAGGAGCCTGCCACTGCCGAAGAATCCAAACCTAAAATCAGCATTTTACTATCCTAATTTGTTATTTTTGCAATGGTAATTTCTCGTGTCTCTTCTCCCGTTTTGACGATAGACACTCTGTAGGCGCAGTCGAAAAGCTCTTCGATTTCGGGAATGTTTTCGCTCCACTCGACGCAGAGAATGCCGTCTCCGTCAAAGTAATCGTAAAATCCGACAGCGTAAAGCTCGTCAAGGTCGGAAATTCTGAACAAATCAAAGTGAAAGATATTCACATCGCCGTAATACTCGTTGATAAGCGCAAAAGTGGGACTTGTGACCTCCTCGGTTATCCCGAAATGCTTGGCGATACCCTTTGTGAAATATGTTTTTCCCGCTCCCATTTCTCCCGTGTATAAAACCCCGTCGCCGGGCTTCAGCCTTGCCGCAAAAGCTTCGGCGATTTTCCGGGTTTCCAAAGGAGAATTGGATGTAAATTTTTCCTCGGTCATCTGGCTCATCAGAATAAACCGCTTATTTCGCCGTTGTCGTCAACGTCTATGCTGTTGGCGGCGGGAATCTTGGGAAGTCCCGGCATCGTCATAATATCTCCCGCATATGCAACTGCAAATCCTGCTCCCGAGGACAATTTAACGTCCCGTATAGTAATCTTAAATCCCTCGGGCTTGCCCAATTTGGCAGGGTCGTCCGAAAGGGAATACTGTGTTTTTGCCACGCATACGGGCAGCTTATCTCCGCCTAATGCTTCAATCTCGCTTATCGCCTTTTCCGCCGCCGAGGTATAGGTAACTCCGTCGGCACGGTAAATTTCCCTTGCTATAATATCAAGCTTTTCCTTAATAGGCAGCTTTTCATCATAGAGCGGCTTAAAATTGCTTTGGCAGCCCTCGCACTTGTCAATGGTTTCTATAACCGCCTTTGCCAAATCAATTCCGCCTTCTCCGCCCTTTAAGAACACGTCGGAGAAAGCCGCCGAAACGCCCATTTCCTTGCAGAAATCTCTGATAAATCCAATTTCCGCTTCGGTATCGGTATAAAAATGATTTATGGCAACCACGACGGGAACCCCGTACTTGTGCATATTCTCAATATGTGTTTTAAGGTTTACAATGCCTTTTTTCAGCGCTTCAAGGTTCTCTTTTCCAAGCTCTGATTTAGGAACGCCGCCGTTGTACTTCAGCGCACGGATAGTTGCCACCAAAACGGTACAGGAGGGTTTAAGCCCCGCATAACGGCATTTTATATCGAAGAACTTCTCGGCGCCCAAATCCGAGCCGAAGCCCGCTTCCGTAACCGCATATTCGCCTAATTTAAGAGCAAGCTTAGTGGCTCTTACCGAATTGCAGCCGTGAGCGATATTTGCAAAAGGTCCTCCGTGAACGATAGCGGGGGTGTTCTCCAAGGTCTGCACCAGATTCGGATTTATTGCCGCCTTCAGAAGAGCGGTCATTGCTCCTACTGCGTTAAGGTCGGAAGCGTATACCGGCTTTCCGTCATAGGAGTAGGCAACAAGTATTCTGCCCAGCCTTGCCTTTAAATCCTTAAGATCGTCTGCAAGGCAGAGTATAGCCATAATCTCGGTAGCAACGGTAATGCAGAAATGATCCTCTCGGGGAACGCCGTTCACCTTGCCCCCAAGTCCCACAATACAGTTTCTCAGCGCTCTGTCGTTCATATCAAGGCATCTCTTTATCTGAATGCGGCGGGGGTCGATTCCCAAAGCGTTTCCTTGCTGCATATGGTTATCGAGAAGAGCGCAAAGAAGATTGTTAGCCGCCGTTATTGCGTGCATATCTCCCGTAAAGTGCAGGTTGATGTCCTCCATAGGCACAACCTGAGCATATCCGCCTCCTGCTGCGCCTCCCTTAACGCCGAACACGGGACCTAAGGAAGGCTCTCTGAGGGCAAGCACCGCCTTTTTGCCCAATTTATACATTCCCTGAGCAAGACCGATACTGGTGGTGGTTTTGCCCTCTCCCGCAGGAGTGGGATTAATGGCGGTAACAAGTATCAATTTTCCGTCAGGCTTTCCTTCAAGCCTTTTGATACATTCCTCCGTTATTTTAGCCTTATAGTGTCCGTAAGGCTCTAACTCGTCCTCGGTAATACCTAAGTCGGCGGCAATGTCCTTGACCTTTTTCATTTTTGCCTGCTGAGCAATTTCAATATCTGTAAGCATTATTCCTCCTTGAAGCTGATATGGCGCTTTCAAAAACTATTAATGAAATAATTATATCACAAACAGAAAAAAATAGCAATACATTTTTTCTTTTCCTTTACCTTTTCCTTTACCTTTTTAAGCTTCCAACAAAAAAATTTATATTTTCTCTTGACAAAAAACTACAAATGTGGTTTAATAGGATTATCTACAAATGTAGTGAGGAGATAAGACAATGCAGACAAGAAAAAAACTTCCCGACGGGGAATTCGAGATAATGAAAGCGGTGTGGAAATCGGAGGAACCCGTTACCTCCCCAATCCTTAATGAAAAGCTGAAGGCGCTGCTGCCCGATAAGGATTGGAAGCAACAGACGATTATGACAATGCTGGTGCGTTTAGAAAAAAAGGGATTTTTGCGCTCCGAAAAAAAAGGGAAGGAACGGCTTTACTTTTCATCGGTATCCGAAGAGGATTATATGAAGGTGGAAAGCGAAAATTTTCGCGGAAGATTCAGGGACAGCTCCTTCAGCGGTCTTGTAAAAGCTCTCAGCGGCGGCGAAAAAATGTCCGAAGCCGATATTGAAGAGCTGCAAAGTTGGCTTGACAATCAGAAGCACAAATAACGGTGGGGCAATTTTCTATCAAAAATCGGGAAGGGTTAGTTTATGGAAGCTTTTGTTTTAAATCTTGCGGTTTGCTCATTGACTATGAGCGTTTTTTCAGTATTGTTTTTACTGCTGCTTAAACCCTTTGGGAAACTCAGACTGAGCAAGTGGAAATATTATTCAATGGTATTGCTGCTTATAGGCTTTCTGATGCCCTTTAAGCCTTCCTTCGGGAATGCGGCGGTTCAGGTTAATACCTACAGTACGGGCGTGACTATGCGTATTGCGGACAGTCAATATATGGTTGATACTTTTTTCTTAGATATTGACCATTCGTTAATAATGCAGCTGGCATTTATCATATGGTTAGCGGGTGCGGCTGTTCATTTAATTAATGCGGCTGCTCATCAGATTGATTTTAATCGGAAAATCAGGCGCATTTCAAAACCTGCTTCCGAGACGGCTGAAAAAATAGTATACGAAATTTGCGATAAATTTATGATTTGGACGGATATTAAGGTTTTAACAATCGATGGGATAAATTCCGCTATGGCAGTGGGAATTTTTAAGCCGATTATTCTTATTCCCGACAGAAAATATTCAAATGAGGAGCTGAGATTGATAATAAAGCACGAGATTGTGCATTTTAAGCACCGTGACCTTATTGTTGCGGCGCTTTCACAAATTGCAGCTTCCATACATTGGTTTAATCCGTTGGTTCGTATTTTTATCAGGAGCTTGGAAAGAGAGTGCGAGCTTTATTGTGATGAAACAGTAATGCGTGATGAAGATGAGGCGGCGAGAATGATTTATTGCCGTTCAATATTGGATGCGTCAAGGGCGGAGGCTGTAGGGAAAAATACCGTTGCAGCACCTTCCGTCTCCTCGGGATTTTTCTTGAGCAAGTCGGGAATGAAGCGCCGCCTTTCAATGATTCTTTGTCACGGCAAAAAGTGCAGATTTGGCTTCTTGTGCATTGCGGCAGCAGTAGCCGTTACTGTTTTAAGCGGTTCATTGTTGTCCTTTGGGAACAGCAGAACAGGCAGTTATAATCTCTTTCCGGAAGAACAATTTGCTGTTACATCAATAAACTATAATACGGAAGTCTCATTTACAACCTTTGAATATGTTATTCCAAACGGCAATAATAACAATAACAATTAAATCTATTTATTTCAATTACGGAGTTTCGGCTCCGAATATTTTTAAAAGTAAAAACTACAATTGTAGTTAATTAGAAGGAATCATACTATGGGAAATATAAAAAATTTTATTGGCAAATATTTAAAAGGGAAGGGAACAAAAGCTCTGACCTGTTTATTTACGGGGTGGATAACGGTTTCCGCCGCTTACGCTTTTTTGAACAAGGAGTTTTTCTATGACCTTAAATTCTTTTCGGGAATAAATATATTTATGTTCATTTTGACTGTTTTTGCAATATCCTTTTCTTTATTTTTCATAAAACGCGAGAGGATTATTTCCGTTATAATGATTATTTGCGCAGGAATATATTGCTTAGTCGGCATTAACAGCTATCAGGATTTTTATTTTGCTCTCGGATTAAGCGGCGTTTTATCGGGGGTTGTATACTTTGCAAAAATTGAGGGCGTTAATATTAAGCTTAATAAAGCGGCAATGTGGACGGCGGCAATTGTGCTGATTTTAGGTTTTACCTTGATTATCGGCATAAACTGCTGTTTAAGGTACAACAACTATTGGACGCCCTGCTACGATTTCGGAATTTTTTCACAGATGTTTTACTATATGAAGGAAACGGGTATGGCGCTTACTACCTGTGAAAGAGACGGATTACTGTCACATTTTGCAGTTCATTTCTCTCCTATCTATTACTTGCTTCTGCCGTTTTACATTATTTTTCCCACGCCTATTACACTGATGATAGGGCAGTGTGCAATTACCGCATCGGGAATATTGCCCTTAATAAAAATATGTAAGAATCACAAGCTGTCCAACCTCGCCGCATTGGCTTTCGGAGCTTGCTATATCTTCTATCCTGCAATGGCAGGCGGCTGTAATTACTATATTCACGAGAATAACTTTCTTGCGCCGCTGATACTCTGGCTTATTTATTTTATGGAAAAGGAAAGAAATGTGCTTTCACTTGTCTTTGGATTAGCTCTGCTTTCGGTTAAAGAGGATGCGGCGATTTATGCGGCGGTTATCGCATTGTACTTTATTTTTGCCAATAAAAACTACAAATGTAGTGCATCTCTGCTCATAATTTCCGTATTATATTTCATAAGTGTGACCTCGTATCTTTCGGTTTACGGAGACGGTGTGATGACGGGAAGGTATGACAACTACATATATGACGAAGGCGGTTTGTTTACGGTGATAAAGGCGGTGGTACAGAATCCTGTTTATGCTTTGCAGCAGTGCTTTGCGGAGGAAAAGATAAAGTATTTTCTGCAAATGCTTGCGCCTCTGATGTTTATGCCGTTTTGCACAAAGAAAACCTCAAGGCTGCTGCTTCTTATCCCCTTTGTCCTTGTGAATCTTATGACGAATTACAGATACCAGTTTGATATTATGTTTCAGTACGGTATGGGCAGCGGCGCAATGCTTCTTTATCTGTCGGTTCTGAATTACTCGGATATGGGGAAAAGGAGAGGTAAGCTGCTTTTATGCTCGTCAATGTGTTCGGTTATTGTATTTACGGGCATTTTCGGAGTATGGCTTTCATATTACAGAGGCTATGAGGATTACGCTTATCAAAGAGAAACCTTGGATTATGCCGCAGGACTTATCCCCGAGGACGCTTCCGTTGCAAGCGGCACATACATTCTTTCCAATCTTTCACAGAGAAAGGAGCTGTACCAGCTTGAAACCACCGAGCATACCGCCGAATATTATGTTCTTGATTTGCGGTATGAGCATGAGGATTACAGCTTGGAAGAATATCTCAATGATAAATATGAACAGATTTTTCTTGATGAAAAGGTGGTGGGAGTTTTCAGGAGAAAGGATTGGAAGGGAAGGGGGAGCGAAAAGCCTTATGAAATAAATACAGACTGAGAAAAAAATAAGTTGATAAATATATACATTGCTCCCAAAACAGCCAAATAGCACAGGTTAAACAAGCTGAACAGCAAGATATATTTTTTGGGAGAGCTGTCCTTTGCCGCAGAATAAAATTTATAGGTGATAAGGCTTGCCATTGAGGCTATCAAGGTGCCCAATCCGCCGAGATTGGTTCCGATAATCAACGCCTCTGCATTATCCGAAAGCCCGGAAAGGAGTACAGCCGCAGGAACATTGCTGATAACCTGTGACAGCAGTACGGATATTCCCGCTTCTCTTCCTTCAAGAATATTTCGCAGCCCCTCCGACAGTGCGGGAATAGAGCCGAGATTTCCCACAAAGACGAAGAAAAACACAAATGTAAGCAGCAGAGAATAATCCGCCTTTAAAAACAGCCTTCTGTCAATGACAAGCACCGCCGACGCAACGATAAGAAGCAATATTTTGTCGTCAAGAATACGCAGTATTGTCAGCATATTTACCGCAAACAGTATAATAAATACGACAAGCTTCAGCCGACCTTCTATTTTTGCTTTTCCGTCGTGCTTTTCCGTTTGCAGCTTAGGGAGAAACAAAAATACCGATACTATCAGCAATATCAGCGACAAAGCCGAATATGGAAAAATTATTCCGAAAAATTCCGAAAAGGACAGATTGAATTTTGTGTACAGATACAAATTCTGAGGATTTCCCATAGGAGTCAGCATACTTCCCAAATTGGCTGCCGCAGTTTCCAAAATCAGCAGGATAATTTCCGCACGGGGTTTTTTCTCCCCCGAAATGTTTTCAAACATCAGCAGTGTGAAGGGTACGACAGTTACCAATGTAACGTCGTTGGTAAGCAGCATACTCATGATAAAGCTCAGCATCACAAGCATAAGACCTATTGTCTTTATCCCGTGAAATTTTTTCAGCAGCGCTTCACATATCACCGTAAACGCCCCCGTTTGCCTGATACCCGCAACCACTAACATCAAGCAAAACAAAAGTATCAGCACCCTTAAATCCACATACTCCGCATATGCCGCTGAGGGCGGTACGATAAAGCAAGAGATAACCGCTAATATTCCCGAAATGCAAAGCACGGCTTCCTTCTTGAAAAATTTTACGATGCTTTTCAATATGTTCATCTCCCGAAAATTTCATTTTGGGTAACAAATATACCCGTCAAAGCTCTATTTTTTGAGGTTTTGACGGGTATATTTCATTATGCAAAAGTTATTGCAGCTCTTTTTGATTAATCGCATAGCTTAGGCAGATTTGAGCAATATAGTAAATTATCCAGTTAGCCGGCTGTACCCAGATTGGAGTGCTGCTGCCAAAAAGGCAGAACAGAAGCAGAACATCGGACAATAAGAAGCATACCCCGCCCGCCATTACAAGGTATACGGCTTTTTCCTTGCCCTTGCGAACCCGTCCCAAGGATAAAGCCTTTATCATCATAAATGAAACTATAACCGTATATCCTACAATAATCGGGAAAAGTCCGTGATAATCGAAATCTCCGAAAATCAGCAGCGGCATAAATCCCGCCACAACCACCGCCGTTGCTATTACATCGCTTATGCGTATAGTCGAAATTCCGCAGAACACTAATAGGAACATAACATGAGCGGCGGCAAAGCTTGCAACTCCGATAACAAAAAGTATGCCTTCCTCTTTATCAAGAGCAAGAAGAACGTCTCCGACTGCCGACGCCGCAAAAGCTCCGAGCATTTTTGCGGAAGAGGAGTCCCTGCGCTTTGCAAATCCGTAGGCTCCGGCAGTCAAAAAGCATAAGCTGGCGGCAGCCTTCAAGATAACAGCCAATACGCCCTGTCCGCATAAATGCGCAATGATAAGAGCGATACAAAAAGCAAGGGAAAGCCCTTCCGATACCAATAAAATCATATCATTCACCGTTTCCTTTATCGATTTTGCTCAGCACTAAAAGCTCGTCCGCAATTGTTTTAACATTAGTAAAGGTATCGGAGGTTGCCGCCGTGATGCGCTTTTGATTGTCTGTTTCTTCAACGATGGAGTTAGCTTTGGAATAAGAGCTTTCGGCAATGTCCTTCATTTGCGCTGCCATATCGGAGACCTGCCTGCTGCGTTCTCCGTTTTGCCTGCTGTCTTCGGCTATTTGTTCCGTTTTGCTGCGTGAGTCGGATTGAAGCTGTCCCAATTCCTTTGCAGCAGCCTGTGCGCCGGAGATTTCTTCAATGCCCTTATCGACAAATTTAATGTTGCGGGCATTTGCATTTTTTACTTCCTCAAGCATTGCGAGCACTTTTTCCACTACCCTCGATATTGAAGTGCTGGAATTTTTGGAGCTTTCCGCAAGAGTTCTTATATCCTGAGCCACTACGGCAAATCCCTTTCCGTGCTCGCCTGCGTGTGCCGATTCTATTGATGCGTTTATAGCAAGGATATTTGTCTGATCGGAAATTTTTGCTATCTGTTTTACAAGCTCCGTTATCTCACCGATAACCTTTTCAAGACTGCGAATCGAGGTTTCGGTCATATCGGCGGAGGACTCTATCTGACGCATACTGTCTACCGCCGAATTCATCTGACCCACATAGCCTTCCATACGGCTGCATATATCATCGGAAATCTCCAGCATCTGCTCGGTTTTTTCATTAATGGAGTCCGTTGCCTCAACCATTCTGTTTACCGTGTCCTGCATAGCTTCAACATGGTTCATGCTCTCGGCGCAGTTGTCTAAGGTTTCCTTTGCCGAAGATACTATAACGTCGGTGGCTCTTTCCGTTTCAGACATATCCTCCGCAAGCATATTCATAGTGTCAACCAATTTTTCCGAAACGCTGCCGCATTTATCAACTATAGCGGTCACCTGCTCCGAGCTGTGGAGGTTTTCCAGCACCTTTGCGGAAACGCTGGCTAAGGTGATAAACGCAAAGCTCATAACTATATGCTCAATGGTAAAGCCCATCATATAAGGGAAAAATGTAAGGTTAGGAGCAGCGTTTCCGTTCTCTACAGCGTCTATTATTCTGAAATAAGTCGATACAAAAAGCATTGCATATGTAATAACAGAAATCTTTATAGTAAACCTTTTGTCAAAGTACATACAGCTGAACAGCAGCGCTAACCCGTATGTCATATAAATTCCCACGGCGGAATTCATGCCTAACAGCATTATAATTAACCCTACAGCCAATATGTTTATGTATTTCATCGCCTTGACGGGTACGCCTAATTTCTGTAAAAAGAAAGGTCCTACCGTACAGAATACACCAATAATTGAAAGTCTTGTAAGATCGCCGTAGTCGATCCAGAAAACGCCTATGGCGGTTAAAGCAAAAAGTGCGGGAAAAACAAGAGTCATCCATAGCAGAACCTTGGTTATCCGTTTATTTGTCCTTGCGTCATTTTTTACGAAGAAATCCATATTTTTTTCGGTGGTTTTCATGATGTTATGCCTTTCTGTCCTGATTTAATATTATGATATTGCAGTTTTTATTGATGAATTTTCAATGCTTATTAAAAAATTTAAAGTGGAGCAGGAACTGAAATCCCGCAAGCCCCGCAATCATTATCAAAGCAATAATCGTTCCCGCATTCCACATACCGTTGATACTGAAATAAACAGTCAGATATACAGCCACAAGGCAGAGTATTATCCCTGTGACAAAAGGCGTTTGTCCTTTTTTCATAGGCTTTGAAGCTTGCCCGCTCTGAGGGTGTTTTCCATAAGCATGGCAATCGTCATAGGTCCTACGCCGCCGGGCACGGGAGTTATGTAGCTGCACTTGTCCTTGACGTTCTCAAAATCCACATCGCCGCAAAGCTTGTTTTCCTCGTTGCGGTTCATTCCCACATCAATGACGATTGCGCCCTCCTTTACCATATCGGCAGTGACAAAGTTGGCGCGTCCCACCGCCGATACAAGAATATCCGCTCTTCTGCAAACCTCGGCAAGATTCTTAGTCCGACTGTGGCAGACGGTAACGGTTCCGTTTTCGTGAAGCAGCAGCATTGCCATAGGCTTTCCCACAATGTTGGAGCGCCCGATAACCACGCATTCCTTGCCCGAGACCTCTGTTCCCGTGGAGTGGATAAGCTCCATAACGCCCGCAGGAGTGCAGGGAAGAAAAGCGTAGTCTCCTATCATTATCTTTCCCACATTGACCGCATGAAAAGCGTCAACGTCTTTTATAGGGCTGATATGCTCAATGATTTTCTTTTCGTTTATTTGTTTGGGCAGTGGGAGCTGCACCAATATCCCGTTTATCTTAACGTCCTTGTTGAGCGTGTCTACAAGCTCTAAAAGCTCCTCTTCGCTTGTCTCCTCGGGGAGTGCGTATTCATATGAGGTAATGCCGCAGAATTCACAGGCTTTTTTCTTGTTGTTTACATACACTCTGCTTGCCTGATTGTTGCCCGCAATAACCACAGCTAAGCCTATTTTCAGTCCCTTTTCGCTGATTTCGTCCTTTACTCTTTCCTTAACTGCCAAAGAAACCGCTTTTCCGTCAATGATGTTCATTTTCTTGCTTCCTTTCTCATTTATTGTTGTTATCGTCAATGTCTCTTTCGTCGCCCAATATGCTTGGCGCTGTTTTTTCGGAGTATGCTTCCTGTGCCTTTTTCATAGCTTTTCTTGCCGCTTCCTTTTCCTTGTCGAGCCTTCTGTCTCTCTCGTAAGCTTCAATGCGCTTTTTGCTTATGTCGGTATTGACATAAAGGGGTTTCCCTTCCTTCTTTGCGGATGTTTTAAAGTAAATTATCATTATCAGCGCTAAAATTGCGGAAGAAATAGCAATTACCTGTGATATTTTCAAAGAGCCTGCATACAGGCTGTCTGTTCTCAGTCCCTCTATCCAGCCTCTGCCTGCGCCGTACCAAAGCACATAGAACAAAAATACCTCGCCGTCAAAGCTGCGTATCCTGTTGGCGATAAAGTGAATAAGCAAGAAGCCCGCAATGCACCAAAGGCTTTCATATAAAAAGCATGGGTGGACAAGCACTTTTTCGTCTCCCGTTATCTGCTTGGAGGCTTCAATTACGATAGGGTCAAGTGCAATCTTGCTTCCCGTCATTCCCCAAGGGAGGTTTCCCGCAGTGGGGGAGCCGTAGCATTCCTGGTTTATGAAGTTGCCCCACCTGCCTATTGCCTGTCCGATGAGAAAGGCGGGAGCGGCAATGTCCAAAAGGGGAAGAAAGGGCGATTTTTTGATTCTGCAAACGATAATGCCCGTTATAACGCCAAAGATTATGCCGCCGTAAATGGCAAGTCCTCCGTCGTGTATCTTTGTGAACATTGTGATAAAGCTGTACTTGTTTTCCGCTTCGGGGTTCATCAGATTGTAGAACAGGCAATAATAAGCTCTTGCCCCGATAAATCCAACGATAATGGCAATAAACGCAGTATCAAATACATTGTCGGATATAAGCCCCACCTTTTTCGACCGCTTCAGCGCATAGGAAAACGCCAATACGACGCCTATGGCAATCAGTATTCCGTACCAGTAAATGTCAATGCCGAACAGTCGAAACGCCACTCGGTTTATCTCAATGTCACCCGAAAATAAATTCGGAAATTCCACTGTTTCTGTTAATAGCTTCATAAAAATGTCCTTTCTTTAATGCTGTTCTGTTGTTCTGTTGTTCTTTATACGGGTTCTGCGGCAAAAACGCTGTGGTTGTCTAAATCTAATGCCTTAAGCGTTTTTACTGCTTCTTCATATTTTATCTCGGCAGCGTATTTCAAAGCGTCATATGCCGATACACCGAGCATTTCGGCGTTTATAACAGAGCGCGCCATTGTTTCCGCACTTCCCAAGCCTTCGATAAGATTGCCGTAAACGCTTTTTTTCACAGCGTCAAAATCCTCCTCCGAAAAAGGCTCGCTTTTAAGTCTTTCAAGCTCAGCGAAGATTTTATCCTTTACAATGGCGGGTTCTTCCGCTCTCCCCGAAAGATAAACGGAAAAATGCCCCTCCCCCTGTAAAACCCCGATATACAGATAATCTAAAATTCCCTGCTCGTACAATTTTGAGTAAATGGGGGAGGTATAGCCGATACAAGCTTCAAAAACCGTTTCGTATAATATCGAAGCTCTTGCCGGCTCCTTGCCCTTTAAGGATTTAAGCTTGTACATTATCTCAAAAAAAGGCTTTGCACAAGGAAGCTTAACGCTCACAAGCTTATCTTTTACCTCATAAGGTTCATCGGGTATTATTCTTTCCTGCAATTCGCTGCGAGGCATTTTAAGCAGTCTGTCGCATATACCTATAATTCTGTCCTCACCAAATCGTCCTGCAATGGAAATTATCATATTATCGGGTCGGTAAAAGGCTTTATGACAGCGCACCAACAAATCCCTGTCAATTTCCGCAACACTCTTTTCCGTACCGATAACGTCATTTCTTACCGGGTGGTTATGATAAGCGGCGTTGAGACAGCCGTAAAATGCCCGTCTCGAAGGCTCGTTCTCTCTCATTCTTATTTCCCCGATAATGATACTCCGTTCTTTTTCAACAGCTTCATCGGTGATACAGGGTTCAAGAACGCATTTTATCAACGATTCCAAGCTTTCCTCCGTTTTGTCGGAACAGGAAAAGGAATATGAGGTGCTGTCAAAATCGGTGTATGCGCCGACGTTTACCGCCGTTTTAAAAAAGGCTTTATATTCGCCGAACACCGTATGCTCTAAAAAGTGCGCCGTACCGCAGGGAAGCGCCGTTTTGTCCTTCCCCTCCGATAAAACGCTGTCAATACCTCCGAATTTAACGGTCAGTGAAACGGAGCTTCCGATACAGCCCTCTATTGGGTAAAGGCAAACGGTGCAGCCGCTTGAATGCTTTATTCTGTAATACTTTTCTCCCGCGAAGGGGCTTTCAATTGTTTCCTTATTACTATTCATCATTTATTCTCTTTTTTTCAAGGAGAAGGTAAACGGTATCTGAGTTAAGAGACTTTGCCGCTTTTATAATATCCCCTTTAGTAACCTTTTTGTCCTCCTCAATCACATCTTCGGGAGATTTTATGTTGTCCTCAAAGATTCGAGCGAGATACCATGCGCCTATATATTTGGCATTGTCATTGTAACCGCTGAGAATGCCGCTGCGGAATGCTTTTGCGTTTTCAATGTCATCATCGGAAAATTCTCCTTCCGCAAAAGCAAGAAGCATTTTTCCTATCTCTTCCTCGGCGCTCTTCGATTTACCGCCCTCTATTCCGCTTTCAATCCACAATGCTCCCTTAATAAAATTAAAGTAAGAATAGCAGAAATAGCACAGGGGAAGCTTTTCCCGCAGTTTATATTCGTTGAGCATCTCGTTCAGGACTCTTAACGCCGCTTCATTCTCAAAATCGGTTTTGTACCCCATTATCAGAATGCTTTGGGTCGCTTCCGTTTTCTCGGTTATCCGCCTTACTTTATTCTTTAACGGGCTTGTCTTTGATTTATAGAGAAATATTTCTTCACGCCGAAGCTCCGAAAACTTTTCCGAAAGAACCCTTGTCTCTTCTTCAAAATCGCTGCCCCCTACGCAGATTATTTCCGCTCTGCAATGTGTCAACAGCCGTTTATATGCTTTGTACAAAGATTTAGGAGTTATATTTTTTATAGCTTCTTCCTTCAACGAACCGTTTACGGCGGCAGGCTCTCCCTCGAAAAGTATTTCCAAAGCACGCCTACCGGCATAATTGAACAAATTATCCTTTTCGGCTTGGAACTGAGAAAGGGCGGCTCTGCATTCCGCCTCTGTTAATTGCGGCGAAAACCTGTCCCTTTCTATACAAGGCTCAAAAATACAGCTTAATAGCACCTTCACAGCTTCAGCGCCCATATTTTCATTGTCAAAAGCATATCTGCCGTCCATATACTCGGCGGTCAGGCTTACGATAAGGGTATCGTTAAGCTTTACCGTGGTGAAATCCAATCGTGCGCCGTAAAGAGAGGACAGCTTTTTGTTCAGCAGGGGATATTTGCTGTTATATCCTCTCAGAACCTTTGTCAAAACCTCGTACTCCGAAGCGGTTTCCTCGGAAACGGGAGTGATAAAATTTACGGAAACAACGTTAAATTTTGCCTTTTTATCGGTGAGACGGGTTAAATAAATCTCCTTGCCTATTTCTCTTCTCCGCATGTTTTCAGCCATTAAATCAAAACCTCGCAGATTATTTTCAGACAAAATATAGTATACCATAAATTTGGCAATAATTCAAGACTTGAAAAATGATTGTAAAAGCAATACTGTTAAGGCAACACCGCACAATTAGCGGCTCACGCCTTTGCCATTCGCTTGCTTGCA
>CAYMFX010000033.1:0-20440 GCA_964389845.1 uncultured Ruminiclostridium sp.
AAAGGCTTTTTCTGTATAGAATCCTGTTTGCGATTCTGTTCGCTTATTGGCGGGGAATATGCGGTAAGAACTGCCCCATCGCTTTCAAGCAAGTACTTGACAGCTTGAGGAAAATTCATTCCGTAAAATCTCCTGCAAAATTCAATTGCGTCGCCGCCCTCTCTGTCGTATTGGTGAAACCATATATGTCCCCTAATAGTTACTTTCTGACCGTGATCCTTCCATTCGTATTCGGAGCCTGAGCGCTTAAGGGTTTCCCCATTTTTGCGCAGCAGCTCTACAATATCCGTATGCTTTGCCCTTTCTTTTTGCTCGGGTGTAAACGTGAAACCGCTTCTTAACATAAAATACTCCTTTCATAAAACGCTTTACTGCTTTAATCCTTGCGCTTGCTTCTTTTCCGCCGTTTTAAGCCTTAACTTCCGATCGACTGCGGTTTTTTCAGAGGGGTTGTCATAAATACGATTCTGAAAAATACGTCCTATATGATGGAAAAGGCTTAATGCACTCACTGCGGCATATGCACTGCGGTTATTGTCCTGCCGCTGTAAAAATTCTTTGCCGTTAGGATTAATATCGGGATTTTCCTTAATGTCGGATTCTACGTTCGCAATATTAAGGGCTTCTTGTATGACCGCATTTTTAATCGATTTAAATTCCTTGTTTTCAGACAGCTTTACTCTTGACGGTGGGTGCTGAGTATAAATCATTACCGCTTTTTCTTTCTGTTCATACCAGAGATCATACAGTCTTAAAATTCGGTTATCCGAAGCCAATTCGTCCACAATTGCATTTACTATTGATTTTACTTCGGGCTTAAGGTAGCCGTATACCTTTTTCCCCGAAGCATGAGACAGCTTGTTGGCTAATATCAACAGCAGCTCCTCGACCTTGGGATTCTTGTAGGTTCCGTTGTTTATATCGGAAATTATGTCCGATATAACCTTTTTGCTTTCCGATCTTAATTTGTCTCTGCGTTTTGTTTGCTCTTCATAAACGCTCAAAAGCTCCTGCTTAAAAATATCGTTAGCCAAGGAGGACTTTATATTTTCAATCCCCTTTTTTGTCAAAAAGCCTTGACCGACAACTGAAGAATATGCTACAATATGAACATGAGGGTGATGGCTTTCATTGTGAAAAGCCGCATACCATTTGAAATTTTCCATCGGAATTTTTAAGTTTTCGGCAAGAGCGGCGGTCTGAGTTCTCAGCATATCCCGCCAGCGCCCGCCCGAATCAAAGCCGAGCCGCCGAGCGTCCTCACGCCTGAGCGAAACGATTAATGTCCAAATATTACCCTTATGATTGTTAATCTCTTCGGAAATTTCCTTAAGCTCCAAAGGTATTCCGTCATCGGAGAACAGCCCATGAGAGCCGCTTAAGCTTTCTGCCCCCGGTCGTGTCGCAATATATTTTGCGTATACGGCGGCATTGCCTATATCATAAGAATTATCCTCCAAGGCACGGGAAATAAATTCGGAAGCGTTTCCGACAGTGGGATTCTTAGCGTAATCCTCATACTCAAGCATTTCTTTACTTTCGGGGAAATCGCTGATTATTTTTTGTATAAGCTCGTTTTGATTTTTGGAGACGGATTTTGATTTCACACTATCGTCAATTTTTTCAACTCCTTCACGAGTGGCTATATACTTGATATATCCGCCAACGTTTTTTCCTCCTCCCGATTTAAGATACTTGCATTTAACTATGAGCCTTGCCATACATTACTCCCTCTGCCATTTCATAGCGTCGTCAAGGCTGAACGAACCGTTAAGCCGCTTCACCTCCTCAACACAGCTCCCCCGCAAGCGGCTAAGCTCCGTCTTATCAATATTGCTTCCCGCCGCAAGCACGTTCATCATCATTGCCATTTCCACGGACATTTTAAACAGCATGCGGCTTATACGGTTGTCGCTCTCGTCAACTATACCCTTCAAGGTTGAGGTTATGATATTGGGTAAATATCTGCTGCTGTCATTTGTGGAAAGATAACCGCAGTAAAATGTTATCGCCTTTTCAATAAATTCACTCGGACTTTTGCAGTTATCATCTTTAAACTTGTTTTGCACTTGTTCATATACGGACGGATATATCCATATAGCGGTTTTCATTTTGGTTTCCTTTTCCTGCATATAAGCTCCTTTCCCTGAAAGTGCACCTAAAGGATATATCTTGCAGGTGCACCGTTTAAAATTGTTTGGTATGCTAAATTTCAAGTATAAGGTATACCTAAAGGGTAAATCTGCAAGGTGTCAAATTTTCATTTTAGGTATACCTATATTAAAAAAACCATAAATTTGTTAAATGCCCTTGCGGTCGGCACTGCCGACCGCTGTACCTCGGCAGAGTGGCGGTTTACCGCCACCTGCCTTTATCCTGCTTAATTTTCAACCCTCGGATTTTGGGCGGAATCGGTGGTATTCTGCTCCGGCTGAGATGGGGTGCGCTTTTGCTCGGCGCTGCTTGATTTAGATTCTTTATCGGACTTCTTGGGGGAGTCATCTTTAGAACTTCCCGACTTAAAATCTATAAATTGACGTACCGTTAAAGGAACATTTTTTTGATAAAGGGCTTCAAGCTGTTCGGCAATTCTGCACTCAAGACTGATATTTTTTTGCTCCAAATACAGCCTTAAGGCAGCAAGTTTTTCCTCATCGTATTCCAAATTGACGGATATTTTTTTCATTGTTTTTACTCCTTTGGTTGCCTGATTTCCAATCATACACGAAGCTGTCAGGCGGTCATTATGCGGTACTGCCTAAGTTTTTCGGCACGCTTATTTGTTCAAGTGTGCCCCCGGACAGAAAGAAAAAAGAATTGAAATTCTTAAAAAATCAATTCTTTTTTTCTGCTGATGTTGAGGTAATCGGCTCGCTTTCTTCGCTGTTTCTTGCCTCATCGTAATAAAAATTGACGGCGTTTTTGAATTTTTCTACGGAAATATCGGTATTGAAAATGATGTTTGCACGATTGACAAGTTCATATATGCTCGAATTATTTTGAAGGACGCCATATATAAGCTTACTTGAAAAAGCGCTGTCATTAATGTACTCCGACAGAAAAAATACGGCAAGTATCCGAGCTTCTATAAGCATGTCGCTTTTCTTTGCCGTTTCAAGTTTTTCCTCGATAACGAGTACCATATCCCTTATCTCGCTGTCCAAACTGTTTACAACGGTTTCCCAAGGCTCGTAATCCCGATTGAGATATGCCTTGTAATAATCCACAGCCTCTTTGAATTCGTTTGCATTAATATTTTCGCCGAAAGCTGAATTTATGTTTTCTATCAGCGCTTCCGTATCCTGATTTTTATCAAAGCACGATACAAATTTTTGCGGAAAATCCGAATCATTCAAATAATTTCCGAGGTAAAAAACGATAAGAACAGTAGCTTCGGTGTCCTTAGACCTTATTTCCGAATCGTCTAAAAGCGTATAAATATTTGTTAAATACTCCTTTTGAGATTCAGACAGGGACTCCCATATTACAGCATTGGGATCGTAATCTCCTTCAGGGTTTTGAGGATCGCCGCCGAACAGATAATTCATAACCACCGAGGGAAGCGACAGCAAAACGACAATTATAATAAGCAATCCTATCAGAAATTTTCTGAATTTAGGGCTTTTAATCAGTAATAATGCAGCCCTTTTTAAAGAGGCGGCTACGGTAAAGGTCAATGCCTATCGTCTCCTTTCTTTTTTGCCGTAAGGCTCTTATCTTCCTCCCGCTTTTCCGAATATTTTTGACTTGTATTCGGGAGCGATAACCTGTAATAAATACCGTTCGTTGCCGCAGCGGTAAAGGCATGTTCCCCTTTCGGGATACCTGATTAATTCATATTCGGAGGGTTCGACCTGTAAAGCGTCGGTATAATCCTTGGGATTTATCGACCCCGGGCAGAATAAAAATTGATGAGTCGGAATGGAAAACAGCGGCTTTGTAAACTCACGAACGGACGGAATTAGGAAATCCTCTATGTTCTGTGAAGCAAGAATAATTGACGAATCTTTTTTGCGGACACGCTTGGAAGCGTTTCGTATATATTCTATGGCAGTCATATTTGTGAGAAAAAGATACAGCTCGTCTATTGCCGCCGCCGTGTTTCCCTTGTTTAAAAGCGTGTTGGACATATACGAAAGGATATTAAAAAGCATTGCGTCTTTAAGGCGCTTATTGGTATCCATAAGACCCTTGACGCCGAAGCAAAGAAATTTATCATCGGTGATATTGGTATGACCGTTGAAATATTTGCTTTCGGAGCCTACGCACATTGAATGTATCCCCAAGCATATTTCCTGAAGCATTTGCTCGGTATACAGATATTTTCTGTTCCGGTCATAGGTCATGAATTCTTCCTCGCAAAGCTTGTAAAAATCCTCCATAATAGGAAAGTCTGAGGGCTTTTTTCTGCTGTAGTCCGTGCCGTCGGTTATGCCGAACCGTGCATAAAGCTTTGACAAAAGTATCTCTATGGCGTCGATTTGGCTGTCGGTAAAGCTCTTGTACGTCCTGAAAAAGTCCTTAAGGAATGCAATATGCTGACTTAATCTGGTGGCTTTTTTAAAGGCTTCCGGAACATTTACACCGTCATTTTCCTCTATTGTTCCGTCTGTCCATGACTTGGGTTCAAGCGGATTTATCCTGTAGACTCCGCTCATAAAGTCAATATAACAGCCGCCTAAAGCCTTTACAAGCGATTCGTATTCAGCCTCCGGGTCTAAAATTATACAAGTCTTTCCGCTTTCCCTGAGATTGGTAAGGATAAGCTTAAGCAGATAGGATTTGCCCATTCCTGTATTGCCGAGTATAAGAATATTGGAGTTGGTTTTATCCTCGCTGCGTCGGTCAAAATCTACAAGTATATTGCTTCCGTACTTGTCTCTTCCAATCCTTATGCCCATAGGATCGGTTTTTCCGCTGAAATTAAATGGGAACAGATTAGCTGCCGAGCTTGCCGGAAGCACCCTCTCAAATTGTGTGCCGAACATATTCGCACCCACGGGAAGGACGGAAAGGAAGCCTTCCTGCTGTCGAAGGAGAAGCTTATCAACGGTTATTTTAGAACGAATAGTTTCCATAGATATATCGGTTTGCAGCTCTCGAAGCTTGTCCTCGCTGCCGGCGCAAAGCTCAATAAATACCGAGCAATGCAGGAGCGGTTCTTTGGTGTTCCGAAGCTGAGACAGCATTTCTACAACGTCCTGAATGTTCCCCTGCGCTTCTACGGTTTCGTTTACATTATTGCTGCCGATCTTCATTTTGTTTTTTCTGACGGCGTTTTGCGTTATTTTATTTTGTTCGGTGGATTCGACCAATCGGTGATATATTCGAAGCGTAACTCCGTTTCTGTCCCCCAGCTGACCTAAAACAGCCTGTTCCTCAGTAGAGGGCGGGTACTCTCTTACCGCCCAGGCACAGCGGTAAGTGTCTCCGACTATATAGTGGTCGGGAAAGAATTTTATTGTCGACGGAGCAATACAGTCGAAAAAATCCTTTGTGTATATAACCTCCCGCTGCTCTGCGGTCAGCTCTTTATTTTTTCTCTTTGGTATCAGCTTCATTTTCGCCGCTTCCCCCTTTCTTTTCCATATACTGCTCTCCATCAATATCGGGCATTTGATCGCCGTATTTCCCCGAATTGAAATAAACCGACAGCATTCTTTTGACGTCGCTCTTTTTCATTCGCCTGATCTCAAAATTCTGTTCTGTAATGATCTTTTCAACTCGGTTAGCGGTTTGAAATACCTGCTCGGATTTCATATTCCTGCACCGTACGACGAACATAAACTCTCTTGCGGTAGCCGTTTCGCTTTGAATGCTGTCAAGCTGCTCTATGTCGCTGCGGAGAATATCCCTTATCTTAGGTTCATTTTCTTTTTCGATTCTCATCTGCAAATATGCCTTGTTATCGTCAAAGCATTCGCATGAATCGGTGCAGGATATTTCTATATTCGGCAGAGTAGACAAAATCATCAGCATATGATGTATCTTTACCTGAACGTTCTCATATGACAGTACGGAAATATTGGTGGGAGCCACCGCATAGAACAGCAGCTCCCCGCCTACGGTTTCCAGTCCGTAATCGGTAAAGGTTTTGATTCCGATAAGCTCTTGGGTCGAATTTATATTTTTTCTTTTACTCACTCTTTACACCTCCATTTGTATGTCTGCTGAACCGTAATGAAATACTTTACCGCCCATTTCAGGTAATCCAAAATAGAAACATCGTCGGGGCGCAGCGTTAAAACGATATAGCAAAGAGTTAAAACCGAGGGGAATATTATTCCGTTTACAATAGCAAATACTGAAATCAACAGTGAAATTAAAATTATGCCGGCGTCTCTCAGGCTCCAAAACCAAAGCTTGGCTATGGTTTTAAGATTTTGCGGGTAAAGGTAAACGTTCATTTTTGTGTCCTTTCTGTGTTTATTTACGGGAAGCAGCTCTTATAAGGTTTGTAATCATGCTTGTGGAATATAAAACGGAATGCATTTGAACTCTTACAGAGCTGTCGAGTCCGAATTGCTGTGCAACCCTTGGGACTTCCGCTGCCGCTATCAATATACCTATGCCCCATATTGCGTTTTCCGATACGGTTATTACTCCGAGGAAGAGCATGATGGTTTGAACAAATCCCGTCAGACACAGTGCGATAACTTGCTTTACCCACTGATTAAATCCGTCCGTATACCCTCTCGGAATCGAAATCATGTAGAGCGATCCTATCGTTATCTGTATAAACAATATACCTCCCCTTTTGATACTGGCAAAAAACACCTTGACTACGGCAATAACGCCGCATATTATCTCAATAAGCGTAAGAACATTATCAAATCCTCCGCTGATTCCTGCAAAATCAAACAGCGAATTATCGCTCCAGCCCTGCATTTCCGCAAACACAGCGCTCAAGTCTCCCATAAGCGTGGTCTGAAGAATAAGCGAAAAGCGGTACAGCTCTATGGGAACAACGCTGAAAAGAGAGGCGGCAAAGAAGCCCTTAAGTATGTTTAATGCGGTTGTTTTTGCGCTTGCACGTCCGTTCTGGTATTCTATGGCAAAGTCGAACACGGATAAGACGGCGCCTATTGCAAACATTGCCCAGCCAAACAGAAAAAATAATTGCAGCGCTCCCTTAACCCATCTGAGTTCGAATATTTTTATTCCTTCGTTTTGAATTTGCACAAGGAAGTCTCCGAACACTTTCCACATTAATGTTACGAGGGTCTGTATCAATCCGTCAAACATACTGCCCATTATATTATCAATCGTAAAAATCGCCTCCTTCCTTTTTCCTTAAAGGAATTAATCAGGAGATTATTTGCCAGATATACAGCGGAGCGGTTAATGTGAATAACAGGCAGGCGAAAATTATTGCAGGAGCGGTAAATTCAAACTGTCCGCTTTTCCGATATTCAAAATATGCCGTACCGATTTTGACAAAAAGCAGTATGGCAAGAATGACGTCGATTACGGGAAACACAACATTGTCGACAATGTTTTTTATTTGATCTTTAGCTGCGTCCCATGTCTTTTCCACTGCTCCCGCAACGTCCCCGCTTGCCAAAGCGGGAACGGCTAAAGCTGTTAATGCGATTAAACTTACAATCAAAAAAACGATTTTCTTTAACTTTTTATTCATTTTGCATTCCTCCAGATAAAAAAATTACATAGACTGTACTAAAGCAGGGACTTCATCGTCCTCCGCAGGCTGTTCTTTTTCTGCGGGCTGTTCCTCTTCCGAAACTGCCTCTTCTTCCGAGTTTTCCTCCTCGTTATCAATATAAACGTCCTCAAAATCCATTGTCGGTGATATGTCGTGCTTAACCCTGTCCTTTATTTCCGAACGTTTGGCGTTATTCGTTCTGTGCTCATCTGCAAGGTATCCCGTTACACGGCGTAGGCGCTGAAAGGGAGTAGTGTCATGATGGTATTCTATATCAACATGATTACTGTCAACAACGGAAATGGTCATTGCCTTAACAAGCTTATCCGGAAACTTTTCTCTTGCCCTGTCAATGTACGCTTTTATCTCCGCTTCGCTTAATCTGCCGTCCAACACAGTAACATTTACATGATCTATCTCAGCAGTAAAAGCTTTATCGTGCTCCTGTATCACGGCAGGCTCGGAATCCCTTGCAAGCTTAAGATAATCGGGATAATATCCTTTGTAAGGAACAAAGCCAACCTTATCCAAGGTACTGCCTTCATTTGAAACCGCCCCGAAAAAAGTACCCTCCTTATCCTCATGCATAAAGCTTAATCCCGCATTGCGCACTTCATCAAGGCTTTTGTATAACGTTACATTTGTCCAGGTCTGACCCTGCGTTTCCAGTCTTTCAATAACTTTGCTCATTATTTTCCATTCCTTTCTGTTTCGTTTTTCTCATATCCTTCAAAATGTCTTTTACGCACACCCCACAGAAAATAACCCTGTCGTCTCTATAAGAAGCATAAGGACATCTCCGGCACTTATTTGTATTTATCCATCGTTTGCTCACATTAAATTATTTTCCTTTCTGTAGAATAAACCCGCATAGGCAAAGCAAAAGCCCCCGTTAAGGGGGCGCTCTGCACAATATTCCGAAAATCCAAAACATTCAAAAAATCCTCCGTAAAATTACTTATCGTCTCTCTTGCGCTTAAAGATAATCACTGCTGCCGCTGCCAAACCGAACGCCGCAAGACCGGAAACAGCACTGATTCCCGTTTCGGGCGGTGCGTCGCCTCTCGGCGGCTCTTCCTCAATAGTGATTCGGGGGCGGATAATAACCGTCTGTCCCATATCCTCAATGTCGGCGTGAACGGCAAGCTCCGTCTCGTCTTGGTACAGGTTTTCAAACACCACAAGCTCGGTATCCTCGGTAATCTCGCTTCCGTCAAAGGTAAATGCAACCTCAACCTCCCCAGCGGAAGCTTCCGCCGTAAAGGTTCTTTCCGCTGTAACTTCCTTGCCGTTCATCAGGAAGGGCATGTTCGTTGCTTTGTTCATCAGAATGCCCCTGACTGTGTATTCCTTACCGATTACAAGGTCGCTGTAGCTTATTGTGTCGTTTACGGTAACATTTTTGACCGCAAATATCTCCTTAGCGCCGTTAATAGTTGCAACGGTGCTGATGGAGGGCTTATGCAGCTCTACGCTCTGACCTTCATCATTGATGTCGGCGTGAACGGCTACCTCTATACCCTCATGATACAGCGTTTCAAATGCAACAACGGTAGTGTTGACTTTAATTTCGGAAGCGTCAAAGACAAAGGTAACAATAACCTGACCGTCCGTGCGTTCCGCAATAAAGGTCGCTTCCGCTGTAATTTCTTTTCCGTCAGCGATGAAGGGCTTATTTGTCGCCTTGTTCATCAAAACGCCTTTAACGGTGTATTCCTTGCCCACTATTAAATCGTGATAATCGACAAAGTCTGTAACGGTAATAGTTCCTACTGCAAATACGTCCTTGTCTCCGTTTACGTCCGCCGCAGTTTCAAGCTTGGGGGAACGGAGAACGACTGTCTGTCCTTCGTCCTCGACGTCGGCGTGCTCGGTAATCTTAACGCCGTCAAAATAAAGCGTTTCAAATACTACAAGGCTTGTGTTTTCGTTCACCTCATCGGCGCTAAAAATAAAGGTAACATTAACCTCGCCGTCGTTTGCTTCCGCTGTGAAAACAGTCTCGGCAATTACGGGAGCGCCGTTTGAAATAAACATTTCTCCTGTGGATTTGTCCATAAGAACGCCCTGCAATGTATATTCCTTGCCGATAATCAAGTCGTGATAGCTTACGGTATCCGTAATTGTGATTTCGCCCTGTCCGAATACTTCCTTTTCATTGATGATTGTTTCGCCGCTTACCGCTGCGGAGGTACCGATTTCGGGAGTGCGTACCTTAATGGTCTGACTTTCATCGTTAATATCGGTATGAGCCGTTACCTCGATTCCGTTCTGATATACTCTCTCGAATACAACAAGATCGGTGTTCTGAGTAATGCCCGATCCGTCGAATACGAATATTACGGTAACCTCGCCGTCTGCGGTCTTTGCGGTAAATTCGGTGCTTGCGGTAACCTGTTCTCCGTTTACAAGGAAGGGCTTACCCGTAGCCTTGTTCATCAGAACGCCGTTTACCGTGTACTTCTTGCCCACGATCAAATCAGAATATTTCACTGTGTCCTCAAGGACTATTTTCTCAAAGGCGAATACTTCCTTGTCCTCGCCTACCTTAGCGGTTGTCTGTGCATTGGGCTTGTGCAGCTCTACGCTTTGATCCTCATCGTTAATATCGGTATGAACCGCTACCTCGATACCGTTTTGATACAATCTCTCAAATGCCACAACGGTGGTGTTCATGGTTATTTCCGAAGCGTCGAAAACAAAGGTAACCTCGACGGCGCCTTCCGAATTTTCGGCGGTAAAGGCTGCCGACGCTTCAACGGGCTTGCCGTTTACGGTAAATTCTTTTCCTGTCGCCTTATTCATCAGAACGCCTCTAACGGTATATTCCTTGCCAACAATAAGGTCGGTATAGGAAACAACGTCCTTGATTGTAACCACACCTACTGCAAAAGCGTTCTTTTCGCTGTTGGAGGCTGCTGTTGTCTCAAGTCTGGGCTTGTGAACGGTAACCGTTTGTCCTCTGTCGCTCATATTGCTGTGATCGGCTATTTTAACGCCGCTGTAATACAAGCTCTCGAATACAACAAGGTCTGTATTCCTGTCAATTGCTGATACATCAAAAGTAAAGGTAACAGTTACGCTTCCGTTTGCGGTTTTTGCTGTAAATTTAGTCTCGGCTTCAACAGGCTTGCCGTTTACGGTAAAGGCTTCGCCTGTCACTTTGCTCATAAGAACGCCCTTAACGGTATATTCCTTACCGATAATAAGGTCGGTATAGGAAACAACGTCCTTAAGGGTTACTGTTCCGTTTGCGGAGAAAATGTCTTTTTCATTGTTTACGGCTGCTTTAGTGCCAATTTTGGGAGCATGAACGGTTATTGTCTGTCCCTTGTCGTTGATGTCCTTATGCTCGGCGAGCTTAAAGCTGTCGAAGTAAAGGGTTTCAAAAACTACAAGGTCGGTATTTGCTGTGATACCCGAAGCGTCGAATTTGAAAGTAACCTTGGTCGTTCCGTTTATGGTCTTTGCCGTAAATACGGCGCTTGCTGTAACCGGCTTGCCGTTTACTGTAAATTCCTTTCCTGTTGCCTTGTTCATCAGCACGCCCTGTAAGGTGTATTTCTTGCCGACAATCAGGTCACGATAGCTTACGGTATCTGTAATTGTGATTTCTCCCTGTCCGAACACTTCCTTTTCATTGGTAATTTTTTCGCCGCTTACTGTTGCTGAGGTACCGATTTCTGGAGTGCGAACTTTAATGGTCTGGCTCTCATCGTTAATATCAGCATGAGCGGCTATCTCGATTCCATTCTGGTATATTCTTTCAAATACAACAAGGTCGGTGTTCTGAGTAATGCCCGATCCGTCGAATACAAATTTAACCGTAGTTTTGCCGTCTGCGGTCTTGGCAGTGAATTCTGTGCTTGCGGTAACCTGTTTGCCGTTTACAAGGAAGGGCTTACCGGTTGCTTTATTCATCAGAACGCCGTTTACGGTATACTTCTTTCCGATGATCAAATCGGAGTATTCCACTGTGTCCTCAAGAACGATTTTCTCAAAGGCGAATACTTCCTTATCCTCGCCTACCTTGGCGGTTGTCTGTGCATTGGGCTTGTGCAGCTCTACGCTCTGATCCTTATCGTTAATGTCGGTATGAACCGCTATCTCAATACCGTTCTGATACAATCTTTCAAATGCCACAACGGTAGTGTTTAATGTGATTTCCGAAGCGTCAAAAACAAAAGTCAGCTCAACGGTACCATTTGAATTTTTGGCGGTAAAAGCTGCTGTGGATTCAACGGGCTTGCCCTTTACGGTAAATTCTTTTCCCGTCGCCTTGTTCATCAAAACGCCTTTAACGGTATATTCCTTGCCGACAATAAGGTCGGTATATGAAACAACGTCCTTGATTGTAACCGTACCCACTGCAAAAGCGTCCTTTTCGCTGTTGGAGGTTGCAGTTGTCTTAAGCTTGGGTGCGTGAACGGTTACGGTCTGTCCCTTATCGTCAATATCCTTATGCTCGGCAATCTTAAGGCTGCCAAAGTAAAGGCTTTCATAAGCCACAAGGTCGGTATTTGCCGTGATACCCGAAACATCGAAGGTGAAGGTAACATCGGCTGTACCGCTTGCGGTCTTTGCGGTAAATACGGTGCTTGCCGCAACAGGCTTGCCGTTTACTGTAAATTCCTTTCCTGTTGACTTGTTCATCAGAACGCCCTGCAAGGTATATTCTTTGCCTACAATAAGGTCGGAGTAGGAAACAACGTCTTTAAGGGTTACTGTTCCGTTTGCGGAGAAAATATCTTTTTCGCCGCCAACGGCTGCGGTGGTACCGATTTTGGGAGCATGAACGGTTACGGTCTGTCCCTTGTCGTTGATGTCCTTATGCTCGGCAATCTTAAGGCTGCCAAAGTAAAGGCTTTCATAAGCCACAAGGTCGGTATTTGCCGTGATACCCGAAGCATTGAAGGTGAAGGTAACATCGGCTGTTCCGCTTGCGGTCTTTGCGGTAAATACGGCGCTTGCCGCAACGGGCTTGCCGTTCACTGTAAATTCCTTTCCTGTCGCCTTATTCATCAGCACGCCCTGTAAGGTATACTCCTTGCCCACAACCAAATCGGAATAGGAAACCGTGTCCTTAAGGGTAATTGTGCCGTTAGCGGAGAATACGTCCTTTTCGCTTCCGACCGCTGCGGTTGTACCGATATTGGGAGCATGAACGGTTACCGTCTGTCCCTTGTCGTTAATGTCGCTGTGTTCTGCTATTTTAGAGCCGTGGAAGTATAAGCTCTCAAAAACTACAAGCTGTGTATTTTTGGTTATTGCGGAGGCATCGAAGATTAAGGAAACATCAACGCTTCCGTTTTCAGCGGAGGCGGTAAATTTCTTTTCTGCCGTTACCTGTTTTCCGTTTACAAGGAAGGGCTTGCCCGTAGCCTTGTCCATCAGTACGGCTTGAAGTGTGTATTCGCTGTCCACTCCCACCGCAAAGCTGCTGCTTGCTATTAGGTCGGTGTAGGCAACGGTATCCTTGATTGTAACGGCGCCATTGGCGGTAAAAATATCCTTAACGCCGTTTACGCTTGCTGTGGTACCGATACCGGGAACATGAACGGCTACCGTCTGCCCCAAATCATTAATATCCTTGTGTTCTGCGATTTTAACATTGTTGTAATACAGCTCCTCAAAAACAACAAGCTCGGTTTTCTTGGTGACAGCGGAAGCGGGGAAGGAAAAGCTTACCTTTACAAGACCGCTTGTCTTGCTTGCGGTAAATGTATTTTCTACGGTTATCTTTTTTCCGTTTACAAGAAATTCCTTACCTGTCGCTTTATCCATCAGAACGCCCTTAACGGTGTATTCTCTGCCGTCAATAAGATCGGAATAGCTGATTACGTCGTCAACGGTTATTGTATCGTTCTGCTTAGTGAACGCCGCTTTTTCACCGCCGATTGAGGCAGCGGTTATTATATCGCTCTTTTTAGGAACGTTATTGAATTTAACCTCTGCGGTCTTGCCGTATTCTACGGTTACGGACTGGGCAGGCTGACTTTCATAGCCCTCGGGAACATGTTCAATAACGACATACCGTCCGGGCTTTAAATCTTCAATTAGTATTTCGCCCTTGGCATTGGTAGTGAAGTCTCCTATCTTAGTCGTTGTTGCGCCCGCAATTATTACCGTGAAGGTGATACCCGAAACTTTTCCGTCCTCAGAGGTTTTGATAATTTTTAAATCACCCTTTGCAGGAACGTTATTGAATTTAACCTCTGCGGTTTTGCCGTATTCTACGGTTACGGACTGAGCAGGTTGATTTTCATAGCCCTCGGGAACATTTTCAAAAACAACATACTGCCCGGGCTTTAAATCTTCAATCAGTATTTCGCCCTTAGAGTTGGTAGTGAAGTCTCCCACCTTAGTCATTGCCGGTCCCGCAATTCTTAACGTGAAGCTGATACCAGAAACGTTTCCATCGTCAGAGGTCTTGATAATTTTCAAATCCCCCGTGCTCGGAACGTTATTAAAGGTGACCTCAGCGGTCTGATTGGCTGAGACCGTGACCATTCTATCGGATTGTTCTTGATAACCGTCCGGGACTACTTCGGATACAATATAAGCTCCGACAGTCAGATCCTTAATCAGTATTTCGCCTTTGGAATTAGTGGAGTACACACTCGGTGTGGAGCTTCCGCCCTTGAATACCAGAAACTTTATACCTGATACTTTTCCGTCATCGGAGGTCTTGATTATTTTCAGGTCTCCGGTGTTTTCTTCGGCGTAGAGCTTAACAGTGGCTTTGGGAGGGTCGCTTATAACTTTATAAGTGATACAGCTCTGTTCATTACTCTGTCCGGGATCAGGCACAAGACGCACGGCTCTTACCGGTGTATATGCGCTGTTATTGTAATCCGCTGTAAGCGTTATTGTGTCAAATGCTCTTGTGGAGGTAAATGTCACTGAGCTTGAGGTTGCGTTTACAGAAAGATACGAATACTTTGATAATGCGCTTGCCCAGTCAAACTTATTGGCAACACCGTTGCTGTCGGAAAGCGTGTATGTCCACTTTTTTGTGGAGGCATTATAGGCTAATTTTTGAGTATCACCATTGAAGGAAGGTTTTTTATTAAACTCCTTCATATTAGCCTTAATCTTGCCATAAACGGTTTTAACGTTTGAAGCAAGAGTGCTGCCCATGTTTGCGGTAAATCGATCCAAAGCAATACTTTCGTTGCTGTTGTCATACCAGCCGTCCTGAATACACCAAACCATAATCTGAGTGGCGAGCTGTTCAGTTTCAGCCGAGTAACCGTATTTGGTTTTTCCGGTATAGCCGTAAGCAATAGCAAGGCTTAAAGGGTTATTGGGTGTTTCAAGTTCTTCAACAGTAAATCTCGACTGAGTACCCGCTCCATCGCCTGAGTCGGCTAAGCTGTCGATACAGTATGCCGTTTGTCCGTCTGCGGTCAAATCGGGTATATATCCCCAAATCGGTGTTAAGCCGCTTCCCTGAAAATTATAGGTGTACGGGAAGTAACTGCAAGAAACAGTTACTTTATCGTCCGTTTCAAAGGTCGAAGCGGAAACGGATTGCGCCAACGGCGTGAAATTTACCGCCGCTGTTGTGGCTGCGGCGGCTAATACCATTGACGTCAGCTTCTTAAAAATATTTTTCATAGATTTTCTCCCTTCTGAAAATATTTCCTTTTTGCCTTCTATATAAAAAGAAGCCCTCGGGCAAGGGCTTCTTGAATTTGCTGTAAAAGAAAAAGCGCTTGACTTTAAAATCAAGCGCCTAAAATATCAGTTTAAGACTTTAAATTTAATAAAACTTTACCGCAAAGGCATACGAGGTATCCATATCAAAAACAATGTATGTGGAGTATTCCGAGTGAATATCATCATATGATACCACACCCCAGTCTCCCTTTTCCTTTGCGATATTGTCAAAGGTTTTGAGCCTTGTTCCTGCCGTGCTGCAGCTTCTGCCTTCATTGTGTTCATATTCAATCCAGCTCTTTAAAAACCTTATAACCCACTCAATGCTCTGCTCTTTTGTATCGCAATGTGTATCATAGCCATTGACTGAATGTGTATATTCACCACCGGTAAAATCGCCCGCATACATAATATAGTGCCAATCACCATGCCAAAAATCTTTTTCATCACAATTAGTAATATATTTTAAATCAGTTTTCCACGCTTTTCTAATCGCTTCCAGTTCTTCAACTGAACCCCCATTATCTTGAATTTCCATTTGTTTTTTTGAATATTCTTCCTCTGCCACTAAGTATTCGTTATAAGTCATAACCGTAAAACCAAGCGACTTAGCATACTTTTCACACTCATTCAAAATATACTTCACATCAGAGTCAGAAAGATTTAAATAGCTTCTATCCTGCTCCGTAGGCTTGCTTTGCGTTGCTGTAGTAATCACAGCAGGCTTAGCAGGAGCTGCCGCCGTGGTCGTAGTGGTAACGGTCACCTTATTGCTGCTGAGATAATCAGCATGAACAAAAGCCCCGTCGCTGAGCTTATAATAGCTTGTATCGGTCTTAGCCGTAACGGTAACGGCTTCATTAAGCGAATACTGCTTTACCCTCGTACTGCCCTGAATAGCTTCCTTGCGGCTGTACACGCCGTCCGTGTTTATATACATAGTCCCGCTTGCCTTAGTCTCCGTCCATGCGGGAGCGGCGGTAACCGTGGGAGTGGTTGCGGGGGCTTCTGTTATTTTTTCTGTCGGTTTAGCCGTCTCGGCAGCAGAAAAAGAAGTCTCAGCCGCCGAGGTGACAGGCTCGGAGGTTTCGGCGGTAACGGTCTCCGCAGGCGCAGTCGCTATGGTTTCCGCTGCTGCAGCCTCCGCCGCCGCTGTTTTGGAAATGTTAGTTTCAGTTACAGCAGCGCCGCTGTTCCCTCCGCCGCTCACGAATTCGGCGTTTCCTTCGGTACACCCCGAAAGGAGCAGGGAAGCAGTCAGCATTATTGCGGTTATTAAAGTAGATTTTGAAATATTTAACTTTTTCATAGCTTTGTCCTTTCTCCAAGGTGTCATTCTATCCCTATTCTAAGTATATCATTCTTTAAATTACTTTTCAATCGGTATTTTAGATAAAAATGAGGTTGTATATTTATAAGGAATTATTTCTGAAATTTAAGGAAAAGTGTAACCTTAACAAAGTGATAAAAAATAGGCGTTCGATTAAAAATCAAACGCCAAATAATCTTAAAGAATAGCTGTGATTACATTTCCATATTTACAGAATTTTTAATGTCCAAACCACTTTCTTGTGCTTCAGTCTCCCTATGCAATTCTATATTAAGCTTCTCGATTTTTTTATTTAACTCATCGTTCTGAAGAGTAAATTTATTTATTTTATTCTGTAAATTAGCGTTACTTGCACTAAGCGCGGCATTTTGTTTTTCTAATTTTTCAATTTGGGCACTTAGAGCGGCACTCTTTTTTATTTCATCCGCATACAATTGAAAAAAACTTTTCGTATCATTCATAAACTCATCCGCTGAACGACCGCTTGCCGATAAAACCGCCTTGTTAATTTTTTCGGCTTCTTCATCTTTTTTCATCTTATAATACAAACCTTCCAGCTTAGTATTTGCAGTATTAAGTTCGGAATTTAAAATTGTTTTTACTTCGCCGGTCTTGCTTAAAATGGATTTTTCCATATCCTCGTGCTGTTGAGATAAACAGACACGATTCTTATCAACTCCAATAATCTCTTCATAATGCTTCATTTTATTGAGTGTTTTACGCCAACCGCAGATTTCAACAACAATTATACCTATCATTGATGTAAGTGCGGTTATTAGTGCTACGATAATTGTAGAAGGATCGATTTCAATCATTTTTGTATTCTCCCTATTACGAAAAAAACAGTATCCAATTGAAACTGCCGTAGGAATTAGAAGCAAAAAAACATAATGCCTAATTTTTTCTTTCATAATTTCTCCAATATTATATCAAAAATTTTAACATATGTCAATATATGTAAAAAAGCGGAGCAAAAGCCTCGCTTTTTTATTATGTCATTACATTTCCGGCTCAAGCTCCTCCGGCTATGTTTTCTCCGGGAAAAGGAGGCGTTTCGGCTTCTCAACCTTCGATCCTCCGCATTAATTGCTCAGAAATTTCTCCTGCAACTTCCTTTATCTGAAAAACAGTTTCGTTCTCAAGCTCCTTTTCGTTTTCAAGCAGCATTGCGCAAACTCGCTCATAAACCCTGTTTGAAATAGCCGCCAATCCCGGATTAAATAAATAGGTCTCCATAAGCCCATTTGTATGGCTAAATTCAATAATATCCTTTAAATCCGCTGAATCTTCTGCCGGAAGCTCCTCGCCGCTTGCCCTCTCAAGGACTTTTTCCCATTTATCGGAGCAAAATTCCTTAGCGGCTTCAACTACCTTCCTAACAATAAGCTCTGCACGAAGCCGCCGCATTTGTTCGTCATTGAATATCGGCGAAGCATAAATGCTTGTATCAATTCTGTAGCGTTCTCCAAGCTTTATCTGCCTCATTTGAAGGTGATTCAATTCAGGATTAAGAATTTTGATATAATTAACATTATGCTTTGCTGCGTCCAATAACTGTATTATTTGATTATGATTGTATTTATAAAATTTCAGTGCAAAGTTCCGGCGCAGCTCCTTCATTTCTTTTGCGGAAATAGTAGGCGAGCTATACATTGATATATCAATTCCCGCCTTTTTTCCAAGATACAGTTCCTTAAGCTGCTTTTCGCTTAACCGAGGACTTTTAATGTCATTAATATCAAAACCTGCTCTGATAAATTTTTGCAGCACCGCCACCTGTTCATCGCTGAATTCTTCTTTTATCATCTTTAGCTCCTCCCTTGTTCTGTAAAAGTGATAATAAAAGGAGCTGAAGCTCCTTTTAAAATCCTCCCTCCAAAATCATTCTTTCTTTGGAGAAATATAATTTGTTTCAAACTTAACCTCCACCTTATACTTATTTGTTTTAAATTGCTGTTTGACATTTTTGCAATACAGTTATATACTTAATATGGTTAATGTTATCATTTCTGCTACACCTGTGGCGTCAATTTGTTTCCATTTTTTCACCCTTGGAGAAGGAGTAAAATAAGGATTTTCAATTAACAGGTGTATATGAATATGAACGTGTATCTATATATTTTTTTAATAATTTTAGTTATTGTCGCAGTTTTTACATTTTGTTTCTCTTTTTGTTTTTTAAGGAAAATGTTAAAGCAAAAGGGTAAAACGAAAATAAAAGAAGGATTCAAGCTCTTAAATTTTTTTGAATTTAACTTTGAAGCAGAACACGACGATAGCAAAAAATAATTCATAATATATGATAACATTAGCCACTTACTCCGAGGACTTGTATTATAGGTTCTCGGAGTTTTTAATACATCGGAGTTGCCATACACTGTTTCCTCTAAAAAAGCCTGTTTCACTTACATCGACTGAATAAAAGGCTGTTCTTCAATATTATCTGATTCTACGGTTTCCTCGGACAGCTCCGCAAGCTTGTCTTTTGCCCAATCGGGAGTATGTTCGTCGGCAAGCACTCCGGCAAATTCTTCACGATAAAAATGTGTTTTCTCTCCATCGTTCAAAAACTGTCCGTATACTTTTCTGCCGCTTGCGTCAGGAGAGCAGCCAAAGCCTCTGCTTGCAAGGAAGAGCTGATTTTCGGGAGTGCGAAACTCCTCTTTCAAAACCGTGTCTCTTATGACAAGCAATTTTCCCGTATAATCTTGCGGCTCGTCCGAATGAACAATATGTTCTTCCGAAAACAAATTCAGCTGTGCGTACATTTTGCGCACATCGTCTGCAAGACCATCTACAATACAGCTGTGAGAATTAAGCGCAAATTCATAATTCCTTCTATCATTGGGAATGTGTAAGTTTTTCGCCCATTCTCGATTTACTCGGTGGAATCTGCCGTCGCCTTCCCGTTCCAGAATAGTATTTGCTATCACCCACATTGTGCGGTCATATCCGAATTCATTGACAGCGTTTTCGGCACATTCATCAGGTAAGTACATACCGTCAAATTTTTCCTTAATCTGTCCGTCAAGGAAATCTCGACAGCGGATATTCTCATTAATGCTTTCCTTATATTCATTTATTTCGTTGTTTCGCTTTGCTTCAGAAAGCGAATTCCTATACAAATGTTTCATATGTCCTTTCCTCCTTAAAAGCAAATGAATGTCATGCCCATATCCCGTTCCACCTCGTCCTGAGTGATCTCATGAGGTTGAGCAAATTCACAGGCATATTTTTCACACAAATCATCAGGCAGAGAACAGAAATTCTCATCATCGTTGCCGCAAATAAAGAAGGTTCCGGCTACAATTCTGTTGCCGAAACGCCTGTTGCCCTCCAGCCCGATTATCTTCGCCTCCTCATTTCCAACCATTACCGCACGAGGGTCGTCAAGGTAATATATTGGCTCGATTAAACCGCCTACTGCCTCTTTCATGGACTGCAAGTCGTTGCCAATTTCCGTCACATAAGCGGGCTTATTTGGCTCTACCATTACTACTTTCATGCTGTTACCTCCTTGCAATTACTTTATTTCAGCCACCAAAAATTAAAACGGATAATCATCGTCCGTAGCTTCCAAAAAATCTTCCGTGCTGCTTCCTTCGGATACGGTCGGCGGGGGAGCAGGAAGGGGAACGTAAGCGCCGCTGTTTCCTCCTGCGGCTTTAGGCTCGCCCGTGAAATGAACGGAGCTTGCGACCAACTCAACGATATTCTGATTAACGCCGTTCTTGTCCGTATACTGCCTTGTCTGCAATTCCCCTTCAATCAGAATCATTCTGCCT
>CAYMFX010000034.1:0-19836 GCA_964389845.1 uncultured Ruminiclostridium sp.
TGCGAACGCCAACTTCTGCATTTCTGCATTAGAATTTGTTCATCCAGAATTATTTTGAATTTCAGGTTATTAATTCTAAATTCGTTACTGTTCAATTTTCAAGGAGCAGCTTCCTCTTATCGAGGACAGCTTTTGAATTATATCACACTCACAAGCTTTTGTCAATACCTTTTTTAAAATTTTTTCACAAATTTTTAAAAGCATTAATTTCCAACCTCATTTTCGAGTGCCTGATTATTATATCACAGCTTCGGTTCCTTGTCAATACCTTTTTCAAAAATTTTTCAACTTTTTTCCGATGTATTTCCTCCGAAACCCCTCTCGTTGAGTGCTTATCTATTATATCACCGTTTTTTTACATTGTCAATACCTTTTTGAAAAATTTTTGCATCACACATAATTTATTTCAGGCAAGTACGGAGGCAGCATAAAGTTTAAAAGGGACACTATAACTGCGATTTGTCCCGCTCCCATAATGACTCTTCCCCAATCTTCTCTGTTTCATTTAGATTTTTCCATTCTGCTCTCCTTAAATAAATCGGCAGCCGCATATAAATGCAGCTGCCGATTAAATTGTTCATATTAGCTTATGCTATTCCGATTTACTCTTATTTTCTCTTCTTCAATACTACGGAGTAAACCTGTGCGCCGATACCAATTGCGAGAGCACCGCAGCCGATTGCTATAAACATTCCTACGCTGCTCTCAACGCCTGTTGCAGGAGGTGCGTCTCCCAAAGGAACATCTTCATCAATAGTAATCAGATTATTAAGAGGAGTATCCTCATCAATATCGATTATAACGATAGTGGTTGTTACTTCGGTGGTTTCCTCAGGTGTAGTTGCAGCAGTTGTCGTAGTAACCTCAGGCTCTGTCTCTACAGTGGTTGTTTCCTCTTCTGTAGGTACAGTTGTTTCATCTGTTACGGTTGTAACTTCCGGAGCAGATGTTGTTTCAACAGGAGCCGGAGTAGTTTCAACGGGTGCAGGTGTCGTTGTAGCCTCAGTCGTTGTGGTTACAGGAGGAACTGTTGTAGTTGTAGCCTCTGTTGTTGTAATAACAGGAGCAGGTGTTGTAGTGGTAACTTCTGTTGTTGTGGTAACAGGAGCATGTGTTGTTGTAGTTGTTGCCTCTGTTGTTGTGGTAACAGGAGCAGGTGTCGTTGTAGTTGTTGCCTCTGTAGTTGTAGTAACAGGAGCAGGTGTTGTTGTGGTGGTAGCCTCTGTTGTAGTGGTAACAGGAGCAGGTGTTGTTGTAGTGGTAGCTTCTGTTGTTGTAGTAACAGGGGCAGTTGTTGTAGTTGTTGCTTCAGTTGTTGTAGTAGCCTCAGTTGTTGTAGTAACAGTAGTTACTTCAGGAGCAGTTGTCCGCTCATCGGTAGAGAACTCAACAACCGGCGTAGTGGTTTCAATTGTGGTTTCTTCAGTTGTTTCCTCTGTAGTCTCTTCGATAGTGGTTGTTTCCTCAGGAACAGTAGTCTCTGCGGGAGTGGTTACTTCAACGGGAGTGGTTTCAACTACAGTTGTTTCTTCGGGAATATCGCTGTAGATTGCGCCGTACTGCTGAACCATTGAGCTGTAAGCCGCCATATGAGGTTCACCGTTTCCGATAACTACCTGTGGAGCGTAAATAGCGCCGCAGAAGGAAGAAGCGTTGCTTACTCTTGCTGTAGGAGCAACGATTGTGCCAAGGAATCCGTCTCCTATAGTAATATGAGTGTTATCGGGATTTGTGCCGCTGCCGTAGAAGTTGTAAACAACTCTTGATGCAACGTCAGCGTCCCAAGCATTGCCGCTGTTGAAAACATAAGTATTCTCGCCGGGATTAATCTTAACATTTACAAGCATTACATATCCGGGATTAGCTCTCAAATATTCGTAAGCTTGAATAATGGTTCTTGACTGGTCGGTATCGGACCAAATGCTTCCCTCGAATTTCAGGCAGGTTACTCTCTGGTCAGCACCTGTTTGATATTCCTTAAGCTTATCTGACGCCGTCTGAATTGCGGGAATAAGTTCGTCCATAACCTCGCCTGCTGTTACAGGATCAAGACCAAAATCGGAGCCGACAATCATCTCATCTGCAAAAACAGAGCTGCTGTCTGCAACCGGAGCGCCGCCGTACCAGTAAACAGGATTGCCGTCGCTGCCATATATCGGGGTCTGAATGTAGGAGGAAGAACCGTCCTCGTTGGTGACCTCGCTCTGTTCAGTTGCGGGAACGCCTAAATACCATCTGCCGTCGCTTTCCTGCTTAAATCTCTGGAACATCTCAGACGAAAGAAGGAATCTCTTGTTGTGAGAAAGAACCTCGTTCTGCGCCGAAATTTCTTCCGAAACTACACAGGTTCCGAAGGTGGTAAGCATACCTTTTTCATCTTCGTGCTTTGCATAAAGAGGAGTGCCCTCATCAATAGTGGCAAAGGCATATGAGCCTTCTTCGGAGGAAACAAGCTCCATCTGATGAATAACTAAATCCTTGTACTTGTATTCATCGGGAATCGAAACAGAAAACTCCTTCTTTTCCGCCTTGTCGAATACAACCTTGATGATTTCTCCTACCTGCTCACCGTCACAGAGAATTCCGAAATAGTGTTCCTTTTCCTCTCCCAGCTCGAAGGTTTCTTCGGATTCAACTGTAAATCTGATCTTTCTGTCTGCAAGTCTTACGGCATTGTCCAAATCAAAGTTATTGTTGATTTGCGCATTTTTTACGGCAAAGTTGCTTTCAAAATGCGAATGGGTTTCCAGCGTTTCGGCAACAATTCCAAAGTTGGAAAGCTTGCCTAACGCTTCCGCAATATCGTCTGACGAAGCAGGATTAGCGCTTGCAGCAACAGCCAAACCTGTAATTGTCATGGATAAAGCGGTTGCTGCTGAAATTCCTTTGAGAATTTTCATTCTGCGAAGGCGTTTCATTTTTTCATAACCGTTCATACTCTCTTCCCCTTTCCGAACCGGCATATATCTGCAAATTACGCCTTAACCGACTGTTCTCGGAGCAATAAGCAGTGCTGGGAATACGCCGTTCGAGTATAATGCTTTTCTTAGCTTTTTCTTGCCTCTTTTTCTTTCTTCTACTCGTTCTATATATTTAGCAGTGCCAAAAATCGGGCGTTCAACTCAACCTTTTCGATTCTCTTGAGCAGCCTTAGTCATACGCCTCTTTTTCTTAGCTTTATTAAACCACAAAAGGGTTACAAATCGGTTACATATCAGGAATTTTAAAAATTATTTTCAGCTTTTTCGCATAAATAATTATTTTCTACGTTTTGCACAAATTCTATACCCAATTTTCTACAGTTTTGTCGTCTCCTACTATTTATGTGATTCTGACGCAGTTTTTAGCAATTTTTTATTGAAAAGAAAAAGTCTTTGTGATATACTGAATTTCGGCGTAAAAACAGCAGACTCTCCGGATAAAGAACGCCATGAACATGAATGAGAATGAAAAGAGGTACTTATGACCATGACCTATGAGAAGATATTCAGCGAGGTTAAGAAGAATTTTAAGAAGGCAAAGAAAGACGCATTTACCGAAGATTTTGCTTTTCAATTCAACATCACCGGCGAAGGAGAGGGAATCTTCTATGCGGCATACAAGGACGGCAGCCTTTCTGTAGAGCCCTATGATTACAAGGACAGAGATGTTATATTTGAAGCAGACGGCAAAACCCTGATAGCTATTGCATCGGGCAAGCTTGAGCCAATCGACGCCATAAAAAGCGGAAAGCTTTCCGTTGACGGAAATCACGAATTGGCTAAGCAGATTTTATTCCTTACCTCAGGCAGCGCCGAGAAGAAAACCGAAGAAAAACCGGCTGCAAAAACAAATTCAAAGCCTGTAGAAAAATCCGAACCCAAATCTGCCGCTAAGCCGGCATCAAAGCCGACTCAAAAGCACGATGAAAAGCCTGCTGGCAAAAAGGAAACCAAAACAGCTTCCAAACCCGCAAAAAAATAATTAAATAATTAAAAAACTTAAGCGAAATTTAACCCGTTGGAACCGAAATTAATTGATTCTAACGGGTTTATTTTTTATCTATGAAAGTTTTAGCCGTATTTTAATATGCCGTCACTCAATAACAACAGCCTCCGCACCGTTTTTAAAAATTTCTCCCGTAACTGTAAATTTATTTACTTTACCGGAAATTTTTTCTTTAGGAATGTCAAAGGAGGAGGGAGAAGCGCTTCCCTGTTCAAAAGACAAAATACAGTCCCCCGAGGTCACATTATACCCTCCGTCAAGGTAACCCATTGTTCCGTTTCTGTCCAAAACCGCATTCTCCAAAGCGGCTATCATAGCGGATATGCTTGACTTGGAAAAATCCTGAGAGAGCTTCTCAATCTCTGTCCCGTCCAATTTTGCCGACGTTTTTTCCGCCGAAAACACAAGTTCAATTCCCTGAAGCTCATAAGGTTCATTGATGACCATGTTCCACCGTCCGACGGACGTTCTGGCGAGAGTAACAGAGTAATTGTCCTCCCCGCAGACCACATCGGCGGACATTTCAAATTGCTTGTTCAAATCGGGGGCTTTCGGCGCTAAAATGCCTCCGTTACTGCCGCAAGCCGAAAAAGTCAGCATACAAGCCGTAACCGCTGCGCACCGAACCGCTTTTTGTAAAAATTCCATAATTCATTCCTTTCTCGGGTGTCTCCCCGCAAAAGGACAAGCCGTCTCCGCCCGTTCTCCCCTTTTCCTTAAGATTTTTTGGGAGCAATGTGGCTGTATAAAACAGCCCCTATTTCCTCCGCCGCCTCCGAGGCAAGAACCGAAGCCGCAGCAGTACGCAATACAAGCCTGTCGGCAGCCTCCCCGTGAATACAAGCTCCCAGCGCCGCACTGTAAAACGGGTCAACCCCCTGTGCTGCAAGTCCGCCGATTATCCCCGTAAGCACATCGCCGCAGCCTGCCTTTGAAAGCGCATTATTTCCCGTTGTATTCACAAGAACCTTGCCCTCGGGAGAAGCGATAACCGTATCCGCTCCCTTAAGCAGCACCACCGTGCCTGTTTCGGCGGCAAACCTTCTTGCCGTCTCCAATCTGCCCGACTGTATCTCCTTAACAGACAGCTTTGTAAGCCTTGAAAACTCTCCGGGGTGAGGTGTTAAAACAATTGGACGGTCGTTGTCCTTCAGGACATTTATATTTTCCGAAACCGAATTTATTCCGTCTGCGTCCAAAATAACGGGACAGTCCCCTGTTTTCAGAATATTTTTCACAATTTCCAAGGTTCCGTTACGGTTTCCCATACCGCAGCCTATGGAAATGGCGTTAGCTTTTTCGGCAAAATCGGAAAGCAAGGACACCGACTTGTCATAAATAAATCCCACATCATCGGCAGGCAAATCGCAGAACACACATTCGGGAACCGCAACGGCAGCGGCTCTCAGAACCTCCCTGATCGAAGCCAAGGTAACAAGCCCCGCACCGATTCTCAGCGCCGCCTTAGATGAAAGCACAGCCGCGCCAATATAGCTCTCACAGCCCGCCACATTCAAAAGCCTTCCAAAGCTGCCTTTATTGGCCCCTCTTTTTCTGAGGGGCAATTTTTCATATATCCAATCGTCAATAAGCTTTCCTTCATACTGACAATAGCAGTCCTCGCCAATTCCAATATCAACAACATTTGTCTCGCCGCAAAACTCGCTGCAAGGATAATTTAAAAGTCCGATTTTCATTGCTGCCAATACAAGAGTAACATCGGGCTTAAAGCTATACTCGGAAACAATACCGCTGTTCCCATTAACACCGCTGGGAATATCAACCGAAACCTTTAACCCGGTGCATTTTTCGGAAAAGTCAAAAAGCTCCGCCGCAATTTGGGGAAGCTCGCCGTGGAAACCTGTTCCGAAAACGCAGTCTGCAATAACCTCAGCCTCATCTAACACTCTTAGCGCAGCCGAAATATTATCGGAAGCAAAAATTTTATCAAGCTCTCCCGAATGACTTTTTAAACAGCCCTTTACAATCTCTGTGTCCGGCGTATTCCCGACAAGAACAACGGTAGGACAAGCCCCCGTATCCCGAAGCAAAAAGGCAAGCTCGATTCCGTCTCCTCCGTTATTTCCCGAACCGCAAAGCAAAGCGACCCGCTTGCCTTTAAGCGTTCCAAGCCGCTCCTCCAGAAAATCCAAGCACCCTGCCGCCGCGTTCTTCATCAGCTGAATACGGCTGACACCCTTTTTCTCGGAATTTACTTCTGCCTCCGACATTTGTTTTGTATTAACCACATATCTCATTACATTTCCGCCTTTCAAACGTAAAACTTTATACCGCTTATTCCCGAAAACATTTGACAATATACATTTGTCTCCGCTGCCCCTCACTGAACAAATCCAACTTCACCCGCAAATAACTCCTCCAAATGACTGCCCTTATCAAAAACTACAGCTAATTCCAACCCCTCTATCCGAAACCTCGCTGCTCCTCTCCCAATAACTGCCCACCAGCAGGGGCGAAGCCGCCCCGCCTGAACGGCGGGGCAGGACGGCTATCGCCGTCCCCGTCGGCAAAGCCGACGGCGGCTTCGCCGCAGCGAACTGCTCCTACCCCTCACATCATCTACCGCCAACCCCTCTATCCAAAACCTCGCTGCTCCTCTCCCAATAACTACCCACCAACAGGGGCGAAGCCGCCCCGCCTGAACGGCGGGGCAGGACGGCTATCGCCGTCCCCGTCGGCAAAGCCGACGGCGGCTTCGCCGAAGCAAAAAACATAACCCGTCAGAACCCATAAAAAGTTTTGACGGGTACATTTCAAAAAAACAAAACCTCTCAGACACCCCTCACCAAATCAATCCTTCTTCTCTCCGCCGCTCTTAGCCTGATTCTGACCCTGACTCTGAGCCTTAGCCGCTCTTCTCGCCGCTCTCTCCTTCTCCTTCTTCTTTTTCGACATTGCAGTAATAACAAAAGTAACCGCGACAGCAATCAAAAGCACAACCGCAACAATTATAATCGGCATAGGATCGATATTGAACCCCGTGCCTGCATTAACAATAACATCAGCCATAAAGCACCTTTTCCTTTCCATATCTGTCATAATAACCGAACAGACAGCATTATTTTTTCTAACATTACCTAAGTAGTCACATAAAACCTCAAAAAAGTTTCACCATTAAAAATTATTTTTCAACAGCATTCCTTCCCGTCAAAAACTCGATAGCCCTCTGCACCGAAGTCCTTACATGCTCCATATCCTCGTTATGCAGCGAGCCGGCATTCCGATAATCAAAGCTTTGACAGAACTGATCTACGTCGGCGTTAAGCTTTTTCATATACCCGTCCACAAGCTCTTCAAGCGCCTTTCTAAAGGAGCCGAAATCTCCCTTGGACATATGCTGGCTCCCCATGCTCAGAAGCAGCTTATAGTGAGGAAGGCAAATAAGCTCCTGACGTGAAAACAGCTTTCGGAAAGCCTCGTCCTTGCTGAACATCTGAAACACGGTCTCCAAGGTGTGACTAACGCCCCAATTGACCTTGCTGCAAACGAAACAGGTTGTCCCCGCCTGCTCCGTTTTCTTGCCCTTTCCAAAGGGAAGCTTAGAGCCGAACAGCTCCTTTTCCTTCTCCGCCATATGAGTATTGAGCATAAGCGCAAGGGAAAGACGGTTGTTCTGCTGCAAAAGCTGGTTGTAATGCAGGTTGCAGAAGCCTAACTTGTTTGTCTCTATCCGAACGTCAGGCTCCATCATAGCCGCCCCCATTATGTACTCGCAGATGTGCTGCTCAATCTCGTTTCTCATGCGGCAGATAGGGCAGCCCTCCTTAGGACCGAACACATCGTTCACGGGAATCGTCAAAATACTTTCACGCATAATCTAAACCAAACCTTTCTGAGAAAAATCCGTACCGATACGTCAAAAATGAAAACTAATGAAAACTTGAAAAAAATTTTTTGAATATTGTTGAGTTTTCTTCTTTATTGTATTATAATATTGATAAAATATCAAGAGCGGAAAGAAAAAAATTATGAAATATTCAGTAGACTGCGACTGTCTCGATTTGAAACAAACGCTTTTCTGCGGTCAGTGCTTCAGATTTACCCAGCCTCATGAAAATATATTTGAGGGCATTGCCGGGAATAAATTCGTCCGTTTGTATCAAACCGAAAAGGGGATTGAAATCGAAGCCCCCGAAGCCGATATTCCCTTCTGGAAAAACTACTTTGACTTAGGCTTAGATTATTCCGAGCTGAAAAAGCAGTTCAGCAGGGACAAAACTCTGAAAAAAGCCTGCGAGGGCAGAAAAATAAGAGTGCTGAGGCAGGAACCCTTTGAAACTCTCATAAGCTTTATAATCTCTCAGAACAATAACATAAAGCGAATCACCGGAATAATCTCAAGATTATGCGAGAGCTTCGGCAAGAAGATACAGGAGGGCTGCGCTTTCCCCGATGCAAAAACTCTCGCTCCTCTTTCCGAAGAGGACTTAGCCCCATTGAGAGCGGGTTTCAGAGCAAAATACATACTGGACGCAGCAAGAAAGGTGAATTCCGGAGAAGTTAATTTTGAAAAAATAAAGCTTATGCCCGACGGTGAAGCGAGAGAAGCCCTTAAAGCAATAAAGGGAGTAGGGGATAAGGTTGCGGACTGCGTTCTGCTGTTCGGACTCTACAGAACCTCCGCCGTTCCCAAGGACGTTTGGATAAAGCGCGTCAACGCCTATTTCTACCCCGAGGGCTATCCCGAATGCACGGGAAAATATGCGGGAATAGCGCAGCAGTATCTTTTCGACTATGCCAGAACCGAATGTTCGGACCTCTTTAAATCAAAATAGCAAACACAAGATCAAAAATAACACAAGATCAAAAATATATTCCCAACAAGAAAGGAACAACAAAGATGAAATGTAAAGAATGCGGTTCGGATATGCTCAGCACCGACAGATTCTGCGGAATATGCGGAGCGCCCAATACTCCCGCCCAACAGAATCCCAATGCCGACAGCTTTTCGGACATACTCTATGAACCGGAAGCCGCTGCGCCCGTTTTTAATAATCCTGTTGCGAACCACGCCGATAAACCGATACAGCCGGAGCCGCCGATACAACCCGAACCTGCGGCAGCGGAGGAACAGCTTAAAACGCCCTTGCCAACGGAAACGCCCAATAACAAAACAGAGGAGCCTGAAAAAGCTCAAGAAGCTCCGAAAACGACAGCTCCCCCAAGACCGGCTCCCCCGCCCTACGGCTATAATTACGAAAACAGAACAGCGTCTCCTTACAGTTTTTCACAGCAATCGCCCGATATGAACAAAATCGGAAAGAAGGAAAAGGAAAAGAAGGTTGTATCTCTTTCGGTGGCGTTATTGTGCATTGCGGCGGTATTTATTCTTGCAATAATCTGCGGAGTCTTAATGCAGATGTATATAAACAAAGGGGTCGGAACCGACAAGCGCTCCGGAATGTCCTATTCGTCGGAAGCCCCCGTATCCTGCACAATTGAATGCGAGCAGACGGAAAATTATTTTTTCCTTTAATAAACAGCAAATAAGGAGCAAAAGAAATGGTACACCTTTGTAACAGCTGGGATCAGATTTTAGCCGACGAATTTAAAAAGCAGTATTATCTCGAATTAAGAGAATTTCTTAAATTTGAATACGGCACCCGTGTTATTTTCCCTCCCATGAGCGATATATTCAACGCATTAAAATTAGCCGACTATCACAATGTCAAGGTGGTTATCATCGGGCAGGATCCTTATCATGAACCGAATCAGGCTCACGGGCTTGCCTTCTCGGTATTAAAAGGGAATCCCATACCGCCCTCATTGAAAAATATCTACAAGGAAATTGAATCCGACTTAGGCATTGCCCCTCCTAACCACGGCGAGCTTACCAAATGGGCAAAGCAAGGGGTTCTTCTCTTAAACAACGCCTTAACCGTCCGCAGCGGCTCTGCCAACAGTCATCGGGGAAAGGGCTGGGAGCAGTTCACCGATGCGGTAATCAGGAAGGTGAACGAAAAGCCCGAGCCGGTGGTCTATATGCTGTGGGGCGCAAACGCAAGGGAAAAAACCAAGCTGATAACCAACCCAAATCACCTGATACTGACAGCCGCCCACCCAAGCCCGCTGTCAGCCTTTAACGGATTCTTCGGCTGCAAGCACTTTTCAAAAGCAAACAGCTTCTTAAAAGAACACGGTTTATCTGAAATCGATTGGAATCTGAATGATTGACAATTAGCATTTTATGTAGTATAATCAAAATAATATAGTATCATAGTGAAAATATTTTCAAAATTACATAAAGGAGAAATATCTAATGAGATTGGTAACACGTTCCGATTTTGACGGATTGGCTTGCGGAGCCCTGCTTAAAGAAGCGGGAATTATCGACAGCTGGATTTTTGCTCATCCAAAGGATTTACAGGACGGATTAGTTCCCGTAACCGAAAACGACTGTCTTGCAAACGTTCCTTATGTAGAAGGCTGCGGACTGTGGTTCGATCATCATTCCAGCGAATACGAAAGACTTCAGCTTGAGGGCAAATACAAGGGCGAGAGCCGCATTACCCCCTCCTGCGCCAGAATTATATACGACTACTACGGCGGCAAGGAACGCTTTGCTCACTTTGACGAAATGATGGAAGCCGTAGACAAGGTTGATTCGGGCAATCTTACAGTGGACGAGGTTCTGAACCCCAAGGGCTGGATATTGGTAGGCTTCCTTATGGATCCGAGAACCGGCTTGGGACGCTGGAGAAACTTCACCATACCCAACTACCGTCTTATGGAGGAATTAATCGACGCCTGCCGCACAATGACCACCGACCAGATACTGGGTCTTCCCGATGTAAAGGAAAGAATCGAGGTTTACAACGAGCAGACCGAAAAAATCAAGGAAATGGTAAAGGCTCACACCCGTGTAGAAAAGGACGTTATCATATCCGACCTAAGAGGCGTTGATCCCATTTACACCGGCAACCGCTTTATGATTTACAGTCTTTATCCCGAACAAAATATATCTGTCTGGATTGTAAACGGAAAAGGCGGAAAGGGCTGCTCCGCCGCTGTAGGCTACAGCATTATCAACAAGACCTCTAACGTGGACGTCGGCAGCCTGATGTTAAAATACGGCGGCGGCGGACACAAAAAAGTAGGCACCTGTCAATTTTCCGACGAAACAATGGACGAACAGCTGCCAAAATTAATTGATGAATTGGTGAACTATAATTCCTGATTTTCAATTGCATTAAATATTTTCCATAGCTCCATTTATAGAAGGGTCTGTAAAAAAACTAAAGTTGTAACCTAATCATTTTTCTTGAAAGCCTGATTAAGTTTTCGTCCACCTTTTTCAAAAGGTGGTGGGTTTCCAAAGGGCAAAGCCCTTTGGTCGCCCTCCGCAGAGGGCGAAATCTCTTGACATAGTGCGCTCCGCAAGGGGTAGAATTTATGATAGGCAGTTGTATCTTTGCGAGGTTTTACCTCGCACGGTAATGTGTTTTTTTACAGCCCCTTCTTATAAGCAAGCCTCAAAAATCCAGACCCAGCAGCTCCGCCGCATTTTTATAATAAATCTTATCCATATCCTCCGAAGAAAGCCCCAGCTCCTCTATCATCTTATCCTCCATAGAGGGCTTGTGCCAAGGCAAATCGCTTGCAAACAATACTCTTTCCGCTCCATGCTTTTTTATTATTTCCGTCATAAGCTCCCTGTCAAGATTGCCGGAGGTAAAAGCAGTATCAAGCCAAATATACTTATCCCCGCAAAGATAGTGATACACTGCCTCCCAAGCGTACACACCGCCCATGTGAGCCGCAATAATTTTAACATCGGGCACAATGCTGTGAATATAAACCAAATCCTGCGGCAGCGCCCTATAAGTTAAAGGCGACACCGGGTCATACCCCATGTGAATAACCACAGGAAGCCCCAATTCCGCACATCTTTTCCAAAAGGGTATCAGTCTGTCCTCGAACAGGAAAAAACCTTGATAATCAGGGTGAAGCTTAATTCCCTTAAGCCCCAGTTCCTTAATTCTTCCCGGCTCTTCAAGATAATTTTCATTGTCGGGGTGAATAGTGCCGAAGGAAATAAGATTCCCGCTGTAAATTTCCTTTGCCCAATTATTAATGGATTCCTGCTGTGTGGGTTTGGTGGCAATGGGCAGGACTACCCCGTAATCTACCCCGCATTCTCTCAGCACTCGGCGGCAGTCCTCCACCGTTCCGTTAGTGTAAGCGGACAGCTTTGCAACATTAACAAGCCTATCCAATGCCCTTTCCGCAATAGCGTCGGGAAATGCGTGAACATGACAGTCTATTTTCATATTAATATTCTTCTTTCCTTTGTATTAATAACATAAATCTCAGAATTCAACCGGCTGATACTCGCTGAAATCGGGTTCAAACCTTCCCTTGAAGAATCTGAGAAAAACGGTCTTGCATTCTCCCTCGCTGCATATCTTCTCAATCAGATGAGTTCTCTCCTCCTCTATCCCAAGCTGAACAACAATACCTTTATCGCAGGTTGAAGCCTGCACATACCGAACCTTATTTACGGCTGCGGGAGAAGTCAATGTAACAAACTGATCCGGATCCTCCAGCATATCGTCAAGCAAAAATTCTATATCCGCATCATTGAAGGAAAATAAAGCGCCATTCTGATTTTCTAACTTAAAGGTCTCCATTCTTCCTACATTCTGAAATGTTCTCAGCATAATTATGTCCTCCCGTAATTAATACTAAATCTCAATAAAAATCAGACAAATCCAACGACCGGGGCGTCCCTGCTCTGTGTCAGCCCGACTTGAAATATCCGCATATTCCTGCGTCGGGACTTCCTTGATCAGGAACGCCCCGCCCGCCGGCTTTGTCCTATTTTAATTGAGAATTAGTATAAACTGCGCAAAACCCGAAGCCTCACCTTCGCAAAGCTTATTTCAGAAACTCTTGTCAAGGCTGTTCCCCAAGGTTCCCGGAGCGCCGCTGACGCTGGAATAATAATCAAGCTTCTTCTTCTCGCTTTGAAGCTTCATCAGCTCGTCTTTCGCCTCTGCCACTCTTGAAGTGAACTGAGTTCTCAGGGTGTTATCCATTTCCTCCGCCTGAGACTGAGCCGACCTGAGTCCGACTATTGCGTTTCTTAAGGGGATAAAGCTTCCCGAAATATGCTGATTTGTATTTGTACCCGTCAGCATTTCCCTTATCTGCTGCGCTTCCTCCGGCTCTCCCGAATCTATCAGCACTGTACACTGTTTTTTGAGGAAATCTATCTCTCTGATAAGCTTTTCTCTCTCTGCGATTTTTTCGCTTATCTTCTCCGTCTCCTCGCTTTCAATATGCAGTACGGCATTGGTAATCTCAGTGTAATTCTTCAAAAGCTGTTCCATTTCACCGAAATTGGCTGTAAGCTGCGTAATATCCTGTTCAAGCATAAAAATTTCCTTTCTTGTACAAAAAGGCTGCTGCATATTAAATAGCAACAGCCTTTAAAATTGTATCTTCTCTAACCCTGTGGCTGCCCGGTTTTTGAATGAAGCTCCTGAGCCGCAATATCCGTTTTAGACATCAGCGAAACCTGGGTAAATGCGTCCTTTAGTTCTGCTATCATCGGGAGCAGCGGCTTAATAATTTCCACGTCCTTTTTCATATTGGCGGTAACTATCTGCTTCTCGAAATAACTGTACAGTGAATCCAAATTCTGTCCTATGGGCAGTTTTACATCAAGCACCGACCTGAGCGCATTAACCAAATCCCCCGACTTAGTAAGAGCCTTATTGGCGCTCTCAAAGTTTTTGTCCTGAATAAACACGATTGCTCTGTTAAGCTCACGTTCTGTCTCGCTGTACAGCTTAACCACAATCTCCATAGGAGTCATAGTGGTTACAGCCTGCTTCTTATATGCTGCATAAGGATTCATATTATTTTTCCTTTCAATAAGTAAAACCTCGATTTAAACTAATCAAAAACGGTAAATATATCAGTATCACATACTGCCCATAATCTGCTGAATATAAGAGGACTGACCGTTAATATTGCCGAGAGACGTTTCCATGTTGGAGTAAAGCTTCCAGTAACGATCCTGCTGCTGCTCATAGCGCTCCTGCAATCTGTCAATCGTATCCTTTAAGGATCTTATCTGAGAATAAATTGAATTGTTGGTTGCCGAAGAAGTACCGGAAACACCCGCCTTATCTACAAGTATGCCTCTTTCACCGACCTCGCCCGTGGTCTTAACAGCAGAATTGATAATATTATCCAACTGATATGCTAAGCCCTTTTCAACGCCGTTTACCTTTGTGGTATCGTTGAACAGCTTTGCAAACTCATCGGCATACTTAGCGAACTTTTCTTCAAGCATTTCATCGGTAACAGTAGGATCAAACTGGAGCTTGCCGTGATCCTTTGTGCTGCCGGTAGTGGTAATACCCAAGGAGAATAAACCGATATTCTTTCCGTCGGGCGCTTCAACTGAGCTGTACATTGCACTTCTGAGCTTAGTCATAATATTGCTGAGCGAGGAGTCTCTGTACAAAATACCCTTCTTAGCAAGCTTTTCCCACTTATCCTGCTGAGACTCGGAAAGATCCATTTCATCAATATCATCGTCGGTAAGGAAGTAGTAATCCTTGTTAGGCTTGTCATCAACGTAGCCGTAAACCTCGTCAATAAGCTTGTTATAATCCTCAACAAAGCTCTTGATAGCGGAAATAGCCTTGGAATAATCTCTCTTGACGTCGTTGGTGAAGGAAGTGCCCTCCGCCGCCTTTGTAAATGTAAAGGTTGTTCCGTCAACGGTGTAGGAATTGGAGGTAGTCTCCACTTCAACGCCGTTTACCTTAATGCTCGTATTCTGACCTTCGGTAAACTTCTCTCCACCGTTGAAGCCGAGAGCGTTAAGCAGTCCTTCGCCGCCGTCGCTGATTTTAATCTCTTGACCTCTGCCGTACTCATTAGAGGTGATGACGAACTGATTGGTAAGTGTGGTGTAGTTCATCTTCACCCCTGCCTCGGAAGCGTTCACCTTCTTCATCATATCTTTGATTGTGGTGTCGCCGCTGAAGGAGAAATCTACGCCGTTAATGCTGAAATTATAGTTGCCGTTGGAATCTGCGGTAAGACCCAATTCGTCCAATGTCTGGGCAGTGGAAATCTGGCTGGCAATTCCGCCGCTTGCAGAAGTGCTTGCCTTATCCAAGCCGAAGTCGGTAACATTATTAGCGCCCTGAGTGATTGAGAACTGACGGGGCTGTCCCGAAAGCTGTCCCTCGCCCATTAACGTAACCGTACCATCGTCGTTTACCGTAGCCTTAATATTGACCAATTCGTCCTTAAAGCTGAGAGCGCCCAGGTTATTCTCAATATTAGCGGTGTTAAAGCTTCTTACTGCGTCCTCAGCGGTAAAGCCGGCAAGATAATCTTCTTCGGAATCGCCTACATAGCCGGTATAGATATTCTTGTCATAGTAATCTATCTTATCGGACTCCTTAATGCTGTCATAGGAAACGGTGAAGAAGCCCTCCTGCTCGTACTCGTTCTTTAACTGCTCCGCATCCGCCTCATATTGCGTGAAATAAGAAGTAGCCTCAAACTCTTCCTTAGTAAACTTAAAGTCCTTTATATCTCCGGGTTCGCCCGCCGCTTCAAAAGCGTCCTGCTTAGCCTCCTCAAACGCCTTATCATAAAGCGCCTGCTGAGCGCTTTTTAAAGCAGCCTTGGTCTGATCGGCACAAACCTTGTCGATTCTCTCCAACTCGCTGGTCAGAGAATTTGCAAAAAGCTTGCCGGCCTCATCGTTTTCAAGATAATCGTTAAGGTCGTCCTCGGAAATCAACGACTTGTATTTTTCATTGTAATTCTTCTCAACATAGCTCTGCAATGTGAGATAATTTTCGCCCTCGGGATCGTCGTTCTGAATATCGCCGCTATTGACCATATCCGTATATTCCGATTCAAGCTCCTGAAAAGCATTCCATTCCTCGATGGTAACGCCTCTCTCGATATAGTTCATACCGTCGTCTCTGAACTCAAAGTTCTCTTTAAAATGCTTATAAGCCGAATCGGTCATGCTGCTCTTGGCATTATTATGAATCGTCTCAGTAGCCCTGTCAATATCGCTCTGACGCTTAGCCTCCGCATAAAGCTTTGCAAAGTCAGCCTTATCGTCGTCGTTCATTGCTTTTTCATATTCCTTGAAGGCGTCGTATACATGACCGCCGCGGTCGTTAGCTGCAACCTCCTTGAACAATGCGACCTTGGTTGCGTCTGCGTCCTCCTTGATATGATTTCCGTCCTTAATGCCGCTGTCGTCGAAAATATCGTCAAAATAGTCTGCGGAGATTGTGGAAATGCTTACCTTCTTGACCTCGTTGCCTACGGTAACGGTAAAGGTATTATTACCGGTCTGCATATTATTGACGTCAATGCCCAGCTCTCTCTTCTCCGTATAAATAGTGGGAACGGTAGTAACGACAGCCGCCTGGTCGGAGGAGCTGATCCTGCCTTCGCTGTCTATCGTAACAATACCCGAACCGTCATTCTTGATTCCGAATGCGGATTTTAAAGCGTCGTTTACGTTGGTACGTCTGTCGCTGTCGGTGCTGCCGCCCTTAAAGGTAATGGTTTTGGTTTTGGAGCCGACGCTGACGGTCATTGAATAATCCTGATTTGGGTCGACGCACTGAGAAAGATCGGTAGGCTTGCCGCTTGCCGTGGCAGACTTCAATGTAGACTGGGTAGCTACCTTATGTACTTCAACCTCATAGGTTGCAGGATTTGCACTGCTGTCGCTGGAAACGGTAACGCCGTTTACATTGGTGCCCGCCGCATTGGAAAGCGTCCCCTTAAAGCTGTTGAACAGCGACCCCGACTTCAGACAAGTGTTGACGCTTGACATAGTGAAGTATTTATTCTGGAAATTGGTAAAGCTTGTGATGAGGGAGCGGTAAGCCTCCTGCTGAGCTTGGAGCTTTAAAACCTTTCTCTGATTGGTGTTGATTTTGTTCTTGGTGGTGGCGGTAAGAGCGTTTACTATAGCCTCGGTATCAAGCCCCGAGTTCATGCCGCTCATTCTGAGAACACTTGTTGCATTTGCCATGATGTTTAATCCTCCTTAGTAAAATTCAGAAGCGCTTCCATAGCATTCTTTGAAAGCCCGGATCTTGATTCCGAATCTTTATTTGCATTTTGTGTATTTATAAGCTCATTGCGGATAATTTTAATATCCTTTGGAGCAGAAACGCCTATTTTCACCTTGTCCTTGGAAACCTCCAAAACCGTTATCTCGATACTGTCGGCAATAATAAGGCTTTCATCTGTTTTTCTTGTAACGACTAACATCTTTAAGCCTCCTTATTGCTCTTCTTGTAAATAGGCTGCCGATAGGGATAATTTTCCTGAAGTATTATCTGCATTGCCGTGTTATTTGTTGTATTTATTACAATAGGCGACTTCATATTTACGGTAGTATCCCTGAAATCCTCGGGCACGTTGGCAATACATAAAACTCTTATGTCCGAATCGTCTTTTATCCCAAGCATAGTCTTTTCACTGTTGTTCAAATTCACCTGATAGTCCTTGCAAAACATATAGGGGTCAAAGACGATGAAGCATGGACGAAGATTATCAATGTTCTGAAGCCACATGGGAAACTCGTTCTCCTTTGGTGCGACAAGAGCGAATCTCTTAGCCTCCTCAAAAGCATAAATCCCGTTGGGAAAGCTTATAATATTCTCTTCCCCGATTTCAACCTTTCCGAAATCCCGTGTTTCAATTAACATAATCTGCTCCTATATATATTTTTAATAACCCGCCGTCAATCACAGCCAAGGATACCAATGCTGTTTATGCTCTTCCCAACATTTTCATCTCAGGAAAATAATTGGGGTCTCCCATATACATAATATCAACATAAGCCTTTTGAACAATATCAAAGCTTACCGTACCTCTGTCAAGCTCATAAGGAACAATCTGAGTATCCTCCCAGTCAATATTGACCACTGTAGGATCAAAGCTTATATCCGTAGTACCCTTATGCACGTCAACCTCTGCCGGCTCGGAGGGATAAAAGGCAACTCCCACCTCTTTGGGCAAATGCTTCTGAATATACTCTCTCCGTGCAAGCTCCACGGGAGTGGTGCGGTTTTTTACCACCTCGTCCCCTTTATGAACGGAACGCTTTGTAAACTCCGAAATGGATTGCTTTCCCTTTTCGGCGAAATGCTTCACCATATCGGCGTCCTTAAGCTGCCCCAAGCCCATGCTTGCCCTTGCCTCATAAGTATCTACCTCAATAACGGCGTCGGTGGTATGAACCTCTATTCCGCCGGGCTCGGTATTCTGTCTTATGAATAACTGAGGCGCACCCGGATTGACCATTCGAGGGTGCTTTATGGTAGTATTCATTATTGTATCTTGAATATTATAATGCAAAAGATTATTGCTTACCATATTAAACACACCTCCTAATTTTAATATTTATTTTGTATTTAAAGCAAACATTTTTTCCTTATCCGATAAAATTTATCTCATAAAATCAAAAATCGACTGAGGAATAACCGAAGCGCTCATTTGAAGAGTAGCCGAATAAAGAGCGTCATACTGCTTCCAGTTAGTGGACTCGGTGGCAAAGTCGGTGTTATACACATCGTTTTCACGTCCCATAAGAGTTTCCATATTATTGGTAAGCCTTGTCTGGTTAAACTCGATAAACTTAGTCTGAGTACCGATTTTAGCCAAAGTCATAGAAACCTTAGTCTGCAATGAGTAAATATGATCCGCATAACGTGCAATCTCTGCTCCGTCGCCTTCCTTTATTATTTTCGCAGCGTCCAAAATGCTTTGTATAATATTATTGGAAAATTTATCGCCCTGATTCTCGACTTTAAGCTTATTTGCGCCGGTAGTTTTATCCAATACAGAAAGAGTTAATCCGCTGCTGCCCGCCAAAAGCCCGGAATTATAAATTTTCACCCTGTCCTTAAGCTCGGGAATTGCGTCCATTGCATTCTGTATTGCAGCCACATTATCATCGCTTGATGCCGCTCCCGTAAAGGTAACGTCTTTTTTAGTCCCGTCGCTGAAGGCTATTTCAAAGGTGTAAGAATCTCCGGCAACGATAGAGTCAAAATCAATAAACGGCGTAGTAGACTGTTTGCCGCAGCCGATTACGTCCATGCCGTTAAAGGTAAGCGCAATCGCCGACTGCTCGTCAACTCTTCCTTTGTCGTTAAGCATCATACCGAGACCAATGTCCGCATAGGATTCAAGGCTCATAGGGAACTGCTCAGGGTCGCTGTAGGTGTCAACGTCAACTCCGTTGTAAATAACTCTGCCATTCTCTATGCTGAACGCCTTAACGTCGTTATTGATGCCGCCGAAAATTCTTCTGTCCGCAACGGTAAGGTTCATCAAACGGGAAATCTCGTCTGCATAGGACTCGACATTTAAAGCTATCATCTCCAACTGATCCGGCTCATGCGTATGAACGTCGCTGCTGGTACCGTTAGCCGCCTCGATACACTTCTCATATGTTTCCTGAATGATTGAAGAAATAGCGGTAACAGCCGATTCAGCCGCCGAATAAATGGAATCGGCAGTCTGAAGGTTATACTGATAATTCTCCACGTTGGCGATAGCCTTTCTTACTCTCATCTCGGTAGCCGCCATAACGGGACTTTCGCTGGCGTAATCATATCTGTGATGTGAATTGATTTTATTTTCCGAGCTGAACTTATTAGCATAATTTCTTTCAAGGTGTTTAAGATAATTTCTCGATACGGTCTGATTGGTAACTCTCATAATAAAGTCCTTCCTGAATCAAAGTTGATTTTTAATTGACCTCCTCGGAAACTTCCGAAGCACCGTCTGACTTGCCCTTTTACTGTC
>CAYMFX010000035.1:0-19498 GCA_964389845.1 uncultured Ruminiclostridium sp.
TGCAAGCAAGCGAATGGCAAAGGCGTGAGCCGCTAATTGTGCGGTGTTGCCTTAATGCTCAAACCTCCCGAACCCGAAATCAAAATCCGAACCGGGCATAAACACAAAGCTTATCTCCTTCAATACCCCGCATATCCGCTCAAGCTCAAAGCCTTGTTCCTCATAGCTATCGGTTTGTTTAAACTCAATCAGCTGCGTTATCTGGCTTTCGCCAACAGGGGTATACCTTATCTGAATGGGATTGGTTTTATTTCTTGTTCTGCCGAATACGGTTACCCTGCTCATACCCTCTTCGCCGAAATCCAAATTAGTGTAGGAAATAACAACGTTGTTTCCGATTTTTTCAACATACCTGCCGTTAATCACATAGTCGTCGCCGTAAATTTCATCGTATTCTGCGCCGTAAAGCCTTTCCTCCGCTCTGTTCAGCGCTGCAAAGGAAAATCCGCCGAAAATGCAGTTATTGCTTATGACGAAGGACAGCGAGGTTATACCCTTCAATCTGTCGGGCAAGGTAAATTCCATAGGTGAGAATCTGTCCCAGCCGTTGTTGTGGGGGAAGCTCAGTACAGCCGCCTTCCTTGCGCCTTCTTCGTCGGGATTTCCTTCCCACAGCTCCACGGGAAGGTCTTTTCCGCTGCTGTTGCCGATATAGAGGGTTATTCTGTCGCTACCGTATGAACCGAAATCGATGTTGTCAAAGCCGATAACCGTTCTTTCCCATATATTTGACGCAGCTCCCTTGTCGATAATCGAAGGCGTGACGTTGGAGAAGGACCAAAGACTTGCGGAAACAAAGCTGTAAGGGTTAGCAAGAGCTTCTCCGAGTCCCTCGGCGGTAAAGCACAGGTCGCTTATCACTTCAGGGTGATCCTTACCGTTGCGGCAGGAAGCGCGAAGAATAAATTTTCCGTCTCCTCTTGCAGTAACCCTTGCTCCTCCCTCCTCTGCTTCTACCTTAGCGGCGGGACTGTCAACGCCGCTTTCCAAAACGCAGCGCCACTCCAGGTCTTTATAATCCGAATTTAACGGCAATACTCTTGCGGCAACAAATGCTGAGGGGTTATCCTTGTCAAGCTTCAAGCTTTCTGCGGTAAGCTCAATTTTTCTTGCGGAAATTTTTTCGTCCTCGGGCTGAACATAAACGGGGTAGCAGGGATAGGGAAGCGATGTGCCTTCCCTTATCTCACAGGGCAGCGCTGTAAGCTTAAGAATTGTATCGGGCAGCCCCTTAGAGGTTATCTTAATATTTATATCGCCTGCTTCACGGGTTGCGCCTATCATAGCCAAAAGCATACCGCTGAATAAGCGCTTGGAGCTTCCCTTATAGCTGTCGTAGTCGGTGGAATCGCCGCTGTCAAGTCCGATAAGCCTGCCCGCTCCCGTAACCTCAACCTTCACTCTGTTTCTTGCGTTGGCTACCTTTTCGCCCTTTTCGTCCAATGCGGAAATCCTCAGGAAAATTATATCCTTTCCGTCGGCGTTCAAGGTATCCTTTTCGGCTTCAGCCTTTAACCTTGCCGCTTCGCCAAAGGAGCTAAGGCGGTCGCAGGCAGTCTCATTGCCGTTTTCATCATAGGCTCTTGCAGCAAGCTCGCCCTTAGTGTATTTCAGCTTCCAGCTTCCGTAAAGAACCTTATCATGTTTTAAATCGATATGCTGCCTTCCCAGTGACTCTCCGTTAAAGAACAATTCCACATCTTCAACGTTGGAGTAGGTTCTTACTTCGATTTCCTGCCCCTCGTTGAAATCCCATGCGGGGAGAATGTGAATAAAGGGGTATTTCCTTCCGTCCGTCCAAACGCTGCGGTAAAAGTAGTAGCTTTCCTTTGGCAGTCCCGCTGTGTCAACTATTCCGAAATAAGAGTTTTTGGTGCTGTAGGGGGTAGGCTCGCCGATATAGTCAAATCCCGTCCAGACAAACTGACCGCCGCAGTAATCACGGTCTCTGTCCATAATCCACGCCTTATCCATAGGAGAACCCCAGCCTACGCAGCTGTTTCCCATATCGCTGCACTGTAGGTCCTCATGAGTTAAGATGTCGGCGGTGGAGGGAAGGTGATATATTCCTCTCGAACGAACGGCGGAGGAGGTCTCGCTGCCGTAGATGAACCAATCGGGGTGCTTTTCGTGATGCTCGTCGTAAAGTCTTTCGGCGTAGTTGTAGCCGCCCTGCTTCAGATAATCGGAAACGCTTTGCGCCCCTTCCCACGGCATATAGTTTGAGCCGATTGTGCAGACCGCATTTTCACGGTAATCATTTTTAACTACCGCTTCCTTAAGCATTTTCGCCACCTCAAGACCTCTCGTAGAAGCATGGGTATCAGATATTTCATTTCCTATTGACCACATTATTACCGCAGGCGCATTTCTGTCCCGCCTTACCCAAGCGGCAACGTCCCTCTCGTACCATTCGGGGAAGAAGCGGGCATAGTCGAATTCGGTCTTGGGGCTTTCCCACATATCGAAGCTTTCGCTGTCTATCAGTATGCCCATTTCATTGCACATTTGAACAAGCTCTCTTGACGGCATATTGTGGCTTGTACGAATTGCGTTTACGCCGAAGCTTTTAAGTATTTCAAGCTGACGTCTTAACGCCGCTTCGTTCATGGCGGCGCCCAATGCTCCCAAATCGTGGTGCATACAAACTCCGTGGAGCTTTTCGTGCCGTCCGTTTATTAAAAAGCCTTTTTGGGCATTAAGCTCTACCCTGCGGAAACCGATTATGTTTCTCTGCTCGTCTGCCGTTTTTTCGCCGTTATACAGCGTTGTACACAGCGTATATAAATTTCCTTGATAAATATCCCAAAGCTTTGGAGAATCCACTTTAAGGACGCACTCTTTCCCGGAACAGCTTCCTACCTCATTACCCTCATTATCAAAGAGCGTGTGAGTAACCTCGCCCTCTCCCACGATTTCCGTATCGATGCAGACGTTCCAGCGTCCACCTTCAAAACGGGGGGAGACATACACTCCGTTTTCTTCAATATAAGAATTGTTTCTTATCTTAAAATAGACGTTCCTGTAAATTCCCGCACCGCTGTACCAACGGGAATTGGGGGATTCGTAACGGACAAGCACATAGATTTCGTTCTCGCCCTCCCTGACATATTCGGTTACATCAAAGCTGAAGCTTGAATACCCGTACTTCCAGTCACCCACAGCCCTTCCGTTTACAAAAACAGTGCTGTTCATATAAACGCCGTCAAATGAAACAAACATTCTTCCCATCAGCATTTCATCGGTAACGGCGAACTTCTTCCTGTACCAGCCGTCCCCGTTTCGGTAAAGGTTTCGGGTGTCTCCTATGAGCCAGTCGTGGGGCAGCTCCACATCGGTGAAACTCTTTTCCTTAACATTATCGATATTCGCTTCACCATTGCCGCATAAATAGAATTGCCAGCCGTTGTTCCATAACAAATCCTTAAACATAACCAGAGCTTCCTTTCTTGTTTCCTTTTTCACTGATTGTTGATTTTCACATATAAACTACAGTTTGTGTATTGCAAAACAATGTTCAGTCATCTAAAAGCGATAGCTGCTCCACGTCCTGAATACTTTCAAAAAATTCCATTCTGATAAGCGCATTAGGGCGCAGCATCAGTATCTTTCTTTCCATTTTCCGTGCGTAATCCACCGTGTTTTTCGTTCCTCCCGGCTGTCCGTCGTATACGGCAAATAATACGGCGCTGGTGTCTACCATATATTTGTTTCTTTTCTGCATACAGCCGTTAAAATAGGGAGCGTGGGAAACATAATAGACCGTGCTGTCCTCTTTTATTCTTTCAAGTCTCTCCTTGTCCTCCTTGCCCCACTTTTCACAGTGATTTAGGCAGGGCAGGCAAAGCTGGTGTACCACCTTCCTCTTTCCGTACTTTTTCCGCAGCTCCAATATGACCTCCGCCGCCATCAGATCGCTGCCTATAGCGCCTCCCGTCAGAAAGAAGGTAAATCCTTTTAAGACAAGCTTTTCGTATTCGACGTACATTGCGGCTCTCAGCTTTATTGCCATAGGATCGTTCAAGTCGTTTCCAAAAGGCAGCTTTTGCGGACGGTAGCCCGTAAATGCCACCGATCTCATGATTTCCGAGCTGGTGACTTGACTGTCCTCCCCTATATAATTTCCCTGATACAAAGCGTTTCCCCGCCTTTCCCATAGTTAGTTTCAGTTCTATTAGAACTCAAAGATGTATTCGCCCAATTGAACAGTGTTCATAATCACAACCTCATTATCATATTTAAAGGCAATTTCTTTGTTTCCTTGCAATATCCTTTTCGGATTGCATCTTATTTTAAGCTCATTGCCGCATTTTGACAATACGCTGAGCATTGTAAGCTTCTTGTCCTTCCATTCAGCGCTTATCTCAAAGCCGCCTCTTGCGCACAGACCCTTGAACTCTCCCTCGCTCCAGCTGTCGGGCAAAGCAGCCAAAGGATAAACATATCCCTCGTGACTTTGCAGCAGCATTTCCGCAATTCCTGCGCTTCCTCCGAAGTTGCCGTCAAGCTGGAAGGGCGGGTGGAAGTCGAAAAGGTTCTTAAAGGTGCAGCTTGAAAGCAGTCCGCTTAAAATCCGATAGGCTCTGTTTCCGTCTCCTGTCCTTGCCCACAAATTAAGCTTATAGGCTCTTGCCCAGCCTGTGGACTCGTCCCCACGGTGATTCATTGTATTAATTGCCGCCGTCATAAGCTCAGGATTGGAACGAGTTATGCCCCTGCCGGGGTACAAGCCCATTAAATGACTGATATGACGATGACCCGGCTGAACCTTTGAGCTGTCGAAATCGGACTCGTCCTCCTCGTACCACTCCTTTAGTCTGCCTGTCTTTCCGATATGATAGGGCTTCAGCTTTTCAACGTCCGACCTTATCTTCTCTCTCAGCTCCTTGTCCCTGTCCAAAACCTCCGATGCTGTTATAAAGTCTCGGTACAATTGTTCAATAAGCGATTGTTCATATGTATTGCCTACCGTGATCGGTCCATGCTCGGGAGAATATGTGGGGGTAGACACCAACCGACCTTGTTTATCGTCATAAATCAGCCACTGACTGTAAAATTTGACGCTTTCAAGCATTATGGGGTATATCTTCTTTTCAAGGTACCCCTTATCTCCCGTAAACTCATAATGCTCCCAAATATTCTGCATTAACCACGCTGCGGCGGCGGTTGACCAGCCCCAGTAAAAATCCCACCCGGGGGCAGTCCAGCCGAAGGGATTAACGGCAGTATGAGCCGTCCAGCCGTTTTCGGGGTTGTTCTCATCGGAGACAATGCCAAAATATTCCTTAGCGGTAACACGCCCCGCAGGTCTTAAATCGTTCAGGAACTCCACCAAGGGCGCAGCCGTTTCCGCAAGATTGGTGTTATAAGCGCCCCAGTAATTCATTTGCAGATTAACATTGATATGATAGTCGCAATTCCAAGGGGGGCAGTTGGATTCATTCCACACTCCCTGTAAATTTGCGGGCAATGAGCCTATTCTGGAGCTTCCGATAAGCATATATCTGCCGAACTGGAAATACAGCTCCTCCAATTGGGATTTTTCCCTAACATTACCCTTTGCATAGCCCTCCACTAACTTGTCCGCAAACTCCGGCTCTCCCGAAGCTCCGTTCAGGGAAAGCGCACACCTTGAAAACAGCTTCCTGTAATCCTCCAAATGCTCCCTCAACAAATTGTCATAGCCTTTTTTTCGGGCATTGTCAAGGTTATTTTCCACACCCTCCAAAGGGTCGGCGCCGTTTCTGTACCGCTTATAAAAATTGGGGCTGTAATCGGTGGCGGCAGCTATATAAATAACCGCTTCATCGGCGCCTATAACCTCAAGCTCACCGTCAAGAGCCTTCACCTCCCCGCCCTTGTTTTTCACCTCAAATACGGCGGCGTAACGAAGGAGATTATCCGCTAATCTTCCATTGTAAATAAGCCGATTGTCCTTCGCCCGCACTTCTCCCTGCCACTGAATTTCTCCTAAGGACAGCGTAAATGAAACAGCAGCCTTTTTATCGCTCCAAAGCTTAATGCAAATAATATTGGACGGGTAGTTTGCAAAGGCTTCTCTTGAATATACTGTGCCGTTTACCTTGAAGGCTGTACTGAATACTGCGTTATCCATATCCAAGACACGAAGATAATCAGAAACATCGTTAGGGGTTAAATTTTCATTATCGGAAAAGCTTTGCTTTATGTAAAGGTCGCACAAAAGCTGATAAGCTCCGTATCTCTCCTGTAAGCCCGTAAGCTCCGGGAGCAGGTCTAAGGCTTTTTCATATTCGCCGTCGTGAAGAAGCTGCTGAACCTGCTTTACAAAGGGGTACCTATCCCTTTTGTTTCCTCCGTAATATTCGGGGTCATTGTCGGAGGGTCCTCCTGTCCAAAGGGTTTTTTCGTTAAGGACTACCTTTTCCTCGGATATTCCTCCGAAAAAGCTTGCGCCCATATAACCGTTGCCTATCGGCAGACATTCCTGCTCCCATTTGGAAAAATCTCCGGGGGTCGAAAATTTGATAAGGTTTCTGAGATTTTTTTCGGTATTCAATTTGTTATTTTCGAGCAAATTTATACTTTCTGTATTCATATTGAAATTCCTTTCAGAATTATTATGTTCTTTAGATAAGTTTTTTCTTTTCTCATCTTTAGCAAGATAAGAATAGGTTCTGACAATTGCAAACAAGGGAAGTCGGTAAAAATACATAGCCGTAACGCCGATTTCCGACGTCATATAGTTTTCGCCGTCAATGACCGAAACTAAGGAAGACAGCGCCCAAAAAAGCGGAATGCCCAAAAGCCAGATAAAAAAGCCTAACCTTGATTCCGCTTTTACAGCGTAATACACATCGCTTGCCGCCGCTGCCAAAAAAATCAAAGCGCCTATAACAATTCCGGAAACAGGCACGCCTATATCATCACCCGACATATCGAATACTGCCTTAAATAATCCCCCGACCCCGTAAATCAGGACAAGCTGCAAAAGAAAAAGACAAAGACTGCAAATCAAAAAAAGAATCAGACTGCCAATAAAAGGGCGGCGGTTCATAATTTCTTGTATTTTCATTATGTCTCCTTTTTATGAACAGGTGTCGGGTTCTGACGGCTTTGACAAGTATAATTTTTTCAGTAGTATGAATACACCCGAAGCGGCGGCTTCGCCTGCTTCTTTGAGTTGTGATTTTTCACTTCGTGGGGTTTCACCCCACACCCCACTTCCTTTTGTGACAAAAGGAAGCGAAAAGCTTCGGCGGCTTCGCCGCTCTTTTTTATCAGCAATAAGTTTCTATTTCATTTATTTCCTTATCCCACACAGATCTTACAGCGTCCGACGGCATTCTCCAATCCCCTCTCGGAGAAAGCGTAACCGAACCTATTTTAGGCGAATCAGGCAGACAAGACCGCTTGAACTGCTGTGAGAAAAATCTCCTGTAAAAATTTTTCAGCCACTTTAAAATAGTTTCCTTACTGTACTTATCCCCTAATCCATAAACCGCAATTCTGTACAGCTTCTTAGGAGAAAATCCCCACCTTACAGCATAATAAAGGAAAAAGTCGTGAAGCTCATAGGGTCCTACCAAGTCCTCCGTTATCTGGCTTATCTTTCCGTCCTCCGCAGGCAGCAGCTCGGGACTTACGGGAGTGTCCAATATATCGCAAAGAGTTGATTTAAGACTGTCGTTTCCGCAGGTATCGGCATAGTATCTCACTATATGCCGTACTAAAGTCTTGGGAACTCCTCCGTTCACGCCGTACATTGACATATGATCGCCGTTGTAGGTTGCCCAGCCTAAGGCAAGCTCCGACAAATCCCCTGTGCCTACCACAAGTCCGTTCTCCTCATTGGCTATATCCATTAACACTAAGGTGCGTTCTCTCGCCTGTCCGTTTTCGTAAACCACATTGTGATTATCGGGGTCGTGTCCAATGTCCTCAAAATGCTGCAATACCGACTTCCCGATATTTATCTCCCTTAATGTTACGCCTAACTCTCTGCACAAATTAACGGCGTTGTTCCTTGTCCTCTCGGTGGTGCCGAAGCAGGGCATGGTGACGGCGATAATGTCCTTTCTGTCTCTCTTCAGCATATCCATAGACTTTACCGATACTAACAGCGCAAGACAGCTGTCAAGCCCTCCCGAAATGCCTATCACAAGAGTTTTTGCTCCCGTATGGGCAATGCGCTTTTTAAGCCCCTGGCTCTGCATCAGAAGTATCTCGCCGCATCTTTGCTCCTTGCTCCCATTGTCCGAGGGTACAAAGGGAGTGCCGCTTATATAACGTGTCAATTTGGTTTCGGTCTTGTTCATATCGAATTCAACAATATGAACATTGCCGTCGTCATAGCTTGGGAACACTGTGTTTTTCTGTCTCTCAAAGGCAAGACGGTATACATCTATCTCGCTTGTAATCAGCCCGTTTTCAAACAGCCTGCTTTCCGAAAGCAATGCGCCGTTCTCGGCTATCAGATTGTGCCCCGAGAACACAAGGTCGGTAGTGCTTTCTCCCTCTCCTGCCGAAGCATAAACATAGCCGCAGATAAGCCGCCCGCTTTGCCCCTTGACTAAGCTCCTTCTGTAATCCGACTTTCCTATCATCTCGTTGCTGGCGCTTAAATTAAGGATAATTTCCGCACCCGATTTCACAAGCCTTACCGAAGGCGGCTCACAGCTCCACAAATCCTCGCATATCTCAATGCCGAAACAAAATTCGGGCATATCCTTACACCTGAAAAGAATAGGCTCTTCTATACTCTCAGTAAAATTTCGCTTTTCGTAAAACTCATTGTAATTTGGAAGATTCCTTTTTCCCACAACTCCTAAAAGCTCTCCCTTATATACAGCGGCGGCGGCATTTATAAGCTTGCCGTTTTTTATCATAGGTAGTCCCAAGGCAAAAATTATTTCAAGCTCCCTTGTCTCCTCTTTAATTCGGTAAAGCTGCTCCTTTGCCGCTTCAATCAGCGTCCTTTGCCCGAAAAGGTCGCCGCAGGTGTAGCCCGTAATGCACAGCTCGGGCAGCGCCAAAAGCTTTACCCCCGCTCCTGCCGCATCTTTAATACAGTTTATTATATTGTTTCCGTTAAACTCAACGTCCGCTACCCTTATTTCGGGAGTTGCAGCGCCTACTTTAATGAATCCGTCTTTCATGCTTAACTTTTTCTTCCTTTCAGATAGCCCATAGCTATCTCATCTTTTTAATATCGTTAGCGTCATACACAACCTGTGCATAGATAGCCGCCACCACCTGATATAATTCTGGTGGGACATGCTCTCCGGCGCTGAGCATTACCAAAAGCGCCGCCGCACTGTCGTCACGGTAGATAGGAACGCCGTTTTCGTCGGCAATGCTGAGTATCTTTTTAGCCAGCTCCCCCATTCCCGAAGCCACCACAATAGGCGCATAGTTTAAATCGGGATTATATTTTAGTGCGGCAGCCGCCGTTTTTCCGAAGCTCTTATGCTTTGACATCGAAGCTCCTCCTGTTCTCGTTTATTCTCGGGAATGTTTCAGCCAGCGAATGGGGCTTAAACAATATGCCCGTCTTAAAATTCTCCACGTTAAATCCCACTCCTGCGGCTATTTTCGTTATCTTATCGGTGAGAGACGAAACTCTGTAGCGGTAGCTTTTGGGATACAGCACTGAAAGGTTAAGGCTTTTTCCCTTGCTGTAAGCGTCTACCTCGAACCTTCCCACCGCCTCAACGTCAAAGGTAAGGAAAAGGTGAAACTGCTTTTCCTTGTCCTCTCCGCCGCCTTTCCTTGAGCAGTTGTCGTTGTCAACCCAAAGCTCTCCGAAGGCTCTTGTGTCCTCCACCTGTAGAGGAATGATGTAATGAGCCAGCGGGGTAAACACTCCGGGAGCGTTCAGCATGCTTTGCAGCAGGTTTGAAGCGTTAAAGTTGTCTATCCCTCTGATAGCGGGGTGATTCACGTTTCTGTCAATAAATGAGGTCAATGCCTTCATGGTTTCGGATTCGTATCCCGAAAACTTTTGAGTGGGCATTTCCTGAGTTTTTGCCATTTCTCCCACAATGTCCTCGAAAGCGTCGCAAAGCGTCTGTCTTTCGGGAATATCGGGAGTATTTTCCAGCACCTTGTTAAGGAAATTGACCAAATCCGCTAAATTATCCGTTCCCTGCACAACGGTGTGCATGATCTCCGCCGAATCGGGAGCGTTTCTCGGGATAAGCAGAGACAAAAGCTTGTCGATAGCGTCCTTGCCCTTAATTAATCCGCTGTCAAAATTGTTCAGTACATAGGAGATTCTGTTTTCGCTGAGGGGCACAAGGCTCTTGTACCTTGCCGCTTCAATATCTCCCCGTCTGTCCGATTTTTCACGAATATTATTATTTCTGTCCGATTTGGGATTATTCGGGTAGCTTCTGAATAATGAGTCGAAGTCCAATTCGTTTCCTTTTTCGCTGTCGTTTATGGCAACGTAGGTCTGCCCCTCAGTAAGATTGCCCCCCTTATCAACAGATGCGAAAACCTGACCGCCTAAAGCATTGCCGTTTTCGTCAACCATTGCGTTTCTGTCCAGCACGGGAAATCCGTCGGTATCCACTGTCAGAAATCTTTGACCGCTTAATATATTGCCCCCCTTATCCACTGCCGCAAACATAACCAGCCCGTTGCGCAATGCGTTTAAGAGCGACTGCCCCCTTAAGAATTCGCCGTTATCGTCCACCGCCGCAAAGCGCTGTTCAAAAACTCCGCCGTTATCATCGGGCTTCATCAGGAATCTTTGACTGCTTAAAATATTTCCGTTTCTGTCGACGGCGGCAAACCTCAGACCGCCTAAAAGGTTCTTGTTTTCAAGCGCCATTGCAAGCTGCCGCCCGCTTACCTGTTCTCCCTTTTCATTTAAAGCGGCAAGCCGCTGCTCCGACGCAATAAATCCGTTTTTATCCAAAACCGCAAATTTCTGCACCGCCGTTTGTGAACCGCCGTCATTCCCTTTTCCGAGAGCCGCCGCAAGCTGATTTATATTAAGCACGTTTCCGTTTTCGTCAACGGCGGCGGGCTGCCAGCTTCCCATTTCCTTCCCTTCGCTGTCAACCGCCGAAAGCAGTATTCCGTTCAAAGCGTTATTCTGAATATTTTCTCTTCCGACAGCGGGATTCTGAGGAACTGCAGCGTTGGACTGGGGGGCTTCGCTTTGATAGTAATTGCCCTTATTGCCCTGAACCCCCGAATCAGCCTGCCATTCGCCGTAAACCGTTTCGCCGCCCATATCGTTGGGCATTGTTCCGCCCGGCATATTGTCCTGAGCATTTTGTCGATAGTCGGCATGACCTTGCTGCATATAATTTGCATCGGGATTATTCTGCCATTCTCCGTAAACCGCTCCGCCGCCCATATCGGTCGGCATTGTTCCGTTCGGCATATTACCCTGAACATTTTGCGGATAACCGTCTTGACCTTGGAGCGCATTGCTTGCATCGGGATTTTGCTGACCGACTCCGTAAAAGCTGTTTGCCCCATTTGTGCCCTGAGACGAAAGAAGACTGCCGCTCAAAGCGTTCCCGGAAACATTTTGCTGCTCGGCTCCCATACCTTGATAGAGAGACGAACCGCCCTCCGCTCTCGGCTCTGCGTATGCTCTGTCATTTGCTGCGCTGTCGGTAAGCCTTGAAAGATAAATAAGTATAGCGGCTTTTTCGGCGGATACGTCCGCAGCCGGGGCTTGCGCCGCCTGTTCGGCGGAATTGCCGCCGTTTCGTGCGCCGGCAATAAGCTTGGAAGCAAATTCGGTAAAGGCTTTGCTGAGTTCGTCCCTTGTTGAAGAGGAAGGAATCTGTGACATCAGCTGTGAAAAGGCTTCCTTCATCATATACTCATTGGTATTGTATCTTGACAAATTATGGGTCACTAACGGCACAAGCACTTCTGTTCGGCTGTCGTTCTGAAGACTGCCCTCAATGCTTTTCATCAGCGCCGCCGTTTCGTTTTTAAGCGCCTCAAAGTTTTCGGCGGGGTTTCCGGAATCCCATTTCTGATAAAGCTGATTAAGATTTTTGGACAGTGTGGTTCCCTTTCCGAAATAATCCGCTAAAAACTTTATGTTGGATTTTACTGCCTGTATAATATCGTTCCTGCTCATCAGATAGTTAAGAGATTTGAGCATATTGGCTATCAGTTCTTTTGTGTCATCTCCCGAATTGGCGGAAACGTTTCTTAAAATATCGAAAAGCTTATTGCCGGAAAAAACGGTGTTGTCCTTTTCCTGAGTAAGTATCTCGTTCATAAGCTTATCGGGGTTTATGTAAATAGCCTTGGTGAGGTCGTCGATTTCCCCCACTAATTCTGTATAGCCGTTAAGCTTGGCATTTTCCAGCAGGTCTCCCGAAAAAACATCGTGAAGAGTTTCCACCGCCATAGAAGGGTCCTTGGCAGCGGGAACGCCCAGGGAACCCGCCTGAGTTCCTGACAGATTGGCATTGTCGACATTGCCCGAACCGCCCTTTTGAGTGACGGAGGTTGGTCTTTGAACGGGATTTACGCCGTTTATCGAAAAGGGATCGGCGCCCTGAGGCACATTGCTTCCGCTGTTGCCGGAGGTCAATGTTTTGCCGCCGGTAAGAGGACCGGATATTTGTGGAATCTGTGGCATAAGGATTTTTCCTTTCCAATGCTTCTGCGGCGTTAAGCCGCCTTTCTGATTATACATAGATATTGTATCATAAATCATCGGAAATTTCAACACGAATAATAGGAAATTTAATTATACAAAATCGCTTAAAATTACAGCAAATTTTATGTTGACAAATTTTGGAAAACAATGTAAAATATAAAAAGAAAGTCAAATTCAAGACTTCACCACACCAAAAAAGCAGAAAGGACGAAAAGCTTATGAAACTGAAGAAAATCATTTCCGCAATCTGTGCATCGGCTCTTTTGCTTTCGACGGCAGTCAGCAACAACTCATTGTTTTCAGCGAAAATAATATACGCTGAAACAGGTGCAGATGAAACCGCCGACGATAACAATCCGGAAATAACGGAAGAGGGGGAAACTGGTGAAGAGCCTGCTCCCGACACACTTCCGATTGTTCAGAACCTGCGGTATGAGGACGGCTTCATCAAATGGGACAAGGTAGAGGAAGCATATGGTTATATCCTTCGCATACATTTAAGCGAAAATGGATTTCAGGAGTTCGCAAAGTATTTCGACTACGATAACGCCGAGGACGACGCTAAGGTCGAATTTGACAGATTATGCTATGAGAACTATTTTGATTTGGGCGAGTATGCCGTTGATGTATGTGTCTTTGATAAGGCGCAGAACAGGGGGGAATGGTCAGATACGGTCAATGTCAAATATGAGCCTACGCTTACTGCTCCTGCAAACTTTAGATTTAGTGAAACGCAAGAGGAAACTGTAGAGTGGGACGAGGTAGAAGGTGCATATCGTTATAACATACGGATCCATCTCGATGGCGATAACAGCACAACGTATACATATACAGACTTCACATCATTTGGCTATAAATGGTACATATACGACAACGGAGATTATTTGATTTCTATTCAAACAATGGATCAGGATTATAATGTAAGCCCATGGACTGAACCGTTAATCATTTCTTATGACAAGAAAAAGCTGGAAACTCCGCAGAATATTCGATTTGACGAAAGCGGGGAAAATATTTTGTGGGATGAAGTTGAAGGAGCGGAATATTATTACTTGTCGATTTTTACGCCCGATTTATTTAATGAGAACGGAAGCCAGTTTTGTTATAATGATTCGGTGTATATTACCGAACCCTCTTGTATGAATTGGAAATCTTACGCTGCACCTTTTTCTGAGGGTGAATACTTTTTTACTGTTACCGCTCACGCTGAAGATAAGATACAATCCAATCAAAGCGAAGAAATCAGAGCATCATTTAAGCCAACCTTTGATGAAGCGGTTTCTGTTCCGGAAGTGCGCTTAGAAGAAAGTTTACTAAAGTGGGAAAATAATGAAGGCTCAAAAAGATATTGGCTTACAATTTCGGTAAACGGTAGGAATCAGGAAATTAACGGCAGCTATTGCTGCGATAAGTTCAATGCCGATGATTACGATGTTGAATGCACATATTCTACATCTCCATTTCCTCTCGGGGACTATAACGTAAGTTTATATGTTGTCGATGAAAACAACAAATATAACAAAAAGACTTTTTCCTTTACCTTTGGGCAATCGCCTGACCAATCAATTTGGGTTCCAGAAATGCGTTACAAAATAAATAATATTTTTTGGGATTATGACCAGCTCAGGCATGATAATACCGATTCCTTCTGGGTTCGGGTCAGAAATGCAAATGACGACGCCATTGTCTTCCAGCAAAAACTATATAACGAGTATTTCACTGAATTTTGGAGTCTTGATAACGGTGAATACACCCTTGAGGTATGCGCTTATGCGCACGATGAAAATTGGAACTATAAATTCGGAAGCTGGTATCAGCTTAAAAACATAGAAAAACACGATGAAAGCGGATTTGACAAGGAAAACGAATCCACCGAAGAAATCATAGTCCCTCCCGAAATAGAAGAAACTATCCCCGAAGAAGACAGAATTACCAGCATTACCATAAACCCCGCTTTCAATATGAAGCATAAGGACGGCGACGATGTTGAATTAGACATCAGCAAAATTAAAATAAAAGCAGAAGAAATTTATGACGAAGAGGGTCTGAAAAGGGTCGAGGAAGCGTTAGGAGAAGAAATAAAGCCAAATCAGCAGTGCAATTTGTTAGACCTTACTCTTTTGTATGACGGCGAGGATTTCTCCAACGGATATGAAGGCTTGGTTAAGGTTATTATTCCCATTCCGACGGGTCATAGGGATAAAAACTTTACCGTTTACCGTTTAACCGAGATTGACGGAAAAATGACTAAGGAAGTAATCCCCGGAGAGCAGACCGAGGACAGCTACATTATTTACCTTGAACATTTCAGCGAATATGCACTGATTGGAGAAGAACCTCACACCCACAGCTTCTCGGAGGATTGGAAGCACGACGCTGATAATCACTGGAAGGAATGCCAATGCGGCGAAAAAGCCGAGGTTGCAGAACACGAATTCGGCGATTGGGCAATAACCAAGGAAGCTACCGAAGCCGAAGCAGGTTTAAGAGAAAGAGCTTGTGAAGTCTGCGGATATGTACAGACAGAAGAAATTGCAAAGCTCCCTCACAGCTTCTCGGAGGATTGGAAGTGCGACGCTGATAATCACTGGAAGGAATGCCAATGCGGCGAAAAAGCCGAAACTGCTAATCATGATTATGGCGAGTGGAAGGTAACTAAGGCGGCTACCGAATCCGAGACAGGCGAGCAGGAAAGAGAATGCCTGGTATGCGGCTATAAACAAACCGAAGTCCTGCCTAAGCTTACACCCTCGACACCTCCCAAAACCGAAACCACGGACGACAATCCCAATATGGGCGTTACAGCTTTAGATATTTCTGCGATTATGTTTGCGGTATGCGGTGCGGGAATCATATTTGCTTCCAAGAAGAAAAAACAATAATTTTTAGAACACGTTCTTACTAAAACGGGGCTGTAATTTGTTTTACAGCCCCCTTTTTTTCATATTGCTCAGCTCGTTTTATCTCCCCTTTTAAAGCACAATGCCACAATCAGTCCGAACACCACCGCCGCAGTCAGTCCTGCCGCACCTGCCGTAAATCCTCCCGTGAACGCACCCAGCAGTCCGTCCTCCGCAACAGCCTTTTTCACTCCCTCAGCAAGAGCGTAGCCGAATCCGGTCAAGGGAACGGTTGCCCCCGCTCCCGCAAACTCCACCAAAGGCTCGTAAACGCCGCAGCCGCCCAAAACGACCCCCGCCATAACGTATATCACAAGTATGCGGGCGGGGGTAAGCTTGGTAAGGTCAATAAGCAGCTGCCCCGCCACACATATTGCCCCGCCTATCACAAAAGCCCATACATAATCCATTAACATTTCCATGAAAATACCCACCTTCTTTTTTTATTCCGCACAAAGCTGAACCGCATGGCTTATTCCGGGAATACTCTCGCCCTGCTGTATAACCGTAGGCGACATCAATGCGCCTGTTGCCGCAAACAGTACATTTTTCAGCTTCTTTTTCTTCATCTCGTTTAAAATGTGACCGCATAATACCGAAGCGCTGCAGCCGCAGCCCGAGCCTCCCGCATGCACGTCCTGCTTTTCAAAGTCAAACAGCATAAGCCCGCAGTCGTTGTGCTTATCGGAAATATCCACGTTGTCCTTTCTGAAAAGCTCCGCCAATAAATCGCTTCCAACCTGTCCAAGGTCTCCCGTTAAAATCATATCAAAGGAATCGATGCTTTGATTCGTATTTGCCAAATGCCTTGAAATGGTATCATATGCCGCCGCCGCCATTGCCGCCCCCATATTGTTTGCGTCCTTAATTCCCATATCCTTTATTTTTCCCAATGTGACCGACTTTACATAAGGTCCTTCCCCGTGGGGAGATACTATGGCGCACCCGGCGGCGGTAGCCGTCCACTGAGCCGTGGGAGTCCTTTGTCCTCCGTAATTTACGGGCAGTCTGAACTGTCTTTCCGCCGAACAGAAATGCGAAGAGGTTACTGCGGCGGCATTTACCGCCATTCCTCCGTCAACAAAAAGAGAAGCCAAGGAAAGGCTCTCCGCCATGGTTGAACAGGCTCCGAAAAGCCCTATAAAGGGGATTTCGGTATCTCTTGCACCATAGCTGGAGCTTACGCACTGGTTAAGCAGGTCTCCCGCAAAAATCACGTCTATATTTTTCTGGGATAACCCTCCTTTTGAAAGGGCAGTGGTAAATGCTATCTGCTGAAGCTTGCTCTCGCTTTTTTCCCAGCTTGCTTCTCCCAAAGACACATCCTCCGCAATATAATCGAAGCTTTGCCCCAATGGACCTTCCCCCTCCATTTTCCCCACCGCCGCCGCAAATGAGGCTATGGAAGGAAGAGTATTCATCAGTATTGTTCCGTCCTTTAACAGCTTTGCCATAAAAATAATCATCTCCTTCCCAATATCAGCCTAACTGCACTATATACAAAATTATCCCGTACACCACCGAGGTCAGAATACCGTAAACAATAACGGGACCTGCAATGATAAACATCTTTGCCGCCGTGCCCAAAATAAATCCCTCGGTTTTGAACTCAAGGGCAGGGGCAACCACCGAATTTGCAAATCCCGTTATGGGAACCAACGTGCCTGCTCCTCCGTGCTTTGCAAGCTTGTCGTAAAGCTTCAATCCCGTAAACAGTGCGCTTAAGAATATAAGCGTTATGGAGGTGACGCTCCTTGCATTGGTTTCATTCATTCCTAAATACATATAAAGATTGCAGAACGCCTGTCCTAAGCAGCAGATAAGCCCGCCTATCACAAACGCTTTAGGCAAAGTGAAGTACAGCTTAGTGTTGGGCGATACCTTCTTGGTAAGTCTGTCGTATTCGCTGTTTGTAATTTCCATAAACAATCCCCCTTTTTTAGATAGTTTGGTTTTATGAGTGAAAATTATTCGCACAAAAATTGCAATCACAGCTCTAAAAATTGAGACAAGTCTGTAGGCTTCACCCGATTTTCTTTTTCCGCCATTTGTTCCAAAGCGCTCTTATGAAGTCTGAACATCCAGCGTTCGCCTACGCATACGTCGATTGCAATCTGCTCCCAGCGTTTTTGCCCAATATATCTTTCTGTAAGAATTTTCCTTTGAAGGGGATTGGGCAAAGCGTCTATCCGTCTTTTGATGTCGCCGCAAATCCTTGTAAGAAGTGCAATTTTGTTTTCCGTCTCCTTTTCAAGGTCCATAATTTTTGCGGCATTAACCCCTATCTTGTCAAACACTCCCGCCGCCCCTCCGACGCCTCCGAAGTTTACCGACTTATATTCGGTGACGCTTTTCAAAAACATCAGCTCCTCCTTAAGCTCCGCTATCTCACAGCAAATTTCTTTGTACCGCCCCAAATACTTCTTCATTTCCTCAGCCTTAGTCATTTGTTCCTCCTTCTTTGCGTTCCTGTTCATTGTCCATTTTCCATTGTACATTGTTCGTTGTTCATTTTCGGCAGGCACTCCCCGCCGCAACATTCGCATATCAGATACAGCTCCCCATAACAGTCGTCATAGACCTTTCTTGTTTCACTGTAAGCAAATATGCCGCCGCAGCCGCTGCATTCATATTCCTGCATCAATTTTTACTTCTCCTCCTCCTGTTTACCGATTCAAAATTGAATAAAGCAAATTTAACCGCAGCCCATTTTGTATCGACATTTAATATCCTTGCTTATCCATTTGTATCTTATTACGATACCAATATATCACAGTTGCCATAATTTGTCAATACTTTAAGTAGAATTTTTTTAAACTTTTTTCAGGCAACGCTTGACACCGGTGTAAATTAATGATACAATAAAATCAATTAAAAGCTGCCATCAATAGCGCTAAACAAGAGCGTTATTATACATAAACGAAAAGGGGGATATTAAAATGGGCGGAACTAAGGTGGGGGAGTATATTAAACAGCTTCGTACCGGAAGAGGAATGACCCAGGAGGAGTTAGGGGCAATTTTGGGCGTAAAAAAAGCTGCCGTTCAGAAATGGGAAAGCGGCACGGTGCAGAATTTAAAGCGAGCTACTATCAAGACCCTATCCGACTATTTTGGGGTATCTCCCTCCAACTTTGTGGAGGATCAGCCGGAAGAGCCTTCAAACATAGCTGAAATTTACACCGAGGAGATTTATCAGATACCTGTTTTTGAAAGCGTTTCTGCGGGATTCGGAGCCTATGCCGACTCTCAGATAGTGGACTATGTTCCTCTTTACATAAAAAATCCCTCAGATGTTGCCGTCACAATGGCTGTCAAGGTTCAAGGGGACAGTATGTATCCCAAAATCGAGGACGGGGATTTGATAATAGTAAGAAAACAGTCTTCTGTGGACAGCGGCAGCATTGCGGTATTGCTTATTGACGGCGAGGAAGCGGTGGTAAAAAAGGTTGAATACGGCAAGGGCTGGATGAATCTTATCTCCATTAACCCTATGTATCCCGTCAGAAGCTTTGAGGGCAAAGAGACTGAGCGGCTTATGGTTGTAGGCTTGGTTAAACAGATAATAAAGACCGTATAAGCGCCTTTTTAGTTTATTCTGTAACACGGAAAAGATCAAAAAGATCAAAAGATCAAAAAGATCAAAAAGAATTTGGCAAAATTTTATAAAAACACTTGACAACAGTCAGGCAAGGTGTTATAATAATAAAGCATTAATTGTGACCGTGGTTTTTATCGTTCTGCGGGTGTAGTTCAATGGTAGAATGTCAGCCTTCCAAGCTGAACACGTGGGTTCGATTCCCATCACCCGCTCCAACGGCATTTAAGTGCCGTACTGCATATCTTCATATCACCCCATGAGATATGCTTTTTTCACCCCCATTCCGAGTTATCATCTCGGAAACACCGCAAAACCCTTTTAACCTCCCATGAAAAGTGCGACTTAGGTCGCACCTTTCACTTACAGAAGCTTTT
>CAYMFX010000036.1:0-19231 GCA_964389845.1 uncultured Ruminiclostridium sp.
TGAATTTTTAAGCACAACACAAAAATAAATTTCAAAAACCGCTGTTTTTTTACAGTCCCAATTTTGTGTTGCTTTTCTTTCAAAAATATGTTAAACTGTAATTAACAATTAAAAAGCCGATTACATTTTTTAACGCTCATCAATAAGAAAGGAAGGCAACACTATGAAGTGCAGTAAATGCGGTGCGGATAACCAAAACGGAAAATTCTGCGAGGAATGCGGCGAGGTGCTTGAAGCTGCCCCCGAAACCGGAAGCGCTCCCTTGCCCGAAATCAGCCCCGTTCCCGAAAGCGATACGCTTTCCGAAGATGAATCCGAACAAACCGAAGAGGTTTCCGAAGCTCTCAAAAACCTTAAAAAATACGAGGAAGGGACTATCACCCACCCCGACGACAAGCCAAAGAAAAAGCGAAAATTCTGGTGTCCTCAGAATCCTATGCTGTGGTCGTTCCTGTGGCTTTTGCTCTTCGGTGCGGTGCTGGCAGGTCTGTGCGCTATCTTCTTTAACACCGACTTGGGAGGAACTCAGATAGTATTCGGAATAATATTTGCGATTTTTGCCGCCGGAGTTTTGGGCATTGACTTTGCATATTATTTTCCCGCTGCCCTGAATCTTGACAAGCTGCTGAAGGGAAAAGGCGTTAAGCTTGAATACGGGCTTAAAGACTACGAGCTTGTGGATCTTGCGGAAGCCGCAAAAAAGCGCAACAGGGGATTTTACCTCGCTATCGGTCTCTTCGGCTTAGCGTTCTCCATTTATTATATCTACATTCTTGCCAATGCCACCGTTCAGACCACTCTTATGTGGATAAGCCTTATTTTCAGCATTTGCGTATTCGTAATTTTTGCCTTATTATTCTTTATAATGCCCAAAATCAATTACGACCGAATGATGGAAAACGGGCATCGGGTAATTATAGGAGCAAAATCCGTATACTACGGAGGAACCTATTACCATTGGCGCAAAATACAGCCCGAGGCTACCTTCGGCAATATGAACACAAAAAAACACGAGCTTGAAATAACCTTTACACAGGAGTTCAAAAACGGCAGCACCAAGCGCCGCAAGGTGACGACATACGCTCCCGACACTGCATTAAGAGGAATAACAAAGCTTCTTTCCGAATACGAAGCCTCTATCAAAAAATACAGAGAAAAACAAACAAAAAACTCAATCATAAACGACAACAAAATAAACTGATATAACTATTTACGGCGTCGGATTTTCCGGCGCTGTTTTACCGGAAAGGAATACTGATATGGAAATTCGTGAATATCTTAAGCAAAATCTTGACGAAATGAAATCGGCATTGGAAAGATTGGTAAAAATACCCTCGGTAAGCTCCGAAGCCGTTAATGGCTATCCCTTTGGAACAGAGTGCAAAAACGTACTGGAGGAATTTATCAAAATTGCCGAGGAAAACGGCTTTACTGCCCAAAATTATAATTATTATGCGGGAAGCGCCGACCTTTACCCCGAGGGAAACCCCGAGCTTGGAATATTGGCGCACTTAGACGTTGTTCCCGTGACGGAAAAGGACTGGAGCTTTCCTCCCTTTGCGCTTACGGAAAAGGAGGGCAGACTTTACGGCAGAGGAACCGAGGACGATAAGGGACCCTTGATAGCCGCAATGTTCGCTATGAAAGCGGTAAGAGAATGCGGCTGCAAGCTTAAATCAAACGTCAGACTTATTGCAGGCTGTTCGGAGGAAACGGGCAGCGAGCTTGACATTAAGGAATATACAAGACAAGCGGGAATGCCCGAAAAGGTGTTCACCCCCGACGCCGAATTTCCCATTATAACCACCGAAAAAGGGACAATAAAATTTTCCTTCGGCGGCAGCTTTAACTGCGGGCTTATTGAAAGCATTGAGGGGGGAACGGTGGTAAACGCTGTGCCTTCGGAGGTCAAGGCGGTGCTGAACCCCAAAGACGGGGAAGAAAAACAAACTGTGATATGCAAAGGAAAATCCGCTCACGCCTCCACTCCCGAACAAGGTGAAAACGCTTTCCATAACCTTTTTGAGGAGCTTCTCGGTCTTGACCTTCCCGAAACCGACAGAAGAATGATTAACAGCCTGCTTACTATATTCCCCAAGGGCGAAACCGACGCTAAATCTCTCTCCCTTGACGTAACCGACAAATCCGGCTCCACCACCTGCGTTTTCAGCATAATAAGCTTTAAGGAGGGCAAGCTTGTCTGCAAAGCCGATATGCGTTTCCCCGTCTCCGTAACAAAATCGGAAGCCGTTCGGAAGGTGGAGGAAGCGGTAAAATCCGCAGGCTTGGAATTTTTCGGGGCGGAAGGCTCGGAAGCTCATTGTGCAGACGAGAACAGCGAATTCGTACAAGCATTGCTTAAAGCCTATTCCGAAGTAACGGGAAAGACCCCCTTCTGCAAATCAATAGGCGGCGGCACCTACGTTCACGGAATAGAAGGGGGCGTAGCCTTCGGAATGGAGTTTGAAGGAGACAACAACAATATTCACGGCGCCGACGAATGGGTGAGCGAGGAAGCGCTGCTGACCTCCGCCGAGATATACGCAAATGCAATAATCAAAATATGCGGATAAAGGCATAAGGAGAAAACCGATGAAAATAAAAGTAGGAATTTTAGGTCTTGGAGGCATTGCCCGAAAAATGGCTCACACGGTAAACATAACCGATGGGGCGCAGCTGTACGCCGCTGCCAGCCGAAGCCTTGACAAGGCGCAGACCTTTGCAAAGGAATTTTCAGCCGAAAGAGCATACGGCAGCTATGAAGCCTTAGCGAATGATCCCGATGTTGATTTGGTCTACATTGCCACACCCCACGCCTTTCACGCCGATAACGCCCTGCTGTGCTTGGAACACGGAAAACACATTTTAGCGGAAAAGCCCCTTGCCGCCAACAAGGCTCAAGCCGAAGCGGTGTTCGGCAAGGCAAAGGAAAAACGTCTTTTTGCCGGTGAAGCCATGTGGGCAAGATTTCAGCCTATACAAAGAACCTTAGAGGAAATAGTGGGCAGCGGCGCAATCGGCGAGGTCACCTGCGTAACCGCCAACACAGGCGGGGCAATGACCAAAGTGCCCAGATTGGTACAGCCCGAGCTGGCGGGGGGCGCGCTTCTTGACGTGGGCATTTACCCGCTTAATTTTGCTTCAATGATTATAAAAGAGCGGGTCAAAAAAATAACCTCCTCCGCCGTTCTCACCGATAAGGGAGTGGACGGGCAGAACGCCTTTGTCATAACCTATGAAAGCGGTAAAATGGCGATTTTGGGCAGCAGTATGCTGTCGGAAATGGATTCAAGGGGCGTGGTTTACGGCACCGAGGGCAGAATTGAAGCGGATTTTGTGATAAACATTTCTACATTGACGCTGATAACCAACGACGGCAAAAGAAAAGCATTTACCCGTCCTCCTCAGGAAACGGGCTTTGAATACGAGCTTCTCTCCGCCATAAACGCAATAAACAACGGCTCATGCGAGTCTCCCGAAATGCCTCACGCCGAAACCCTGCGAATGCTGGAAATAATGGATTCTTTAAGAGCGGAGTGGGGAGTTCGTTATCCTTTCGAGGAATAAATGGCATTTTTACTGATTATTATTAGAAAAAATTGTTGATTATGTCAATTGAAGCTGCAATTTAGAATATGCTATACTTTACTTAATTTGGGATTTGTTTGAGGAGAAGGACGGAAAAATTCCCTGCGTTATCGGCGGGAAGTATGCCGATGAGTACAAGGTGGGGGACGTACTTAATTACTATACCGTTAAAGAAGGCGGAGAAGGAGCCGTACAAGTGGATTATGTGGTGGCGGGTATTTTAAAGGAACCAATGTTCGTCTCTCCGTCCATACTTTTGGCGGACGAACCCACAGGCGCATTGGATAACGCTAACCGAGACGCATTGATAAACCTTATATCGGAAATTAATAAGGAAGGCACAACGGTAATAATTGTAACTCACGACAATTATATAGCGGACAAATGCGGAAGAAAAATAATTTTAAGCGACGGAAAAGCAAAAGAACAGCCCAAAGGTTGACTTTGCCCCCTTGTATATGCTATACTGAAGGTAACATATGCAAGGGGGTATTCTTATGAAACGTCAGGACTACATATCATGGGAAGAATATTTTATGGCAGTGGCTATTCTTGCGGCGCAAAGGAGCAAGGACAACTCCACTCAGGTGGGAGCCTGCATAGTAAACCGTGACAAAAAAATACTGTCCACAGGCTATAACGGAATGCCGGTAGGGTGCAGCGACGACGATATGCCCTGGAACAGAGAAGGGGATATGCTTGACACAAAATATGCCTATGTGTGCCATGCCGAGCTTAACGCAATACTGAACAACGACGGCGGCTCTCTTAAAGGCACCTCACTTTATTCCACCCTTTTCCCCTGCCACGAATGCACCAAGGCTATAATTCAAAGCGGCATTCGTGAAATTATATACCTTGACGACAAGTATTATGACACCGACGACAATAAAGCCGCAAGAAAAATGCTGGATATGGCAGGGGTTAAATACAGAAAATATGTTCCCTCCGGAAAAGAGATAACGATTAAGCTTTAAAATTTTAAGCTGACATAAATAATCTTAAAAATAATTGCTTTTTAAAAGAAAGTATGTTATAATATTAACGAAAAAATTACGGCAGCAGAAATATCATCTGCGGAAAGGACAAATAAATTATGTTAGTTTCGGCAAAAGATATGTTAAACAAGGCTCGTGACGGTAAATACGCAGTCGGACAGTTCAATATCAACAACCTTGAATGGACAAAGTCGGTGCTTCTTACCGCCGAGGAGCTGAAGTCTCCTGTTATTCTCGGCGTTTCCGAGGGCGCGGGAAAGTATATGTGCGGCTACAAGACAATAGTGGGAATGGTTAAGGGTATGTTGGAGGAGCTGAAAATCACGGTTCCCGTTGCTCTTCATCTTGACCACGGTTCATACGAAGGCGCTCTTAAGTGCATCGAAGCGGGCTTCTCTTCTGTAATGTTCGACGGCTCTCATTATCCTATTGCCGAGAACATCGAAAAGACCACCGCACTTGTTAAAATGTGCAATGAAAAGGGACTTTCCATTGAAGCCGAGGTAGGTTCTATCGGCGGCGAAGAGGACGGAGTTGTAGGCATGGGCGAGTGCGCCGATCCTAACGAGTGCAAATCCATTGCAGACCTCGGCGTTACAATGCTTGCTGCGGGAATCGGTAATATTCACGGCAAATATCCCGCTAACTGGCCCGGCTTAAGCTTTGAGACTCTTGCGGCAGTTAAGGAAAAGGTAGGCGATATGCCCTTGGTGCTTCACGGCGGCACGGGCATTCCCGAGGATATGATTAAAAAGGCAATTTCTCTCGGCGTTGCAAAAATCAACGTAAACACCGAGTGCCAGCTTTCCTTTGCGGCAGCTACAAGAAAATATATCGAAGCAGGCAAGGATTTGGAGGGCAAGGGATTTGATCCCCGTAAGCTTCTCGCTCCCGGCGCCGAGGCAATAAAGGCTACCGTTAAAGAAAAGATGACGCTGTTCGGGTCTGTGAACAAGGCTTGATTGACAATAAATTTATAGTAAACGTCAAATAAATTTGCCGTTTGATATAATTAAATATCGGCTTAACCTTATCCTTAATTTGGGAATTGTGGTTAAGCCGTTTTTTATATTTAGTATTATAGATGATAAACTTTGTTAAATTGTTTTGAAGAGTATTTTTCAGTATCATGCCCGATGTTGAATTGATTAGCGCAACCGATTAAGTTTTCGGCAGTTCTTGAATTTGTGCTTCCGATACGCCTGTTTTTTCAGCATGGTTAATTCCTCCTCTGTTTCAGCGTTAAGCAACTGCATCCACAGCTGCTTTCTGTTATTCTTGTCGATTACTGTGCCCACCTTTGTCAATTCAAAGAAATTTATCGAGCATTTGTCGGTGAGAATCTCGTGTCTTGTGTTCTCGGTCAGTAAAAATTTAGAATAAGGGCTCTCTGTTTCGGTAAACAGATTAAAGTTTAAAATATTGCTGATTCAGTTTTTCACTTTGCATCAACCGGCAGATTCGGCATATTACCCTTATTCCTCTCCTTAGTAAGGAACACCGATACCACTCTTGAAATAAATACCAATGCGTCAATCTGCTCCTGAGTCCAGAATCTGTTGGATCTGCATTCGTCGAAGCCTATATATCCCTTGAACCTTCCGTCGTCCATTATTGCGCATTGAAGCATTGACTTGATTCCCTGAGGCTCTAAAACATCTCTTTGTTCTTTGCTAAGGCGTTTTATATCATGACAGTAGAAAACCCAATCATCGTTGAAATTATCATGATAATTGCCGCCAAGGTCTTTCTCGTAGGAAACGTTCTGAAGCTTACCTATTTCCGGCTCTACTCCCTCGCCGCACCATTCAAAGGTGTTGTTGCAGCAGGTGCCGTCCTCGTTATCCTCGAAAATATACGCCCTGCTTACGTCAAAGGCGGTTCCCACCATCATCAGCATTTGCTCAATGCCCTTGTTTATGTCCATATTGTTGTTGAGAAGGCTGAACACCCGCATTATAAGCGATGAGAAGCTTTCAGGATTGCTGCTTAGCACTATGTTCTGTCCTTCGGAGCGTTCGGAGACTTCTGCCGTGCGGTAGCTGCCTTCCGTCATGGAGCCCGAGTCGAAAATTACAACCTGATTCTTGCCTCTGTTTTTAGCGGCATACAGTGCGCTGTCCGCCTGCTTAAGCAGCTGGCGGTATTCGGTGTTCTCCTCGGTTACTGCGGCAACGCCCATACTGCTCTTAACGCTTCCTAACTTAGGCACTTTTATTTCCGTGATTTTTTCAAGCAAAGCCTCGCACTTCTTTTTCGCAACAGCCCCCGTAACTCCGCTTATGAACACGCAAAATTCATCGCCGCCGTAACGTCCCACAACGTCGCTGTCTCTGAATTCGCCTTTAACAACGGTGCCGAAGGTTTTTAAGAACTCATCTCCGAACATATGACCAAGGCTGTCGTTAATACTTTTGAAATCATCGACGTCAATCATTATCAGCGCTCCGCTGTGTGCGCCTCTCAGCTTAGTGCGTATAAGCTCCTCGGTGGTAGCCTTGTTGTAAATGTTTACGCAAAGGGAATCGTACATAGCCTTTGCCTTTATTGCTTCAAGCTTTGTTACCTCGTCGTTAATATCGTCGATTTTACCGATTATTCTGCTTACCCTGTTTCTCTCGCCGCAAATGCTCTTGAAAAAGCATCTGAAATGGCGGGTTCCCTTGCCTGTGTCAAGGCACACGATAAGCTCATCGGTTTTTTCCTCTTGGCTTCCGCTCATTTCTATAAGGACCTCGATAAAATTGCTTCTGTCCTCTTTGCCGAAAAGAGTAAGCTTGTCAATGTTTGTTATCAGTCCGTCGATAACCGTGTGATCGTTTTCTCCCGTTTTAGTGGGACGGTGATAAGTCAGCTCGTCTTTTTCCGTATCATAATAGAAAATTATCGTTCCAACCTCGTTAAGGAGCATCTGATACATCTGATCCTTGACCGATTCGGCGTGCTGAGCCTTTACCTTTTCGGTCACATCGTCCAGCACCGAGTAGATAATAATCTCTCCGTTTTCCTTCCGGACAACATACCTTGAATTTATCCAGAAGGTGCTGCCGTCCGGTCTGCGGCACTCCTGGATATAATCCTCCTCGGTATCGGGCAAAAGCTTGTTGTTCTGCATAAATTTTCCTGCAATGGAAGGATCGATTTCCGCATTTCCGCTCTTGCCGTAGCCAAAGATAGACTTGGTGTTGTCGCTGACATAAAGAGGTACGGGATAGCTTCCTGTAAGCTTGTAAATACCGATTCCCACAGGGATATTTCTTATGGTTCTCTTCATAAGGTCGTCTACTTCTTTTGCCTTGTGCTGGGCTTCTATTTCCGCATGAACGATATTTATTGTACAGAGAGACTTAATTACCTTGCCGTCCGCCCCCTTGTTAAGGGAAACCGTCATGCGGCACCACTTGTAGCTGTCATCCGCCATTTTAAGTCTGAGTATTATTTTTTTCGGCTCGCTGGCATGGGAGAGCCTTTGCATAAATTCCTGATATTGTTTAAGGTCGTCGGGGTGAACTATGGGACCTAACGAGTGGACTTGACTGTTTTTAAGCTGATCCTCCGTAAATCCGCCCGAAAACTGTTTTATTGAAGGAGAAGCCGTCACTTTATTGATAATATGGTCAAATTCAATAACGGTAGTATTGGTTTGTTCCGCAACCATTTTGTAAAGTCGGCTGGTTTCTGCGATTTCGGCTGAGGTGTGAGAATCGTCCGCTCTGTCCAAGTCCTTTACAAACAGCATACAGCTGTCCGTTCCCGCCTTTACCATTGCCATACCGAGATGCAGATACTTCTGTTCTCCCGGATGATAAGGATCGAGAACCCTGATTTGTGTATAAGAATCGGTAAAGTCCGCATTGACCATGGGAGCGGTTATAAGCTCGGTCATCTTTACATGGTCGTCGGGGTGAACCTTATTTTCCACCCAACCGGAGAACACCTCCTCGAGGGTATGAGGCTTTGATTTTTTTACAGCCTCTTTTCCCTGTCTGTTGGCTACCATTACAGAGGTCTTGTCGCGGTAATCAATCTTGTAAACCTCGTTGTAAATACCGGTGGAAGCGTAAGCGCTGCGCTCTGCGATACGGTTTATAGCCTCCTGACGCTTAACCGTAACGTCCTCTGCGCTTACAACGTAGCTCTCCTCGCCTCTGATGCCGTTATCGAACTGAACGGCGTGAGACTTTACTATTCTTCTTCCGTTCTTTGTTCTCAGCTCCATATCAAAGCTGCCGTAGCGGTAGCTTATTATGTTGTTGAATATCTTTTCCATTTCCTCGGCGCTTGTTTCGCCCATATTGAGTATCTGAGCGAATTTCTCGTTAGCGTAGGAAAGCGTGGTTATGCCCTTTTTCCTTGAAAGAAGGGCAAGGCCGCCGCTAAAGTTGTTTACGATTGCCTCTAACTTATTGGCGTTTACATATCTTTCGGTTATATCCGTCAGTATTATCATATGCTCGGATACATCGCCGGAGCTGCGGCTCATAGGCGTACAGGTAAGCTCTAACCAAGCGGTGTTTCCGTTATTCTGAGTTATGCGGAAAACAAAGTGGTTATCCTCGCCTCTGTCGGTCTTGCTGCCGATAGCGCTAAGCTGTTTTTTTGAAACGCCGCTTTTTATCAGATCTATAAATTCAAAGTCGGGGTCGGCTTCCTTGCCGATAATGTTCCAGAACCCCTTGTTGCTTATCTTAATTCGGGATTTTATATTTTTGGAGTCCAACTCTAAAACGACAATGCCCGCATTAACGTTGTCAAGGGCATAGTCCATTTGCAGCTTGGCTTCTTCAAAGGCCTCCTCGGCTCTTTTTTCTGCGTCAATATCGTTGATTATGCCCATTATTCTGAGCAGCCTGCCGTTGCCGTCGCAGCTGCATTTTTTTGTGAATCTTACCCAGCGGTAGCCGTTGTGAGCGTCCTTTATCAAAAATTCCTTTGATACTCTTTTTGAGTTTTTCAGCTTATGATATTTTAGCATTTCACTGCGGTGTTCAGGGTGTATCAAATCGGACAAGCCGCTTTCCGAAGTAATCATATTGGTAAGCTCGTCAATGGTAAAGCCGAAGTCCTTAGTATCTCCCGAACAGAAAACATTGCCGCTTACCGCATCAACATCGATAACAATAGCGCCTGTAGCGTCTAATATTTCGCTTATCTGTCCCTTGGACTGCTTCAGTATTCTGTCGTTCCTCAGCTGATTGGTAATATCGTTAAAGGCAATGCAAAAAATAGGCGCTTCGTCGCTTCCGCCCAATCTCCTGTGTATGCCTTCAAGATAAATAATATCTCCCGCACGGTTATAGCGCCTGACGGTAGCCTTTACCGCCTTGCCCGTTCTCATTGCTTCAAGGCAGGCGTTTCGGGACTTATCCACATCGTCGGCAGGCATCTTTTCCCAGATATTAAAATGCTCGCCCATAAAATCCTCGGGGGTGTAGCCCATTATCTGCATATAACCCTCGTTTACGCGGATTACCTCTAACCTTCCTCCCACCATTTCGTAAATGCCCAATCCGCCGAACACGCTTCCTATAAGCTTTGACACAAGGCTGCTGTTTCCTAAAAGCTCGCTTATGCTGTCGTCTATTCCGTAATTCTCAATGGAATAATCCGGCGTGATGACGTTGGATGAGGAAATGATATTGGTGAAATCCTCTTCACATGAGGGTTTAGCGAAAAGAAAGCCCTGAATATAGGAACAGCCTATGCTTTCCAAGAAGTCGTACTGCTCCTTAGTCTCAACGCCCTCCGCCAGCATGGGCACATTGAGCCACTTTGACATTCTCGCAACAGAAGTAACTATCGTTCCCACTCTGTTGTTCTTTTCAAAATCCTGCATAAACTTCATATCAAGCTTAAGCACGTCCACGGGAATATCTTTAAGAGTGTTAAGAGAGGAATAGCCGCTTCCGAAATCGTCCATAAGTACGGGATAATGCTTTTCACGAAGCTTTTTTACCGTATCAAGAAGCTGAGCGGGATTATCGTTGTAGGCGCTTTCGGTTATCTCTATTCTGAAACAAGCGGGGTCGATTCCGTACTTTTTTGTCATATTGTCGATAATGTCGAACAGCTTAGGATTGTACAGGCTCATTCTCGAAATATTCACCGAAATCGGGAAGGGGTCAAGCCCCTGATCCCGCCTTTTCTTCTGGTACTTGCAGACCTGCTCCAAAACGTATATGTCAAGCTCTGCAATAAAACCGTTCTTTTCAAAAATAGGAATAAATCTTCCCGGCGAGATTAATCCCTTTGTGGGGTGCTTCCAGCGAACCAGCGCCTCGGCGCTGACAAATTTCTTGGCTCTTATGCCGTAAACCGACTGATAATAAATGCAAAATTCGTTGTTTTCAATCGCCCTGTGAGCCTCGTCGCAAATCTCCTGCTCATCGAGCATCTCCTTGCGCATACGGTCGTCGTAATATGCGACATACTGCTTAAAGCTTCCGGTAATGGAACGGCAAGCCATATTTGCTCTGTCACAAGCGCTTTCGATAGAGGTGTCCCTGTCGCTAATCACATAAATGCCCGCATAGCACTGAATTTCGTGGGGCATAAGCTTCTTTTGCTCAATCTCCCGCTTTATTGTACCCAAAATAATTTCCGGCTCTATCTCGCCGTTGGGAATCATAATTGAGAAATCGTCCGCAAAGAATCTTGCGTAAATTCCGTTCTCCGGAATTATATCGCGGATAATGTCCGCCATAACGGAAAGCACCTTATCTCCGGTGTCTCTCCCCATAATATCGTTAATAAGCTTAAACCCGCCTATGTTTATCCGTATTACTTCATAAACCGCATCGGGATTTGCTTCAAGCATTCTTTTCGCATTGCGCATAAATGCGCTTCTGTTATAAAGTCCAGTAAGAGAATCGTATAAGGCGTTTGCCGTAAGCTCCTGTTCGTAGGTCTTTTCCTTAGTTATATCGTTGACGAAGCAGTAAAGAGTCATCTTGCCCTTTTCGTCTCTCATAAGCTGACCCCTCATCGAAAGCCATATGGTATTGCCGTTAAAATCCTTACAGGTGAATACCTGCTCCACCTGATTCCCGGTAACTGCGGCAACGTTGAGGTTCCTCTTGAACTCGCTTACTTCATCGGGGTTTACCGTCATTGAGGTAGGCTCTTCCATAAGCTCGAAAAGGTATCTGTCGTAATCCTTGCAGCTCATAATGTCCGCCATTCCCTTGCTGCAGTACATTACCCTAAGAGAGCCGTTTTCGTCCTCCTCGCAAAGAGCAAGTCCTCCCGGCACATTGTTCATCATATTTTCTATGCGAAGCTCGTTATCGCGAAGTCTGCTGCTCACGCTGCGGGCTAAGTATTCCTGCTGTTTTTCCGCATTAATATCGAGAAAAACGCAGTACATAATAAACCAGCCGTTAGTCCTTCCTATGCCCGAAGCGCTTACGCTTATCCACTGTTTAGGTTCATCATCGTCGGAATTGTCAAATTTCCGCTCCTTGTCGGTGCCGACAGAGAAGGAATAACTGAGCTTGCCGCCCTTTTTTGCCTTGCTTATAAAGCTTTTGAGCCATTCGGGAGGTTTCGGAGCGTCAAATATGCCGAGAAACTCCTTGCTCTTCATATGAAAAAGCTTCGGCACTGCATTGTTGTAATATGTACAGGCTGCCCTTTTCCCATCGGTTTTGATTATAGCAACTCCTCCCGGAAGATTATCCATAAGCGCCGAAAGGTGCATTTCGGATTCCGCTTCCTTTTTAAGCTGCTCATTTTCGGCTCTGACAGCCTGAAGCTCTAACTGACGAAGCACGTTTTCGATTCTTATTTTCATCGTCTTAACGTTGAAGGGCTTAGAAATGAAATCAATAGCGCCTAACTCCAAAGCCCTCTGTTCCAATTCATCGTCGTCGTTGGCAGTAATGACTACTACGGGCAGAAACTTAAGCTTATCGTCCCCGGCCATAGTTTCAAGAACCTTATAGCCGCCCATATTGTCCATAATAAGATCCAACAGCACCACATCTATATTGACGCCTTCGGAGGTCATAAGCTTAAGCGCTTCCGCTCCGCTGTCGGCAACTAATATATTATAGCTTTTTTCAAATATATTTACAATCAATTCTACATTTTCCGCACTGTCATCAACAATCAGAAGAGTATTTTTTTTGTCGTTCATATTCTGATACCTCATATTGAATTTGGGCATAGTAGCATATGTTAATTTTACACTATTTTAAAATAAAAGTCAAGGAAATTTCATTTAATACTTGACCTCCTCGGAAGTTTCCGAGGAGGTCAAGTGTTTATATTTTCTATTTGCCCTAATCTATTTAATTAATCCTCCTCGTCATCATCGCTTTCAGCATAAGCGGAGGATTCGTAAAGAACGTCCGCTACCGTCTCCAACAAATTCCTGTACTGTACCTTCTTGCCCCAATCCTTTGGAAGCTTGCGGAGTCCGTACCATGCGCCTAAAATTCCTCCCGTAATTGCGCCGCAGGCAGCGCTGTCGCCGTCGTGGTTTGCGGAAAGGGCTACCGCATTTTTAAAGCTTGTCTGGTGAAGAATGGAGCTGAATACCGCTATGGCAAGAGCGGATACGGCGGAACAGCCGTCGCCTAACTCGTCTATTCCCTCGCATGGGTTTACGTCCTCGTCATTGGCAAGGTCAACCGCCTTTTGAAGCGCCGAATAGGTGTTCTGATTGTCGGGATATGAAGCAAGCAATGCCATTGCCTCGTTTACAGCGTCGTCTATGGGCATATCCGTCAAGGCGCCCGCAACAATTGCCGCATACACGCCGCAGGGCAGGTAGCCGTCCGGGTGAGAGTGAGTTATCGCCCCGATGTCGCAAGCCATTCTGAACGCCATATCGGGATTCTGTCCGTAAAACAGTCCTACGGGTGCAATACGCTTTACCGCTCCGTTGTCCTTGTTATCGTTTACCCTTTTGGACAGTGTTCCGAAAGCGCCGCCCTTTACGTCGAGCAAAGCGTCAATATTGGCGTCGTTAAGCCTTCTCTCCTTGCCTAACCCCTTTGATTTCAGCAGCGAGGACAAATTGGGATTTTTAGTTTTGTCAAAAAGCCATTCATATTCCCTGTCCGCTATGGTTTTGGTTTGCATATAGAGCCAAAGCTGATAGGAATAAAAAACATATCTTGCCACAGAAGCGTTTTCGTACGCTACATGCTCGTTATTTGCCCACAGTATTCCGTCCGCCGTGAACAGAGCCATTTGCGTAGCCTCGGTAAACAGCGCCGTTCCCGTTTTGCGGCTTACTGCTAATTCTCTTGCTCCCTGTTTTTCAAAGGTGCTGCAAATTTCTTCAAAGCTGAGCTTCATCAGGGGATAACCGAAAGCGTCGCCTAAAGCGCTGCCGATTATTGACCCTTCAAATTTATCCATGAATATTGGCGTTTTACTCATTGTGTCTTTCCTTTCTTTTTCTGTTTATCCCGTTTTTTTCCTTGTTTTTCCGCCGCCCGTCTGTTGGCTTCGGTCTCGGTCATCATTTCAAGCTCGGGACTTGAATATTCAATCCTCGGCTTATAGCTCCAGCCCGCTGTGCTTTCCTTGTTGTATATCGTGCGGCAAAAGACGGGCGAACCCACCATTGCCAGCAAATGCTCCAAATAATCGTAATAAGCCCCCGGCGTTAAAACGTTTCTTTGGGGGGTAATATCCTTACACGCCTTTCTCACTATATTGTCCGCCATCATGACACAATTTGAGGTCACTACAAAGTAGGTTTTCATCTTTCCGCTCTTGAATTTATAGAAATCCGAGCCGGTGCAGTTCCACATTTTGCTGCCCCAATCGTAGACCGCTTCTCCCTTTGCCGAAGGATCGTTTTTATGAACCTGCTGTAATGGCGTTTCCCACAGATACGCCATATCCATAAGCTTTTTTATCTCGTCCCTCACCGCTTGCTTCTGTTCCTCGTCTAATCGGAAGCCGTAGCCGTATATTTCGCGGGGAGTTGCGGTAACGTAAAACCTGATATACGGCTCTCGCTTGCCCACAACGAAAATACCGTCTCCTATACCTCCGAACAATGCCGTCGAGGACAGGTCGTAAGAACCGTAAGAATAAACCTTTCCCTCGAAGCAGATGTCGCAGTGCCCCGTTATCCCCATTCCGTGCTCGCTGACGTGTATCATTACCTCCATATCGGGAGGAACGTCCGTTTCCTTTCCCTCGGGAAAAAATGGCTTTAATTCCGTTTTCGTGTTTTCCGGGTCAAGCATGCTCTGCCTTTTTCTCGACTTGAATTTTGCAAAGGGTCTCATGGTGGAAATAAGCACCGGCATCGGCAGACTGAGCTTTCTGTTAAATTTCATGCGAAAGCTTGAGGGAAAGCATTGAAATACGAAATCCCAAATCAGAAATGCGCCGTAAATAATACAGTATATTCCCGCTACCAAAAGGAAGCTGTTTTTCCCCATTTCCGGGACAAACACCATAAGTATGCCAAATACGCTGAAAAAAACGAAGAATACAAGCTCCTTAAGTCTTCCCGCCACATTGTCCTTTTTGTCGATAAAATAATCCACTAACTTTATAACGGCGTTTATCAATATATAAAGCGTAAAGACAATGTAAATAGGAGTCAGACTTATTTGGGGCAGCAGTATTATCATGCCCCCGATACATATATTTAACAGCGCATTGACTGCAAGGCTCTTTACCGAATCCTTAGCAATATACTTTTTTCTTGCGATTACCGCTGCGCCCGAAACAATACCGTGCAGCACCACAACGCCGCCGCCGATAAAGCAGGCGATTTCCATCACCAACTCCCCTGCGGTAAGGGTATATATTCCCGCCGCCATAATAACTAAACCTATTATAAGGCAGACCAAAGGATAAAGCTTTGAATTGTTAATCATCTGTCAAATTTCCGTACTGTCAATTATTGCAATTAATGCCTTAATACTGTCACTTGTGATATTTCTTGTTTTCAATAATGCAGAACGCCCTGTAAAGCTGTTCCATAAGCATTACTCTCGCAAGCTGATGAGGAAAGGTCATTTTAGACATTGAAAGCTTAAGCTGAGCCGCATTTTTCACTCTGTCGGAAAGTCCGTAGGAGCTGCCGATTAGAAATACTGCCGAGCCGTGTCCCGAAAGAGAAATTTTACCTAACTCCAAGGCAAGCTGAGGACTGTTAAGCTCCTTCCCCTCAATGCACATTGCCGTAACAAAAGCGCCTTTGGGTATCCTTTTCAGCATCCTGTCCCCTTCTTTATCCAAGGCGTTTTGTATCTGAGCCTCCGAGGGCTGCTCCGAAAGCCTTTCCGGTTCCAATACTTCGGTATTGAAGCGGCAAAGTCCTCCTAATCTCTTTTCGTATTCCCCGCAAGCCTGTCTTAAATAATCCTCTTTTAGCCTTCCCAAACAAATCAAGCTAACGTTCATCATTTGTAGCTGTTTCTTCTGCGCCGTCTCTCTCTGCGCATTGCCTCCTGTATAAGCCTTCTGCGCCTGATAGACAGCAGCACCATGAGAACGACTATGCACACTCCCAAAAGTATCAGAAGCGGAATGAACCATGATGTATCGGTCAGCGACTTGGCTCTGTCCGCAAGGAACGCCACTTGAGACCTTGCGATGGACTTAGCGGCGACAAGCTCTATCATTGCCACCTGTTCGCCCTGATATATAATGTCAAGCTTTCCTAACACCTCGTTTTTGGCAACGGGAGCAACCACGCTGTCATAGCTTAAAGAGGCTTTCCTCTGAATAGGGCTGTTGTCTCCGTCTGCAAGATCCTTGGGAACAATGGTGGTGAATTTATTTTTGGCTATAAGCTGAAGCCTGTCCTCCTCGCCCTGCTCTATATCGATTTCGGTGCAGATTTCGTTTTCCTCCACCGCCGTGTAGTAAACAAAGTTTTTGTAAGCCCATTCGTACAAATCATGATGATCCATAGCGGCGTAATTTATTCTTTCGCCCTCGGGACTGAAATAAGGCGCCTGCATGGTGACTAAAATATAAGTAAAGCCGTTTTTCTGCGCCGAGCTTACCAAGCATCTCCCGCCGTCGTGCTGAACCCCGTCCTTGTCGTAATAATAGTCGATGCTTCCCGTTTTTATTCCGTGAACATAGTCGAGATAAAAATCGGAGCTTTGGGAAATAAGAGGGTTGATGTTATACTTGATATATCCGTCGGGATTATGGTCATTGGCGGGGAACATATAAGAAGCGGTATCGCATATCTCCATAAACTTAGGCACTCTGTCATAGCCGTATCTTGCAATAAGGTACATATCATAGGGGGTGGAGTAGTTTTCCGCCTCCCAAAGTCCGTGGGCATTGGAGAAGTGGGTGTCCTTACAGCCTATCTCCTTCGCCTTCTTGTTCATCAACGCCGTAAAGTCCTCGATGTTTCCGCACAGGTTAAGCGCCATTATATTTGCCGCTTCACAGGCGGAGGCAATCATCAGCGCATACAGGCAGTCAAGATAGGTTATTCCCGTCTGTCCCGCTTCAAGCGCCGCATTGGAAGCGCCCTCCTTGTTCTTGTCTCCCGTCCAAAACTCGTTGAATGCGTCGGAGCCTATTCTGACCTCGGCTTCAAGGTTTGGACAATTTTCAAGCACTACGATAGCCGTCATTATCTTGGTGGTTGAAGCGGGATAAAAGCGCTGGTTCTCATTCTTTGAATAAACCACCACCCCCGTTTCAAGATTCACCATGTAAGCGCCTTCGCTGTAAACCTTCTCCACATCGGGAAGAAAAGCCGCCTCCGCCCTTTGAAATGTCGAAAATTGTAAAACAAGAGCGAATATTAAAGCATAAGAAAGTATGCTTTTAAATTTTTTTAGTATCAGCATATGGACAAAACCCCTTTTTTGAGTTATAATGAAGTTACCTTTTACATTATAACAAAAAATCGGAGACATTTAAAGGGCTTTTTTCCAAATTTCACAAAATTGTTATAAATACACAAGGAACATGTAAAAAACACAGCTTAGAAAGGACAAAATTTAACATGGAGAACAATTACGGATTTGACACCAAGGTAATTCACGCAGGCTTTGACGGCGACCCTGCCACCCATTCGGTGGTGCCTCCCCTTTACCAGACCAACGCCTACACCTTCGACAGCACCGAACACGCAAAAAGGCTTTTCGAGCTTTCCGAGCCGGGCAACATCTATTCCCGCCTGCAAAACCCCACCTGTGAAATTTTTGAGAAAAAGGTGGCGGAATTAGACGGCGGCGTAGGTGCGCTTTCGTTTTCATCGGGACACGCCGCAATATTTAACGCCGTGGTAAATCTTTGCAGCGAGGGGGACGAAATGGTTTCCTCCATAAACATTTACGGCGGCGCAATAAATATGTTAGGCATTTCCTTAAAGCGCTTGGGGATAACAGTAAAGTTTGTCGACCCCGACGATTTTGAAGCTTGGGAAAACGCCATAACTGACAGGACAAAGCTGCTCTTCACCGAAATAGTGGGAAACCCTAACGTAAACGTTGCCGACCTTGAAAAAATCGCCGCTATTGCCCATAAGCACGGAATTCCCTTTATGGCGGACAGCACCTTTACAACCCCCTATCTCTGCCGCCCCATAGAGTTTGGAGCCGACCTTGTAATACACAGCGCCACAAAGTTTTTAGCGGGACACGGCTCGGTAATGGCAGGCGTAGTTGTGGACAGCGGACGCTTCAAATTTAAGGACAACCCCCGTTTCCCTCTCTACAACGCTCCCGATCCCTCCTATCACGGCGTAGTTTTCGCCGATTTGGGAGAATCAGCTTTTATTTTAAGATTAAGGGCATTGATAACGAGAGACTTCGGAGCTTGTCTCTCCCCATTTAACGCTTATCTTTCCATTATCGGAATAGAAACCCTTCCACTGCGTATGCAGAGGCACTGTGAAAACGCATTGGCCTGCGCTGAATTTTTGGAGCAGTGTCCGCAGGTAGAAAAGGTCAATTACCCCATGCTCAAAAACGACAAGTACCACACCCTTGCCCAAAAATACATACCTAAGGGAGCAGGCGGCGTATTCACCTTCGAGCTTAAGGGCGGAAGAGAGGCAGGCGCAAGGTTTATGGACAGCCTTAAGCTTTTAAAGATAGTAGCCAACGTGGGCGACGTTCGCTCAATGGTAATCCACCCCGCAACCACCACCCACTCACAGCTTTCCTCGGAGCAGCTCAAGGAAGCCGGCATTACGGAAAATACCGTAAGGCTTTCTATCGGTCTTGAGGACAAAGAGGACATAATTGCCGATTTGGAGCAGGCAATTAAAAAATAACTATGGAGAAACCACTATGATCTATATTACCGGCGATACTCACAGAGACATTTCACGATTCAGCAGTAAAGGCGCTAAGCAAATCAAAAAGAACGATACCCTCATTATCTGCGGAGACTTCGGCTTTGTCTGGGACGGCTCGCCTTCGGAAAAGCGTCAGCTTAAGGCTTTGGGAAAGAAGAAATACAATATTCTTTTCGTAGAAGGTGTTCACGAAAATTTTGAGGAGCTGTGCAAGTACGATACCGAGGAATGGCACGGAGGACTGACGCGGCATATAAGCGGGAACCTTCGGCAGCTTATGAGAGGTCAGGTATTCGATATAGAAGTGAATAAGATATTTGCTTTCGGCGGCGGCAGATGCGACGAAAACGACTCCTTTCTGAACCCCTCCGACACAAGCGCCGAGATA
>CAYMFX010000037.1:0-18960 GCA_964389845.1 uncultured Ruminiclostridium sp.
TTGTTATCATCGGGAACATTATTCCGAGATTTCCGAACACGGAGGCTCTGTATAATGCACGAAGCTGCGTTTTGAAAACCTCGGGACGTGTAAGGCAAATACGTATCGCACGATAACCCAATGCAGGATTTTCCTCGGGTTTGAGGTTAAAATAGTCGCACTTTTTATCCGCACCGATATCAAGAGTACGGATAATGACTTTCTTGCCCGCCATACTTTCAAGCACTTTCTTGTATGCGTTGAACTGCTGCTCCTCGGTGGGATAATCTGAATTTTCCAGATAGAGGAACTCGCTGCGGAATAATCCTATACCGCCCGCATCGTTGGCAAGGACTTTTCCGATGTCGCCGACGCTTCCGATATTCGCATAAACGTGGATTTTGCGTCCGTCAAGAGTAATGTTTTCCTTACCCTTTAACTCTTGCAGCAGTCGTTTTTTCTCCTCGTCCCTGCGCTGCTTTTCAAGGAGCTTTGCACGTGTTTCATCATCGGGTTCAACAAAAATTTCTCCCGTATAGCCGTCGACAATTGCTTCGCCGCCGTCCTCGATTTCGTTTAAGAACTCGTCGCCGGCGCCGATTATCGCAGGAATATTCATATTGCGGGCAAGTATGGCCGTGTGTGAATTAGATGAGCCGTGCGCTGTTACGAACGCAAGAACCTTGTCCTTGTCAAGCGCCACCGTTTCACTCGGTACGAGGTCTTTCGCACAAATAATCACCTTTTCGTCGGATTTATTTTCTGTCGAAACATTATCCGAGAGAATATTTATCAGACGGTTGGAGATGTCGCGGACGTCGGCGGCACGCGCGTTCATATATGCGTCGTCCATTGCGGAAAACATATCTGCAAAATTATCTGCGGTAATCGCAACGGCATACTCCGCATTAACGCTTTGGCTGTCGATAATATTGTTGATAGAGTCGTTGTAATCCTCATCGTCAAGCATCATATGATGTATCTCGAAAATCGCCGCGTTTGCCTCGCCGACTTCCTTTAGCGCCTTGTCGTATATTTCTTGGAGTTGCTCGACCGCAAGCGTTTTTGCCTGTTCAAAACGAGTTTTCTCGTTGTCGATGTCCGTTATGTGAATGCGCTTTACCGCTGCGTCTGCTTTTTTGAAAATTGAAATTTTTCCCAAAGCAACCGCGCCGTATACACCCTTGCCTTGAAACTTCTTCATACTCTCACCTCGTTTAATTCAGAGTTCGCCGTAAATAAATTATAAATTCGCGTTGAAGAATGCCTCCATTTCAGCCGCGGCTTTTTCCTCGTCTGCGCCCTCAACGGTAACGTTCACGGTGTCGCCGCACTTTACGCCCATACCCATAATCGCCATGAGCTTTGTGGCTGCGGCGGTCTTGCCGCCCTTTTCGAGAGTTATGGTACTCTCAAATTCCTTGGCTTTCTTCGCAAGAAGACCTGCAGGTCTTGCATGGATTCCTACTTCGTCCTTGATAGTGTAAGCAAATGTTTTCATAGTAAATTTTCCTTTCTGAATATAAATTATAAGGAGCCGTATTGCTGCCTTATTGTTTCCAAAGTGGGATATGACGGAATAGCGCCGAATTTCTGAACGCTTTCCGCACAGAATGCGTTTGCGAAATCAAGACACGCACGCTGTTCGCATTCGTCTATATTTTCGAGCGTTTGCGGTGTAATTCCTTGCTCACGCAGTTTCCACAAAAATGAGCCTATAAAGCCGTCGCCCGCACCTGTGGTGTCCTTGATATTCACCTTATGCGCCTCGCTAAACGACACATTGTTTTCGGTGAACGCATATGCGCCGTTGCCGCCGCAAGTGTATATCACCATTTTGACATTGCCGACAAACAATTTGGATATTCCTTTTTTGAAGTTGCTCTCGCCCGTGATAAATTCCAGCTCCTCGTCGGAGATTTTTAGAATATCACTGAGAGGAATGAACTCAAGCACCGTTTTTTCAGATTTTCGGAATCGTCCCAGAGCTGAAAGCGCAGATTTGGGTCAAAGCTTATCATTCCGCCGTTTTTCTGTGCCACTTCTATTGCCGAGTAATGCGCCTGCTTCATCGGGAAATCCCCCAGAGAAACGCTGCAAAAGTGAAGCGCAAACATGTCCTCAAACCATGCCTCCTTTATCTGCTCCGATGACAGCAGCATATCCGCAGAGGGCTTTCGGTAAAATGAAAACGTGCGGTTTCCGTCCTTGGCAAGACTTACGAAAGCAAGCGCCGTATTCGCCTTGTGGGTTCGTGAGATACATGAGGTGTCTATATCGCATTCGGCAAGCTCACGCATTATCTTGTCGCCAAAGGGGTCATTGCCAAGCTGAGTAATCAGCCGTGCCTCCCCTCCTAACCTTGCAAACGCTCCGCAGACATTGGCGGGAGCGCCGCCCAGCTTCGGCGAAAATCCCGTGACCTCGTAAAACTCACAGCCGCTTTTGTCGGGAATAAAGTCAATCAGCGCTTCGCCTATCGCAATCAGCCTTTTATTCGCCAAGAATATTCACCTCCATACCGTTTAAGCTCCAACCCTTTAAGGATATTCCTTGTGTACGTAAATTAACCGCTTCGTTTTCGGGATAAAATCTTGTACTTAACACTTTCCTGCCGCCGTCAAGATAAATTTCAAGGGAGGACGTGTCCGCTATTATCCGCACATCTTCGCATTTTTCGATTACGCAGTTACGGACGGTTCTTCCGCAGCCCAAACTGTTGCTTGTAAATTCAAGGCGGAATATTTTTCCGTCATAGGTAAGAGTAAATGCGTTTTCAAGCGTTATTTCAAAGCTGCTGTTTGCTTTTCCGTAAAGCTCACAGGGCAAAGGAACTGTCCTACATTCGCCGTCCGAAACGGTAAGCTCTCTACTTCGCAGCAGCTCAAGCTCACGAATTGGCTTTTGCAGAACCGCACCGTCCTTTGAAACGATAATTTCTCTCGGCAAGGTCAAACAATGCTGCCAACCGAGCTGTGCGGTAGGATTGGTGTAAGAACCGTCGCCCATTCCCAGCCAGCCTATCAGAATTCTGCGCCCGTCGGGAGCACAGAACGTCTGAGGGGCGTAAAAATCAAAGCCGTAGTCCCACTCCTCAAAATCACCGAGGTTTTCTCCGTTCGTTGGGAAATAACCCGAGCTAAACAGGTTCTGATTAGCGGTCTCGTCATGCTCCAATCCCTGCGGTGAAACGCTCAGCAGCCTTTTACCGCCGATATCGAACATATCGGGACACTCCCACATATATCCGAAATCGGGAACGGATAATTTTTTCAAAAACCGCCATTGGTTCAAATCCTCTGATTCATAAATCAGCACGCAGCCCTCATTGGCAAGAGTTCTCGCACCGAGTATCATACGGTATTTGCCGTTTTCCTCCCACAGCTTTGGGTCTCTGACATGGCAGGAACAGTATTCGGGATAGTCGGAATTTCGCAGAAGAACTTGCTTTTCGGAAAAGCTCCGCCCGTCCTTTGACGATACACGGATAACGTTCGCACCACGTCCGCTTGTAATGTAGTCGTAGTCGCCGTCCTCCTTGACGTTGCCCGTGTAGAAAAGCTCCATTACGCCGTTTGCTATTATCGCACTGCCCGAATATGCGCCGTTTCTGTCCTCGGGAATATCGGGAGCGATAACAGTTCCCGTAAACTCCCAATCTATAAGGTCGGGGCTTTGATAGTGTCCCCAGCTTTTTTTGACGCCGCCGTTTACATCATCGGGTGCGTATTGAAAAAACACATGATAGTTACCGTTGAACCAACACAGTCCGTTCGGGTCGTTAAGCCACCCTCGGGGCGGTTCAAGGTGGAGTTTCTGCCGCCATTTTCCGTTGATTTTATTCATACGCTCACCCCTTTTCAACTGTAAGAAGTTCGTCAAGGCGCTTTACTTGGGCGTTTGCCGTGGTCTTTATCTCCATGTAATCGTCGGCGTTGGATATGATGACGGGAGTTATTGTGGGGTAGCCCTTAGATGCGATAAAGTCCTTGTCAAAGCTTATAAGCGGCTGACCACGCTTCACTCTGTCGCCCTCACTGACGTGAGCGGTAAAGCCTTCGCCGTTCAGCGATACCGTATTTATGCCGACATGGATTATCAGCTCCATTCCGTTGTCGAGAGTAAGTCCGACTGCGTGATGAGTATCGAAGATTGAGCTTACCTCGCCGTCTGCGGGAGCAATCACCTCTCCCACAGCGGGTTCGATTGCCGCACCAAGCCCGAGCACACCCTCGGCAAACGTTGCATCGGGAACGTCCGTAAGCGCAACCACCTTGCCCTCAAGGGGAGAATAGACGGTATCGTCATTATACTCCTTTTCGGGAACGGTGATTTCCTGAGGCTTTTCCGTTTTGTTTTCTGCGGGAACGTCCTCTTTTATTCCCATAAACCATGATACCACAAACGCTACGACTGCCGATACAAGGAATGTCAGCAAATATCCCACAAAGCTATCGGTAGTGATTAGGAAGCCGAAAACTCCCGTAACGCCGTTTGCAGTCGCATAAACTCCTGTAAGGGAAGCCACAGCCGCACCACACGCACCGCCTATCATACCCGCAATAAATGGACGCATAAACCGCACATTAACGCCGAAGATAGCGGGTTCGGTAATTCCGAGAAACGCCGAAAGTGAAGCGGGGAGCGCCATTGCCTTGGTCTTTTTGTTCTTGGTCTTGAGAGCCACAGCCAATGCTGCCGCACCTTGAGATACATTCGCTGCTGTCACGATAGGCATACCTATGATCGCACCGAGGAACTGATTTCCGCCGAATATTTTTGCCGCACTTATGGCGATAAGAATAGGCAGGAACGTCAGCGCGGAGTTTGAAAAGATGTTGAGCAATGTGTAAATCTGCGAACCTGCAAGATCAGGGAACGCCTTGGACAAGCCTCCCAACAGACCGTTCAGTAAGCCTGTTGCAACGATTGCGGGAATAATCGGAACAAAGATGTCGCCAAGCGTCTTTATCGCTTGCTTGTACCACGGAGCCTTTGAAGCCGCAGCAGCCTTTACGTCGTCCTTTGACGCAGCTTCAATGCCCGCAAGCGCAATAAATTCATCATATACCTTGTTTACAGTTCCCGTGCCGATAATAATCTGAAGCTGTCCTGCTGCCTCAAAAAAGCCTTTTACACCGTCCGTATTTTCGAGATTGCCTTTGTTTACTTTGCCGTTGTCCGCTATGACCAAGCGAAGCCTTGTCGCACAGTGAGCAGCACTGATAAGGTTTTCCTTGCCGCCCAGCTCACGCAATATTTCCGTTGCGCATTGTCAGTAGTCCATAGAATCAACCTCTTTCCTTAAACAAATTAAACCAATCAAACTAAACTGTTATGAAATCAGTTTCACTTTGTGATTATATTATATATCACAGGAAGGATTTTGTCTATTGACGTAATATCTTAACTTTCAAAGAAATAATTGTCGGTTTCACATAGTTTCACATTATCGGTATGTGGATTCCCGCTGTACTATCTCAAAATCTAACTTCATTATTCTGAGTACGAAATCGTGGCGGCTTATCGCCGAAAGCAGCATGCGTGCCGCCTCAACGCCCGAGGTTTTGTAATGAAAATGTGCGGTGGTAAGCGGCACCGACGTTATCTGCCCTATTTGTGAATCTCCCACGCCGCATATCATAAGCTTGTTTGGCACGTCAATACCCGCCTCACGGCAATACAACAGCGCACCCGCAGCAATTCCGTCAGTTGCGCAGAACAAACAATCGGGGTGCGGCTTTTTTGAAAGAATGTACTTTGCCTGCTCATAGCCCGATTGTATCTTAAACTCGGCAACCGCCTTGTGCTTTTCGGAAAGCGTTACGCCGGCTTCGGAAAGTGCTTTTGCGAAACCGTTTCTGCGCTCCTCGCCTGCGGCTTTGTCGTCAAGCGTTACTCCGATATAGGCGGGAGCTTTCGCGCCTTTATCAAGCATAAGTTTAGTCAGCGCATATGCCGCACCGAAGTCATCATGGCATACGCAGTTAAATCCCTTGTACGACTGCCCTACGATAACCACAGGGATATGCATTTTATTCAGTACGCTTTGATGAAGCGGTGTGAAAACCGTGGCAAGCAAAATAACGCCGTCCACACGGTTCTGACGGAACAAATCAAGATATTCCACTTCTTTTCGGTAGTCGTTTGCGGTGTTGACAAGAAGCAGCTCATACCCTTCCTCACTCAGCACCTGGCTTATGCCCTCGGTGACCCGTGCACAGCTTTCGCTGGACAGCTTCGGTATAATAACGCCCACTAACTTTGTCACCTTAGTGCGGATATTCTGAGCCGAAACGCTTGGCGAGTAGCCCGTATTTTCAATAGCCTTTTCAATCAACTGCCGCTTATCCTCTGCAAGATAGCCGTTATTGAAGTATCTGCTCACCGCCGACTTGGAAACTCCCGCAATTTTCGCAAATTCCGATATATTCATATGAATTTTCACCCTTTTGATATGGTATCGTTTCATATATTATATCACAACATTAATCAAAAAATCAAGAGGTAATCTGATGATTTTCGGCACAGCTTGATCTTTCAATCAATTTGTGCGGCACAATTATCTTCGTTGCGAGCAAATTGGGGTTTTCAATGTGGTTTATAAGCTGCGAAGCCGCTTCTATCCCCAACTGAACAGAGTTTATATCGATGGAAGTAAGCTGGGGCGAGGTAAGTCTGGCAAAAAGCGAATTGTTGAACGAGATGATAGACAAGTCCGAGGGAATGGATATTCCTTTTTCAATGCACACCCTTTCAAGAGCGACCGCAAAAATATCGTCGCTTACAAGAATAGCGGTCGGTCTGTTTTTGTGTTCAAGCAGAGCGTGGACAGCCGCAGCGTTTTCCTCGGAAATAAACGGAAGCTCGACAACGTTTTCGGGAGCGGGTTTCAGACCGTTGTTCTCCATAGCTACGCAATAGCCTGTTTTTCTGTCCGCAGAAAACATCAGGTTGCTGTCGCTGCCGAGATATGCAATATTGGTATGACCTAATTTTATAAGGTATTCGGCAGCCTCCTGACCTGCGAGAACATTGTCATTATCCGTGATTTCCCGTTTTTGGATTTTGCTTGTCAAATAACAGTAGTCTTAAAGGGTACACCATTTTAGTGCGGAGTTTTTTTCCCCACCGTATTCTTTGTTTTATGCCGCTCAATTTCTGACAAGTAATTGATAACGGTACAATTCATCCCGTCATTGTTTTTATCTCTTGCTGACTTGCACCACAGGACATTGATATGCCCCTCATACACAAAAATCCGCCCCAAGCCTAACCTCGGGGCGGATTTTCATTGCTTATTCATTCTCTGAAAAGAAAATCAAATTACTTTCTCTTTTTAGAGATTATTACTGCTGCTGCGGAAGCAATTGCAGGAACGACTGCTATAATCATACCGGTAGGTATGGGCTTATCGTTGCCGTCGCCGTCAGCGCCTGCTGCAGCAGTTGTTGTTACATCAGATACGGTAGCCTCAGCAGCAGTTGTATCATCAGATACAGGAGCTTCGGTAGTATCATCAGTTACAGTAGGCTCGGTCTCGGGAGCAGTTGTTACGGGAGCTTCGGGATCGGGAATGGGTTCAACCTCAATAATTGATCCTTCGCCCTCGGGAGTGAAGTTGCCGTTTTCGTCAACCTTGTCGGCATTTGTTGCATTATTCTCAACAAAAGCGACCTTAGCGCTGCTGCTGTCAAGCTCTGCGCCTTCCTTAACGGTAAATACGAGATCAACTGCTTTTTCGCCTGCCTTAAGAGCTTCTACAGGGTTAACGTAACCTACGATTATCTTTCCTTCCTGAGCGTTTACGGAAATGTAGTCTGCGTTCTTTTCAACACTCTTATATTCGAGCTTTTCAGTATCATAGGTTACTCTGTACAAGCCGTTGTTGGATTCTACAGTGTTGCCCTTGTCGTCCTTGGCAACAACGGGAATTGTAACTGTGCTGCCGTCGATAACTGCTTCGTCGGCGGGCTTTGTTGTTTCGCTGGTATCAGACTCTGCTGCATATGCAAGTGCAGCCTTTTCAAGCTTCATAAGCTTGGAGGCTTCAACAGGTTCTGCATTGAATGCTGCTGCGTCAATCTTAACAAATCCGCTCTTTTCTGCACCAATTAGTTCAGCTTTTGAGCCTGCGGAAGCTTTAAGTGTTCTTCTGCTTGCTGCGATTTCATTATTGGCTGTTTCGGCAGCAGCTGCTGCGTTCTTGGTTACTTTAGACATAACCATAGGCCATACGTTATCTTCGGTGCAGCCGATAAATTGGGTGATTATCTCTTCACCGTCAGCTTCAAGCCTGTAAATGTTATTGCGGTTATCCTCTACGCTATATACGGATACATAAGCCATACCGTCGTCGCCCTTAACCATAGATGCACCATAGCTGTACTGATTAAGTCCGCCAAAGGCTTCGCCTGCTATAACATCTGAATAGAAGTAATAAGGTATAACTAACGGTGTTCCTTGAGCTGAGCCAATATATACAATCCAAAGTGTACCGGTGTTGTCAAGGAGCCAGTATTCTTCTGCATCACCCTGATATTCTTCCAGATTCAGGTAGGTTTTGCCCATATTGGCAATGCCGATAAAGGTATCCGCACCTGAAATCGCTTCCAGATACCTGCTTAAGTCTACGGCTAAATTCAAGTTTAAGTTCATGGGGTCGCTCAGCAAAACGAGACCGCCGTTTATACCTACTATCATAGGCGCTTCCTCGGTGGAGAACATATCGCTGTATGCAATATCATACAAGGGCCCGCCAAGACCTGTGCAAGTGTTAAGAACAGTACCGTCCTTAGGATCAACCTCATACATATTGAACTCGGAGCTGTCCATAATGTAAAGGTGACCGTTCCTATTGTTGAGAGTTATGGACTCAAGAGACGGTTTAAGATCTGCAACCTTATTCCATGACTCTTCGCTGTTCAAATTCCACTTAAAGAGCAAGGGATTTCCGTTTGCGTCCTGAAGTCCGCCTTCAATGGTAACGTCAACGGTTTCAACAGTTACCTTAACTGTGTCTAAGGTCTGGAGAGTTGCCTTGGAAACTGCCGCAATATTTACTGTGCCGCTGCTTATTGCGGTAACAACGCCGTTTGCGTCAACAGAAGCAATCTTATCGTCGGTGGAAATCCAGCTTACGTCCTTGTTCTTGGCTGTCCACGGGAATACATCTATACTGAGCTGCATTGTGCTGCCCTTAATCATAGTGATTTCGGGATCAAGAACATCAATCATTCCTCCCAAAATCTCATCTGTGGGAGCTGCCCAATCGGGAGTCTTGGATTCGGTAGATTTGTCGGGGTAGATAAGAGACGTGAGCTGAACATTAATAAATTCTTCGCCGCTGAAATAAAGCTTGTAGCTGCCGTCTGCGGGATTGATCTCAAAGTAGCTTGCCATAGGCACAGTCTCTTCATCAATCACAACACTCTGAACGCCGTTCCAGCCTATCAATCCGGTGTTGGGATTGTATTCCATAGACATAAGGCTTTCAGCGGGAGTATAAGCGGTATTTTCATCAAGCTTAACCTCGCAAACCACGTCGGGCGCTGCGCCGTCGGTAGTTAAGGTTTCGAGTGTGTAGGTTACAATTATTCCTGTTCCTTCTACATTTGAATAGAAATTGCCGTCGCCGTCAATAGCCAATGTAGTAGTGGGGAAGGTTAAAGGAATACGCCCAAGAGGATTGCCTGTGATCTTGTTGATGGGAACAAGATACATTTCATTGACAACAGCATAAATGTTTCCGTCGGCAGCATTGTATGCCATATCGCATACGGTGATATTCTCACCAAAGAAGTTGCTGAGATTAACAACTCTTGTTACGTCGGAAAGGTCCTTTTCGGGCATTGTGTAAAGAATGCTGTTTTCATCAGCAGCATAGACAATGTGATCTGCAATGGTAGCTGCCGTAAATGTATAGTCGCTGCCTTCAAGCTCGGCATAGCCGGTCTTATCCGCATTATAGCTTACCCAAGTATTGGACATTGCATCATATGCAATTGCGTCGGAAACAGTCGTTCCTTCGCCAAAGGCTTCGGGAACTGCATAAACGGTAGCGTTCATAGCATAGTCGAATACCTGCAAATAAAGCTGATCTGCATTAACACCGGTAACGTCAAGTACAAATTCGCCTGCCTTACCGGGCTGTGCGTCAGTAAGAGAACCGCTTTCAGCATAAACTTTTGTGCCGCCCTTGTTGGTAAGAGCTATATAAGAAATATACTGGTTATCGGTAGCGGTAACGATAAGCTTGTTGCCGTCAACAACCGCCTTGTCGATCTTAGGAGCAGTGTTGTCGACAGTAGCGGTAATGGAAAGAGCATTGGTCATGTCAACATCTTCCCAGCGAATGGTACCGTCGGCTGCCGCATAATATTCGGGAGCCAATGCAAGGGTGAATTCAAGAGTTTCGTTTTCCTTTGTGCCGGCGAAATTATAGTTGGGGTTGGCAGCCACTCCTGTGCTCATCCAAGCCCCTGAATTATCGTGATAGAATGCAGCGTCAAATGCGCCCAAGGACTGATCCATAATAATTTCACCGGTGGTGAGGTTCTTTATAAGGAACTTAGAGCCGGAAGCGTTACGGATAACCGCAAACTGAATCTGGCTGAGTACGGTGTCATTGCTGTTTACGGCATTGCGCTCGGGATAATAAACAGGGTTGCCCAATTCGTCAGAATCGCCGCCTGTCATAAGGTTGCCGCCGAAAGGAGCGGGTCCTTCGCCTTTATAGGTGATGCCGAATGCGTTAGCAGCAAGAGAAGACAAGCCTGTTGCTGCTGCAAGATAAGGGATTCTGCCTTCTGTACCGCTTAAGTAATACTCTACATAAGAGCCCTTGTCAAACATGGAAGCAGTAGACCAATTGCCATAGAAGCCAAACACAGGAATGGAATGAGTAGTGCCTAAAATGCCCTCGCCGTCAAATATGTCAAGCTTGCCTGTTTCAAGGAGGTCTAAGAATAGATAAGCGTCATAGGTATCTATATCCTTATCTCCGTCCATATCTGCGTATTCCTTGTTGGTGATTTCGGTGCTTACGCCGGTGCGGTAGTCAAGTATACGCTGACCGTCGTCGACAGTAACCTTGCCGTCGCCGTTAAAGTCGTACATCATATAAGGAGCTGCATAAACGAAGCCCTCAACATATGCGCCGTTCACAAACTGTGCAAGATATTCCTTATCCTTATCGGACAAGGTAACGGTTGCCTTAACATGAACCTTGCCGCTTGCGGGAACTACTACCTTCTCGCCGCAGTCAAATACGGTTTCAGAGGTAAGATCTACAGTAGCGGTATCCATGTAAAGGTCTTCATATTCGTCTGCAAATATACCCTGAGTGAACATATCTGCGGAAAGAGTGTATGCCTTTGCACTTTCGGTAAGGTTGTAAATAGTGAAGCCGAATTCATAAACGCCCTTCTTGTCGGGATCGTCGCCGAGTTCAACCTTAACCTTGCCGTCCTTTGCGCCTGCATTGGCAGCTTCGTCCATAAGAATGTAGCTTTCAGCCTTAACAACATTTCCGATGTTGGCTTCGCCTGCACCCTGCTGGAGCAAGGGGTAATAGCTAATACCCAAGTCATCGTCTGTGTCGTTAAGCATGGGAACAGCGGTGGACATGAGCAGGCTTTGTGCAAGAGTACGAGCCTTAAGCCCTGTCTTTTCATCAAGACCGTTTTCCTTAATGTACTGTGCTGCAAGAGCGCTCATGCCTGCTACCTGGGGAGCGGCCATAGAGGTACCCGACATATTCTCGTATTGACTATTGGTCATACCGTTTACGGAATAAATATTTCCGCCGGGTGCCGCGATCTCAGGCTTTAACTCGAGAGAGCCGGGAACGCCCCAAGAGGAGAAAGTGCTCATAGCAGAATATCCGGTGTTGGTGATAACTGCGTCAGCATCAGCCGATACGGTCATTTTGCCTGTGTAATATGCTCCGTTTGCGGAGGATGTAGCGTTAGCCTTAAAGTATGCAGCTTCGGACTGCAAAATGGAAACTACGGGAGCTTCATACAAGTAACCGGAAAGGTTCAAGCCGATAGTGCCGGAAGTGTTGTTATAGATGATAACGCCGGCTGCGCCTGCTTCTACTGCCGCATTAGCCTTTTCAAAGAAGCTGGTTTGACCTCTGGAGCAGATAGCAATCTTGCCCTTAAGAGCTTCGCCGACAGCTGCCCAGTCCTCAGGAGTACCAACGCCGTCTATATAGACATATTCCTGCTCTCCTGCAAGAGTAGCGAAGGGCTTGTTGCCGTAATCAGTGCTTTGGTTATAAACAACCTTATTGCCGCCGATAGTGATGTATTCGCCGTAGGTACCCTTATTATCGGAGGAAGCTACGGTGAAGGCATTGGTGTAGGAGCCGGGACTGCCGTTGGTCTGTGTACTTACATCGTCGGCATAAAGATAGCCATTTGTGTAAGCATTGTCAGCCCAATGTCCCGCATTGCCTGCGGAGATAGTAACTACTGAGCCGCAATTTGCAAGATCGTCAAAAATCTTCTGATATTCGGCTGTGCTAAGCTTAGAGTCGCCTCCGTTAGCCGAGCCCAACGAAAGGTTAATAGACTCTGCGCCCAAAACGATAGCGTCCTCAATAGCCAGCATATAGTCGGAATCGTATGCGCCGCCGTTTTTGCCGAACACCTTCATGGTGATAATCTGTGCGTCGGGAGCTACGCCCTGTACCTTTACCTTGTCAATAGCGGAAACAAATTGTCCGTTCTCGTCCTTTATGTACTTATTGGCAGCGGAAATACCCTCGACGTGGGAGCCGTGCTCACCCTGAGTATCATTTTTGTGAGTTACGTCATAGTCAAGATCAACGTAGTTGTAGGCAAAAGGAATCTTTTCGGATACCGTTACCTTGGATACGTCAATCTGAACGTTTAGCTGATCCTTTACCTTTTCAATATCCTCAGCATCAAGAAGGTCAAGAGTAGCCTTGTACTCCTCAAGAGTCATACCCTTTTCCTTAGCTATCTCCTCTAATGAATAGAGGTAGGCTTCATTGTTAAAGGAAAGGTGATCGGTAGCTATACCGGTATCGATAACGGCAATCTGAGTGCCTGCGCCGGTGTAACCCTCTGCCCATACCACGTTGGAGCCAATCTGACCGTAGGAGGTGGACATATTAGGGTTGTCGGGAAGCTCCTCAACGGTTTTTGCAGGCTCATACTGCGTTTCAATAACTACGGATTTAACCCCGCTGATTTTTTCGATTTTCTTGATTTGTCCGTACTTTACGTTTGCGGAAATGATGTTTGCCGCCAAAGTAAGGTTGTGAACTACGTCAAGCTTTTCGCTTGTAGTATTTTCGATTTTTTTGGCAACAGCTGCCTGCTTGTCCTTCAGGTTATTACGATAAGCAATAGCCTTGGAGTTGGTAGCAATGGTGTCGATGTCGAAGCCGGCATTGATGGTTGAGGCATCGTTTAAGAAGATGGATACACGAACTACGTCGTCGTCGGCGTACACATCGTTCTTAATTTCCTTCAGCTTGTCTACATCGGGCCGGACAAGACCGATACCGTTTCCGCTTACTTCACGGAGATTCAGCTTAACGCCGTTTTCCGCAGCGGCAGGCAATACCACAGCCGATACGGCAACAGCAGCAGCTAAAATTCCGGCAGTTAAGCGTTTAAACACTTGCTTATTCTTCATTTAAGTGCTCCTTTGCTCTTTAATTTATATCGTGCCTTTAAAGAAGGCATAACATACATATTAAATAGTTTGGTGCGTTTTTCGGGAATTTATATTTCACAAAACGGACACCGATACACAATATAAATTTTACATCATTCACATATAAAAATCAATGCCTTTAATGAAAAAACTTATTGCGATTTTCTTAAAATGGCATTTTTCATTATATTAGGGGGATTATGGCGTTTTGTATTGTGCAATTTTACAAACAATTGTTTTGCGAGAATCTATCGTGGTTCTTTCCCCGGAAATATATCCCCCTGCAATATAATCCTTTTGCAACATTAACTATTGCAAGTGGATATTTTGCTCCAATGCTTATGAATTATTTGCCCGTTGACAGTAGCTATACTGGTAGAGATGGAGAGCTTCCGGAAGATGCCGTAACTGTTTTTATAAAATTCAGCTGATCAATTGATATACTTTAATTTTTATGAAAGTGTGACACATCAATAGAAAGTGGAAAAGTATATCTCCTACTGATTTTTTTCTGATAACTTTTTAAACAGCAATACAGGAAAAGACAAATCAAAAATTTTGATATATAATATAATTACCGTACGGAAGAATATCGAAAGGAGCAGATTATGAATGACTTTTTAGGCAATGCCGAAAGGTTTATTGCCGAGCATTTACAGGATGAATTTACTCTTGATGAAATTGCGGGATTCTGTGGTTACTCCTCTTTTCATTTTGCACGCAAGTTCAAAGAAACTGTAAATAAAACGGTTATGGAATGTGTTCGTGAGAAACGGATTTTTGCAGCTGCCGAAATGATAAAGGGCGGCGCAAACATATGCAAGGGAAGATACAGTTTTAAAGAACTATCCGCTATACTATCAAAAATGCAAAAATTAAATGTTGATAGCAGTTGAAAAATTAAAAATAATTGTCATCAAAGAGCCTGACGCTAAGACGCAGAGCCGATGAACACACGAGAATAATTCTCGCAGTTCATCGGCTCTTTTTATACGGTAACTAACTTTTTTGAAGCCATATCAATTAAGGCTTTAGCAGTTGCTTTAACGACCTCTAAAGACTATTCATCGCAATTGTAGAGCATACGAAGGAGATTTTCTATCTCGGAATCTTTCGACGGCTTCTCGGGATAGAAAATCAAATCCGATTATATTGACAGTTCTCTGACGAGCTGGTACAGAAACTCAAAGCTGGTCTTTTTACCCTCGTTTTCAATTCGGTACAAATAGCGTTCGGTCATTTCAACGCCAGTGTGCTTATAAACTCAGGCGTGGATGCTGCGGCGGTGTCAAGTGCGTTAGGTCATTCTTGCGTCGGGACAACGACAAACATTTATTGTCACGTTTTCCAAGAAGCACAGGTCAGAGTATCCGACGCAATAACGGCAGCACTCGATTTCAAGAAAAATCAGGGCGAGCTTAATAAAGTATCGTGAAGCTTTGCGAAGTTTCGTTATGTGCTTTGAAGTAATGGACATTTTTGAGCAATAATGGACAAGCAATGGACAAACGCAAAAATCGAGGAAAAGAAAAAGCTCGTTAAACGGCTCTATAAAGCCATTTAACGAACCAATGCCTTGGTGACCCGTACGGGAATCGAAAGTCTTTCAGCACTTTTTCAAATTTTCAACATCTTGCGAAAAACCGCATAACAAAGCCAAATTCAGCAACTTACAACAATCGGAATTTTTGTAATTTTTCGTATTTTTTCGTAACTTTAGCGGACAAATAGCGGACAACTTCTGACATGCCTCTGTACAAATAAACTCAATGAGCAAAGATTTTTGCAAGCATACTTTGAGTAGCAGTTTGTTTCTTTTGAAACAAACTGCTACTTTTTTATTGGTAATCCATCGTCAGTATATAATTTCTTTTTATCACAATATCTAAATCAAAACTATATGCTATATATGAGCATACTATCGTCTCCTAATAGGTCTAATAACACCATCCTTACTGCTATCAACAACCACTTCAACATTCTTTCCGCTAAATGCAACGCCATACTTATAAATTTTCAGAATACCATGCGTATTCATTTCTTGTTCATACTTATTTTCATCAATTTGTTTCAAGGCTTTTTCGGCTAATTTCTTTAAATCATCTTCACTGCAATTCTTTTCTGCTTTCAATTCAATTATAATCCCCGGCAGTTTATTACTTTTTGGCATTAGCTGAATATCATACCGCCCCTCACCTGACTCTCGATTTGAGGTAACATAAGAATTACTAAGCAGAGCGCATAATCCCAGCATTAACCCATGATAAAAAACTTCACTTTTTGTATCATAAAAGCTTACTGACTGCAAAAGCAACGTTTGAATCAAGTCTTTAAGCTTCTCTGCATTGCCCGAAAAAACCGCTTCCTGAATGGAAATTGCCGTTGATTGCGGGATCATTGTATCTAACTTTTTTAGCACTTCCTTTGTATAAACAAAGGAAATCTCCTTATTAGGCAAAGAAACCTCGCACATAAAATCTCCGTTAAACGACAATGTGCTTTTTGTCATTTTTAAATAGCCTGCCACCAACAGAAAGCTGTAAATTGAAGAAGGATTATTCTTGATCTGCGGATATATTACACCTGTATCAACGTAAGTGAGAAAAGATTTTCCCTGCAATAAAGCAATGAGTTTTTCATATATTTCATTATCGGCTTCCTCTATTACTTCGCCGATAATATCGTTGCTGCCCGTAGACTGCCAGTAGGCACCTGCTGTGCATTCATTTCTGAAAAAATTAATTACTGACCAAGGATTAAAAATTTCGGAATTACCGAATTTGTAACCGTCATACCACTCGCAAAGCTCATCGTACTTATCATCGGCATTGTAATACTCCGCCATTTTCCTTACTTCATCGGGAGTAAACCCGAAATATTCACTATATTTATTATCTAAAACCGTGTTTACTGCGAGATTGTTCAAACCGCTGAAAATGCTTTCTTTTGCTACACGCAGAATTCCTGTCATAAAACCGTAAGACAGATGTTTATTGTCTTTAAGTCCGCCTGAGAATAAATTTCTCATAAAGAGTATAATGTTATCGTAATAATTCCGCATATAACCTTGCTGAATCGGCGTATCGTACTCGTCTATTATGATTATCGGGGCAATCCCGTAATGCTCATGCAGCATTTTTGACAGCATTAAAAGCGACATTTCCATATCGTTTCGGTCGGCTTCTCCATTTACCACCTTGCGATAATATTCTTTATCATTTATTTTTCTGCTGCCCGAAAGCTCCTCGTGGCGTTTAAATTCAAGGGTAATTATTTGAGAAATGCAGCTGTATGTTTCCTCCCAAGTATCTTTTTTTACATCTTTGAAAGAAACAAAAATAACAGGATATTTTCCTTGATAACTGCGGTACTTTTCTCCACACTTCCATATTTTCTTGTTTTTAAAGTAAGCAGACGTGTCCTTGTCGGTTTTCTCAAAAAATGTGCGAAGCATATCCATATTAAGAGTTTTGCCGAACCGTCGTGGGCGGGTGAAAAGTGATACAAATGGTCTTTCGTCAAGAAATTCCTTGATCATCATTGTTTTATCAACGTAATAATATTCGGTTGAGGCTAAGCAATAATCGGAAATGCCGATGGGTAAAGGAAGCTTTTCCTGTGCTCTGTCCTTTTTATATGCTCCTGATTTAATGCGGTTATCGACAGGCTTTTTGGTGTTAGCGGGAATAAGCCAAGTTTTACCTTTCTTTTCCGCACCGCTGATTTTTCCTTCTCTGCATAAACCTGTGATTCGCCTTTCGGTCACTCCCCAAAGCAGTGCCGCTTCCTTGACTGTTATTTTATCTAACATTATTGATAGTCCCCTCTGAGTTGATTTGTATCTATATTATAGCAGATAAAGGGAAGTAAGTCAACATATTTTCGGAAGTATGTCAAAATAAAATCGGCAATATTTGTGCATAAATGAACAAATTTCCTTATAAACGACACAACAGCAGCCGACCCACCGCTCGTGGGTCAGCTGCTATTTTTTATTTCATTTGAATTATCATCTGCATTATTTTTATCATCTTTTCCTGCTCATCAGTCGGCAAAGACAACATTAAGTCATATGCCACGGCAGGGTAATTCTCATTATCTGCCTCGTTACCCATATTTTCAAAAAGCTTGCTAAGCGGCAAAGATAATCCGTTAGCGATTTTACTTACACTCTCCAACGTTGCGTTCTTTTCACCACGCTCGACTTGCCCTATATATGTGGGGTGAAGTCCGCACTTTTCGGCAAGTTCCTCTTGATTCAAACCGTTCTGCAAACGGTAGCTTCGTATTCTTTGCCCTATTTCAATAGATAATTTGCTCATATTGACGCCGCCTTTCGTTTTTCTATATAAAGTATATAGATATTGAAAAAAATTGTAAATAGCCTATTGATATTTTATGAAAAGCGTGATATACTATAAATGTTGAAAATATATAAAACATACTATAGATTTTGTTTATGGAAACAAATTAACGCTGTCCCAAAAAAAACAGCGTTAATATACAATTTTTTCGTGAAATATTTCATTGTGTGACTTTTATCAGCTTGACTATTATAACATAATTTCGACACAAAGTCAACTAAATTTTGTGAAAATATACAAATTTTTACAAAAGGTTCTGCTTCAAAGTAGGCAAATTTAAAAAAAGATGAGAAATAAAAATCTATTTATGGTCAAACCTCTCGTCATTCTGCTATCATTAGGAAAACTATGAAAGGAGCATAATTCTATGCCAAGGCGAGGAGAAAACATTTTTAAACGAAAGGACGGTCGTTGGGAAGCGCGGTATGTAAAGGAAGTAGCGCTTGACGGTTCCAAAAAGTACGGTTCTGTTTATGCGAAAACCTATCATGAGGTTAAAGCCAAGCAACAGCTTCGCATAAACCAGCCCCTTGGCAGTGCCAGAAAATCAAACGCAACGGTTGACGACATAATGTGGGAATGGCTGAACCAAAGCAAAAATCAGATTAAAATTTCAAGCTATCAGAAGTATCAAACAACGATTCAAAATCACATTTCAAAGCATCTCGGTAAAATTCGGATAAACAATCTGACATCGGTTACTATTTTGCAGTTTACAGATAATCTGCTGACAAATGAAGGGTTGTCAAAAGAAACCGTCAATAATGTTTTGATAGTGCTTGGTATGGGTTTGGAATTTGCCAAGACTCGCTATCAAATGATTTTTCCAGATATTCACCTGTTAAGATTGGCAAAACCGAAAACACGGGTGTTGTCCGTATACGAGCAGAAAAATTTGGTTCGTTATTTGCTTTCACAAGAT
>CAYMFX010000038.1:0-18569 GCA_964389845.1 uncultured Ruminiclostridium sp.
GTGCACGGGGCTTAAGGTGTAGCTGATACAGCCCTGGAAGTGAGCGCCCTCCTTCTTTGCAGCCTTAATTGAGGTCTTCATATTGCGAATATCGTTAAGTGCGTCAAAAATTCTGATAACGTCAATGCCGTTGGCAACGCACTTCTGAACGAAATATTCCAGCACGTCGTCGGCGTAGTGACGGTAGCCCAACATATTCTGCCCTCTGAACAGCATCTGAAGCTTTGAGTTAGGCATTTCCCTGCGAAGTATTCTAAGTCTTTCCCAAGGGTCCTCGTTAAGAAATCTGAGACAGCTGTCGAAGGTAGCGCCGCCCCAGCATTCAATGGAACGGTATCCTATTTTATCCATGGTGCCGAGAATAGGGCGCATCTCGTCCATGGTCATTCTTGTGGCAATCAAAGACTGGTGAGCGTCTCTGAGCACGGTTTCGGTGATCCCGACCTTTTTATTAGCCATTTTCTGATTAGCTCCTTTCCTGCTTTGATAAAAATTCAGGCGTTAATGGTGGCAATGACTGCGCCGGTAGAAACGCTGTCGCCCTTATTTACATTGATGCTGGCTATAGTGCCGTCTCTGTCCGCAACAACGTCGTTTTCCATTTTCATAGCCTCCAAAATGGCAATAACGGTGCCGTTCTTGACGGGATCGCCTACCTTAGCCTTGACCTCTACAATGGTTCCGGGCATAGGAGCGGTAATGCTTACATTTCCCGCACTTCCCGATACCTTGGGAGCTGCGGGCTTAGGCGCTGCCTTGGGAGCGGCTGCGGGAGCTGCGGCAGCGGGAGCGGAATCGGCTCCTACTTCCTCTACAGCAACGTCATAGGCTGTTCCGTTTACGGTGATATTATATCTTTTCATGAGACAAAATTCCTTTCTCTGATTAATAAACAAAATTAATATGTTTTCTTGAGGGAGCGATTACTCTCTTGCCGGAAAGCGCTTCTAATGAATTATTAACGGCGCCCCAGATTTCCTCGGGAGCAATGACGGTGTCTATAACGCCCTTGTTAAGAGCGTTTAGTGCGCTTGCCTCCTCATTGGCGTAATCCTCGGCAGCTCTTTCAAGCTCTTCCTTGCTGCTGCACTTATCCCCGTAAAGGAATACGGCGGCAGCCTTAGGAGTAATGGGAGCGATAACAGCCTGCTCAAGGGCGGCGGTAAAGTCGGCGCTTGCGCCGCAGAAGGCGGTAAAGGTTCCGCCTAACGCATTGCCTGTAATCAAGGAAATTTTGGGAGTGGTGGCGCTGGCGTAGCTCTGGGTAAGCTTAGCCGCATTGCGTATGCTTCCGTTAAGCTCGGCGGCGCTGCTTGCTTCAAAGCCCTCGCTGTCCACTATTGTAACAACGGGAATTGAGAAGCTGTCGCAGATTCCCACAAACCTTGCAATCTTTGCGGTATCATCGGAGGTGAGCCTGTCCTCGGTCTTATTTGTGGCTACGAAACCGACGGTTTTCCAATTGACGCTGCCCAAGCCGACAAAGGAAGCCCTTCCGAACTCGGCGAACAATTCGATAAGGCTGTCCTTATCGGCAATCGCCTTTATCATTGCCTCACCCTTAAGCCCGCTGTCGGCAGCCTCCTCGGTAACCGCAAAATAATCGTTTCCCGCAGCCTCAAGGTTATTCTGAGGTAAAACGGATATAAGCTTCTTGACCTTTTCCACCGCCTCGCCGGTATCCTTAACTGTAAGGCAGGAAGCGCCTGAAACCGCCGCATTCCTTGCGGAGCCTGCACCCACGGTGCCGTCGGTGGAAACAAAGGGAGCAGTGATGAACATTTCCGCCTTTTCCGTCATAATAACAAAATCGGACATACAAGCCAAAGCTGCCGCCGTCCCGCCGCAAACTCCGCTTATTACCGCAATCTGAGGTGCAACGCCCGACAGAGAAGCGCTCGCATTAGCAATATCGCCGTAAGCGTTAAGCAGCTCCACGCCCTCGGAAACGTCTCCTCCCTTAGAATCGTAAAAGCCGATAACGGGAGCGCCGTTCTTGACAGCCGTTTTGTACAGCTTCACTATTTTAGCCGCAGCCGCCTTGCATATTGCGCCGCTTTTAACCTTGGGATCCTGCGCAAACGCATATACAAGACCGCCGTCGATCTGACCGCAGCCTGTTATAACGCTTGAGCCGGTAAATGGGGAAAGCTCCGTAAAGCTGTCCTCGTCAAAAAGAGAAAGAAGCAAATTTCTTGCTTCGCCGGCGGCAGCTTCCTGTTTAAGTTCCGCCAAAGTCTTATTTGTCGCCACTTTGAAAAGTCCTCCGATCTCAATTTAATCTTTTTTCAACAAAAAAACGCTATCAAAATTATTATAACTCATTGGATTTGCAATTGCAAGAGCAATTGCAATTTTTTCCTCAAAAAATTTAAATCCGTTACATATAGGCTAAACATAGGCTAATTCAACTTTTCAAACATAAGCTATTGATTTTTTTTATAAAGTGTGCGATAATGTAAAAAGGTATTGCTATAAACGTATAAAGCAATTCCTAAGGATGAAAGGTACTTAAAATGTCACAGATTTTGAATTTTAAAGCTGATTATAAAGGGCTTACAAGCGATGAAGCGGAAAAAAGGCTCTCCATGTACGGCTTGAATATGGACGACCCAGACGGTGAAGCGCCTTACAGCTTGAAGAGGGCTTTGCTAACTCCCCGTTTCTTCGTTCAGGCTGCTTCGGTTTTATTGCTGTTTTTGTCGGAGCAGTATGTTTTGGGGGCGGTAATGCTTTTGCTTACCGTTATGCTTACCGTAGCGGACGTTATTTGGCAGCTTAAGCTCTATGAAAAGGAATCCTCTATCAGCAGAATGTCGGGAATGAAGTTCCGAACGGTGAGAGACGGAGAATTGACCCTTGTCCGAAAGGAATATCTTGTCCCCGACGACATAATAGTATTGCAGGGAGGAGAGAGAGTTCCCGCCGACGCACATTTGCTTGACGCAGAGGAGCTTACCGTAAACGAGTTCGTTTTCAGCGGCAGCAGCGAGCCGGTCACAAAGAAAATAGGCTCCGACGGGGGAAGGACTTTGCCCAAATCAACCTGTATTTACAAAAATACACTTGTGGTAAGCGGAAGCTTGGTTGCAAGAATTTTCGCCACGGGAGAGGATGCGGCTATAAAGCGTGAGGAGAACCGCACCAAATCACGTTTTGAAAAAATCGTTAAGCTTCCCGCAAGAATTATAATGGCGGCGGGGACGCTGCTTATGCTGGTATCGGCTCTTTTGTGCTTTATCGGCGTAATGGGAGCTGATGAAACGGAGACTCTCGAGGGAGTTTCCGACGTTGTCACAAGAATTGTTCTGCCCGCCCTTTCGGTAGGCATGTGCTTCGTGCCTGCTCAGGCTGAGAAGCTGATACGGCATTTTTACCTTGAAGGCGCAATGCAGATGAACAGAAAACACGCCCTTGTAAAAAATACGGGCACAGTTGAAGCCCTTAGCGCAATCACCTGTGTTTGTGTGGAAAAGTCGGGGACGGTAACGAAGAATCAGGTCGAGGTAGCGGACGTTTTCGCCGATGAGACACGGTTTTTTGCAAACGTCTGTGTTCTAGCCTGCGAGCCTGCCCCTACCGAGGAGACGGAGAAGGCGATACTTTTGTATGCCACCTTCGGAGGAACGGACGTTAAGGATTTGTTCTCAAACGAAAGGGAAGCGGTTTATCCCTTTAACGAAAACGCAAAAATGGCAGGCAACCTATGGAACATAGGAGGTCAGCGGCTCCTCTGCATTAAGGGAAGTCCCGAGGAGGTTCTTGCCCTTTGCAACATTGAGCCTAACGAGATTCATTATATTCAGCAAAAGCGCTTAGGCTACGCTAAACAGGGAAGGCAGGTGCTTGCGGCGGCGTTTGCGGCATTGTCCCCGGATCAGCCTAAGCCGGAAAAGCTTTCCGACATACGATACGAGTATATAGGGCTTATCGCTCTTGAATATGCGACTCGTGATACGGTGCCTTATGCGGTGAAGTCCTGCAATAAGGCGGGGGTCAGAGTGATTATGGTTACGGGCGACAACGAGGACGCCGCCGCCGCAATAGGAAGGCAGATAGGCTTGCCCTCCGGAAAGGTTATCACAGGTCCCCAGCTTGACGATAACCCCGACTTATCCGATGTTTCCATTTTCGCTCAGGTCACTCCCTCAAGAAGAATGCAGCTTTTGAAAATGCTCAGGGAGCAGGGTGAGATCGTGGCATTGGTGGGAACCGACGCTAACGATATTATGCTTTTGGAGGAAGCGGACGTGGGTATTTCCGTTTCGGGCAACGCGTCTCCCGCCGCCTGTGAAAGCTGCGATATGCTGATGAGCGACGATAATTTCTTAGCGGTTGCCGAGGCGGTAAAGGAAAGCCGTCAGATACACAGAAACGTCAAAAGCGCTTTGGGGCTTATGATGTCGGCGCACCTTGCAATAGCTGTATTTGCCGTAGTTGTGGTGGCAACGGGCGGCTCCGTGCTCTTTAACCCGGTGCTGTCAACAATTCTTGCAAGCATTTTGTTTCCCGTAGCGGCTTCCATGTTTCTCGGAAACACTGCCGATATTAAATCCGACTTTACCTCAAGCAATTTTACAGGCAGAGGAATCGTAAACAGAAGCTTTTTCTCAAAGGTGCTTTTCCTCGGCGGCGCAATGGCTCTGTCAATAACCTTGTTCTATCTGTTTACATTGGATTTTGAGCCTGAGATACACCGTTCTCTGCTGCTTATGATGTGTTCCTTCGGAATTACCTTAGTGGGATTTTCTCTCACCTCCCGCAAAAGATCGTTTCTTTCGATTTTCAGGGAGAAAAAAGGCTTTTCGGGAATGCTTCAGGCGGGCATACTGTTTCTTGTGTCGCTTGTACTGATTTACGTTCCTTATCTTAACTCTGCTTTCGGCTTCGGAGCGCCTAATGTGCTGGTGCTCCTTGTAGCGCTTTTTGAGACGGCGGCGTTCACAGTCTGGCCCGAGGTGTTAAAACGGTTTAATTCTGTAAAGTGAAAGGATAATTTTCTATGAAGAATCTTTTGGGTATTCTTTACGGCGCCGTATTCGGGATAGCAAATATCATTCCCGGAGTAAGCGGCGGCACAATGCTTGTTACCTTTGGCTGCTATGACAAGGTGTGCGGAGCTTTGGCTCTTGACATAAAAGAAATCAAGAGAAACTGGAAATTTTTGATTTTCTTTGCATTGGGCGCAGCTTTCGGGCTTGTGGGGTTCTCTAACGTGATAACACTGCTGTTCGATAACTTCCCTACGGAAACCTATATGTTTTTTATCGGGCTGATTTTGGGCAGCATACCGCTTATTATCAGAAATGCCACCGTTAAAGAAAAGTTTAAGCCTATTTGCGCCGTGCCGTTTATTATAGCATTAGCGCTTGTTATCGGGCTTTCAGTTGCGGAAAAGTTTTCCGACGACCCTGCTCCCGTTACCGTAACGGAAAATCAGGGCGGCGGATATACGGTAAGCTTTCAGAACTGCAGTAATCAGCAGATAGACAACTGGTGGCTGGAATTTGAAGGTGAGGAGCCTGACGCTCTTTTAGTTGACGGCAGCAATGTGGAGCTTACATATAAGGAAAGCTTCTTCGGAAAGCTTTTGGGTAAGCCTCCCAAAACCATTATCAGTCCTAAGGACGACACGGAGCTTAAGGAATGGACTCGCATTGAGTTTAAAATGTATACAAGTGATAAGGATTTTGTTCTTGAAGCAAAGTACAGCTATCAGGTCACCCTTGTGTTTATCCTTACCATTGTGCTGGCTTCCTTTGCGGCGGCGGTGGCTATGATAATTCCGGGAGTAAGCGGCTCGTTTATTATGGTGCTGCTTGGTACTTACGCAACGGTTGTGGGAGCGGTCAAGGATTTCAACTTTGTAATACTTATCCCTGCGGCTGTCGGAATACTTTTCGGCTTAGTGCTTGGGGCAAAGCTTATACGGGCATTGCTGAAAAAGCACAGGCTCATGGTGTTCAGCGCCATTTTGGGGCTCTGCGCCGGTTCGCTTTACGCCATTCTTCCCGAGGGCTTCGGGTTTAACGTTGATACCGCTATCGGCGTTCTGACCTTTGCGGCAGGGGGCGCCTTGTCCTTCTTTATCGGAAAGAATACAGAGGTTGATGAAGAATGAGCTTGAAGCGGCAATTTGGCAATTTATAAAACAGTATAACCCGTTTATGAAAGGGGCAAGATAAAAATGATGAAATATCAGGAGCTTAGAAAAAACGCCGAGTCCGTAGTGCATAACAAGAAGATAGAGGTTATGCAGCAGGACGGCGTGGCTTATAAAATATTCGACAAAAGCTTCGGCAGCACACAGATTTTCTACGAGGCAATGCTCCAGACAATGGCGGAGGAAGCTGGGGTAAGAGTGCCGAAAATTTTAGGGGTAGAGCAGATAGACGACCGCTTCGCCATTCTCTCGGAATATATCGAGGGGCAGACGGTGGCGGAGCTTATGGAGGAAAATCCCGCTAAGAAGAACTACTATTTGAGCCTGCTGGCGGACACTCAATTGCTGATAAATTCCAAAAGCGTTGCCGACATCAAGAAGCTTAAGCACAAGCTGAGCAGAGAGATAAAGGCTTTGGAAGAAATCGACGAGGTAAAAAAGTATGAGCTTGAAACACGATTAGCTTCAATGCCTGAGCACAGTAAGCTTTGTCACGGGAACTTTGGTCCTGAAAACGTTATTATTGACGGTATGGACAATATAGTGGTATTGGACTGGGTTGCCGCCGTCAGAGGGAACGCCGCCGCAGACGCAGCGAAAACCTATCTTAAGCTTACCCTTACCTCCACCGAAATGGCGGAGGGATATATAACCCTGTTCTGTGAGAAGGCGGGAACCGAGAGACAGTATGTTTACGAGTGGCTGCCTCTTATTGCGGCAAGCACGTTAAGCGGGAAGAATTTGTCGGAGAAGGAGAAAAAGGTATTGTTAAGCTGGCTTGACGTTGCCCAATATTAAAAAATGGAAATTCTCTTTCGGATTATAATTATGGCAATTCTTATAGCGATAGGCGTTATCTGCTATAAGACAAAAATTATCACCAACGAAATTAACAGGGGCTTATCGGACATTGCGCTGAAGGTGGCGACGCCTGCGCTTTTGGTAAGCTCCTTTCAGCGAGAATTAAATAAGGAAAGGCTGAGCAGATTAGGATATGCGGCATTGCTGGCGGTTATTGCAATAGTGCTGGCGGCGGTCATCGGCTACGTTGCTGTCCGCAGAGGGAAAAATGCTCCAAAGGACGATAACGGAAGGCTTTCCATTGAGCGCTTCTCGGCTATCTACAGCAACTGTGCCTTTATGGGAATACCGCTTATCAACGGGCTTTACGGCGAGGAGGGCGTTTTTTATCTCACCGCCTTCTATGCGATTTTTAACATAGCGGTCTGGACCCACGGGGTTGTAATGATGAAGGGCGAGACGGGGGTAAGGCAGGCGGCTAAGGCTTTGGCAAGTCCCGCTATTATCGGCATTGTTATCGGCGCAATGCTGTTTTTCTTAGGGATTGCACTGCCGAATTTTATAAAGGAGACCTTGGATTATGCAGGCTCTATGACCACCCCCTTGGGAATGCTGGTGGCAGGAGCTGCCATTGCACAAAGCGATTTGTTAAAGGCGCTGAGAAAAGGGAAAATATATTGGATCTGTGCATTAAGGCTTATCATAATACCAATTGCAACCGTTGGTTTATTTATGCTGCTGCCTTTTGACGAAACGGTTATGGGAATTACTGTTGCAGCGGCGGCTTGTCCTACGGCTACCATATGCACTATGTTCGCTATCAGCTACAACAAGGACAGCCTGTATGCAGGTGAGATATTTGCGGTAAGCACTATTCTTTCCGCATTGACCTTGCCGGCGGTTATGTGGGTGTTCGGGCTGGCGGCGGATATGCTGACTGTTTAGAGGAATATTATAATGGAAGATAAATATAAGATTCAACTGGCTTATTTAGCGTTGGTAAGCACTGTGGGCATTGTTCTTATGATATATGACAAGATTGCCGCTAAGAAGCTGCGAAAACACAGAGTTCCCGAGGCAACGCTTATGACTGTGGGAATACTCTACGGCGCTCCCGCAATGTATATCGTAATGCAGCTTATCAGGCATAAGACAAGAAAGCCCAAATTTTCGGTGGGCTTTCCAATCATTATAATATTGCAAATAGCTGCTGCGGCGGCTTTAAACGTTTGGGTATTATCCTAATCTAATAATAAAGAAACGGATTTGGAAAAAATGGAATACATAATAAGAGAAATGACCGACGAGGATTACAAGGGCGTGGCGGAGATATACGGACAAGGGATTGAGAGCGGTACCGCCACCTTTTGCACCACAGTCCCCGATTATGAGGAGTGGAATAAATCCCACTATCCCTTTTGCCGCTATGTGGCAGTGGGAGAGGGAAGAATTTTAGGCTGGACAGCCCTTACCGTAGGGATAACCCGTGAGGCGTACAAAACGGCGGCGGAGCTTAGCATTTACGTTCGCGAGGGCTACAGAAGGCACGGAATAGGCTTTGCACTTATCGAAAAGAGCAAGTCGGAAGCAGGCAGGTTCGGCATTCGTATGTTGGAATCCAGAATCTGCGGCGGCAATACGGGCAGTATCAAGCTTCATGAGAAATGCGGCTTCAGATATGTGGGGTTCAGAGAGAAAATTGCGGCGGATAAGTTCGGGGTATGGCAAAATGTTGTTGAAATGGAAATATTGCTTTCAAATTTGAATAATAATACGGCTTTTACCAAGGCATTCGGTTAGGTGCTTGAGCCGCTTTAAAAGCAGGTATGAGTGACTTGCGAAATTTTGCCTTGTCAGGAGCAATTTTTTCTCGAAAATCCCCATACCTACGCTATTGGCACAGGTTTTAATTATTCATATTAATTTCCACGCCATTAAAGGAAATCGAAGGATCTGCAAAATACTCCTCCGACACGGCGGGTACATAAAATGCAACATAAGTATCCAACCCGATTTCGTTTTCATCATAGGGAAGCTTTACCAAAAACCTATAATAGGGAAGAATATAGTCGCAGCTTCTGTCACGGCGGTAGGTTATCTCCGTATAGGCTATATCCTCATACTTCATATCAAACCCATTCCCATAAGAGGACAAATAATGACCGTCCAAAAGCCGGCTCCTCGCCTGCTCTGCGGAAATAACGGGATAATCTCCCAGCTTTTCGCAGCCCTCGGTGGAATCTATCCACAGCACAGTCAAATTTCCCTTTTCGTCAACTCCAAACCATGAGCTGTTAAGCTCGTAATTAAGAATTGTTTCAGCGTCGGTTTCGCCCTTATCGTAAAAGCCTATACTGCTGCCCTCCACATATATATTGGTAACGGGAGCCTTCAGATTTTGCAGAGGGATTCCGTAATGCTCCAACAGAAATACGGCGGTTTTCTCTCTTTGCGCCGGGGTATTGCACTTGTTATAGCCCTCGGGTAAGGGAATGCCTACGCCGCCATTAAAGAAAAAGCCCACTGTGTAGTCGTCGCTTATGGAAACTCTCAGGTCGCTGTTTTCTCCATATACGGAAGCGGTCATATGGATTATCATATCTTTTTTGACCTCATACTCTGCGGTTAATTCAAGGCTGTTAAAATCCACACCTAACCTTTCCGCCGTATTTTTAAGATATTCCGTCATTTTTTCTCGGTCGGGATTTTTAATATTGTTTTTCAGCACCGGCATAATTCTTAAATCCATATTTTCATTATAGGGATTCCCGTCGTGATATTCGGAAATATCCTTTAGCTCAAACCCCTCGAATCCCCATCCTCCTCCGTCGGATATGTCGTCGGGGTATTGGATTTTTTCTAAATTGGGATCAACCTCTACAGGGGGCAGTGTAACCACCGGTCTGGTTTCATTAACGCTTGTTTCGGGCGGATTTGTTTCGGCGGCAATGCTGTCTGCCTTCGTTGCAGACGCTTCGGTAACGGTGGAGACTGCGGCAGTATCTGTCATATTAGATATAGGCGGCTGCTGTAAGTTATTGCCTAAAAAATTCACCGATAAAGCTGCCGCTGCCGCAGCCGCAGTTGCCCCTGCCGCAATAAATATCGGGGCTTTCTTTGACTTTTTAGGGGGAGTGTTCTCCGCCCCCGCAATAAACCTCTCATCTACTTCCCCGATTTTTTCCAAGAATCTATCTCCGTTCATATATTGTAACCCTCACTTTCAAGAAAATCTTTCAGCTCGCCTCTCAGTCTGAAAAGGGTGGTTTTAACATTGCTTTTTCCAATGCCAAAGCGCTTTGAAATCGCTTCCACCGAATCCAAATACCAATAGCGGCGCATAAAAATATTGCGTTTATTTTCGGGCTGCTCATTAAGAAACCTGTTAATAGCGTCAACTAACATATCCTCGTCTATTTCGTCCTCAACGCTGAGACGGGAGGGTATACACTCCTCCATTTCTTTTGACAGCTCGCAAACATTAGAAACACGCTTTAGCCTTCCTCTTTCTCTGCAAAGGGACAAGGAAAGATTTCTTGCAATTCTTGCCAAAAAAGCAAACAGGTATGTATATGGCTCATGAGGAGGAATGCTTTCCCACGCCTTAAAATAGGTGTCGTTCTCCACCTCCTCGGCGCTGCCCCTGTCAGAGGTAATGCCGTAGGAAATGCCCCTTAGCCTTTCGCCGTATTTTGTCTTGCTTTCGCCGATTGCAGAATTATCTCTTTGAAGATACAGTTTAACAATTTCCTCGTCCTTCACAGCATTCGCTCCTTTTGGCATTTCTGCGTATTTTGTCATGTTTTCGCTGCACAGCAGTTTCTTTGTCCGCCGCAATATTCATATTTTTATGGCTGATTTTATTAAAAGACAATTTTTTGAAAGTGCGCACTGTTTTTGTCTTTCACCCTAATAAACGTTGTTTTTGCTGCCGGGGTTACATATTTTTTGAAATTTTTTTGGCAGCATTGTGCTATTCCGTATTATATAAACCGGCGGCAAAAATAATAACATAGAAAACCGCCCGTAACTCTGCCGTTGCTGCCGATGTTACGGGCGATTATAATACAAGATAAATTGCAATATGACGGAATGATCTCAAGCAAATGTGAGCAAAATCCGTCAGTTGGTAGCTGTGCAGTGTCATCCTGACGATTAAACCGAGAAATTTAATTCTTGTGCCGCTTTACCGTCAAACAATCCCGATATATACTTATATATATCATTGACGGCGCTGCTCAGGTAATCGGGCAAAGCCTTGTTTGCTGCGCCAAATGCAAGGAATATCGGGGACATAAGATTTTTGTATTTGTTTACGGCACTGTTTACCGATGCGGAGGAATTGTAGTCGGTTTCTTCAAACAGACTCGTTATTTTTTCTCTCGCTTCCTTATTTGAAGCGGAAAGAACGGCGGTTTCATAATATTTGGCTTTTTCCTCGGGTATAACCGCTCCCGGCTTATCCCAAATACGTCTGAACTCCTCCAAGCCCTCTTTTTCCCTGAGAATAAGAGTATCTACTCTTGCGTCAAGAGTTTTTTCAATTATTGCTTGTTTATCCTCGAAAAGGTTTGTCTTAGCCCAATTTTTTACGTCGGCTTTGCTTACTCCTATTTTTGCGTAGTCGGAATAGTCTAAATTAACCTTACTGTCAAAGTATTCAAAGCTTTTATTGAGCTTCTCCACCGTGTTCACAAGCTCGGCAAAATTCCACTTGACACCGTTTATTGTAAGAGCGGTTTTTAAATCGGCAGCAGGATTTTCCTTTCCCATGGCTATGTTTTGTTCAATTTCCTTCATTGCGCTCTGATATGCGTGCGTTACCGCTAAGCTGTCATTGGAACGGGAGGAGGCAGTGCTGAAATAGGAAGCAATGTCGGATTTTAAATTGTAGAGATTGCAGGTTTCACCAAGGCGGCTTGCAGTTCCCTTTGCTGATTCTGTCATATTGGAAAGATAGTTATTGCGGTAATTCAGCCTGTTTTCCTTATCATAGGCATATCTGACGGTAAATGTACTGCCGTCTGAGGCGGAAACCGCTTTATCATAGCCGTTTATTTTGTGGCGGATAACATTAACCGCATATGTTTTTTCGGAGGGTACGGAGCCTGTTAATGTTATGCCTTTGGTTTGGCTAGCGTAGGAGCGAATCTTTTCCGCCTGCTCCTCAGGCAGATTTCCGCAGAAGTTGATTTCAAGTTCATCGGTTCTTGCCACAGTCCCTTCCTTGCACCTTACTATCCCTGTATTCGGATCAGTTTCTCCTGCTGTGCTTTTAGAAGGATTATAGTCGGCAGTGGCTTTCCAATCCATATTTGTGTAAACGGTTGTCATTAGCGTTCCCTCCAAATTAGATTTATTGGCTAATTTAATTATTTTATTGGCAGTATGAGGCGAAAATTCAGAGTATTTACTTTTTTAATTTACTTAGACTAAAAATGATATTCCTGTTTCTTCCGCGGGAATCTGCCTGGGTTCCTGTCCCAATTCCATTCCTGCATCTGACAATGCTTGCTCCCACAAGGCGTTGAACTCGTCCAACTGTGCATTCTCTTCGGGAGTATACCGGAAGCTCCAGCCGTTAGGTTCGCTGTATCTGGCAATTTCATTGCCTTGTTCATCTCTGAAAATCACAAAATTTCCGCCTACATCAGCTCCTAATTTATTAGAGTTTTTGAATAATATATCAAAAATACTTATTCCTCTGTTAAAATTTAAGGACGGTATTTTCTTTGCGAAGCCGGAAAGGGTTTCTTAATTATTCCCGCTCTATCGGGTGAGGCGAAGGAAACATAATCGTCCCTCAGCTTCTGTCATTGCTCCGAACCATATCTTACGCCCCGGAAGCTTTCCGAATACTTAGAATCCTTTCCTGCCGCAGCGTCCTTATGCGCCAATTCCGTAATCCTGCCGACCAATTCCTTTTCGCTGATTTTGCACTGTCCACTTGTCCGCTACCGGAAGCTCCGGGAATATTTGCATTGCTTATGCTTTTGCCGAAATAATTTGAATTTTTTCTCGAACCTGTTCCAACGCCGTAAATCATACCTGTTACCTCAGACTGTTATTTTAAATTGATAAAATAATCTCATACCCGCATACATATATATCTCATAAATTTATATCGTCCGTTTTGTAAAAAAATTAATAGTTATTTTCTGAACGATAATTTTTCTTTTCGTTGCTGTCTGTGAACAGCATCAGAAACATAATCAAAAACAGCGTTTTGCACTGTTGCATTTACTTTGAGAATTTACGATTTTGAAATTTGCAGAAAGTTGTCGGAAAAGCACTTGAAGTTTTGTGAAAAACGTGATAAAATATTTGCAGACATTTTTTTAAAGCCTGCATAAATGGATTAACGTTGACAAAGAGGTAATAAAAATATCATGAAATATAACGAATTAAAGAAAAGCGCACTTGAATTTATTGAAAAAAGCTGCAAAGAGCTTCGGTACAGCAAGGAAAAATCCGATTACGAAAAATCGGAGAATAAGCTTTTGGGAACGTCAATAAACGAAAACCAAATCCCCTACAACATGCAGATGGAAAATGATAAACGATGCTTTGAGGTCGCTCTTTCCCGCTTTTTGGATTCGGGACGCAAAGAGGATGCGTTTGACGTGTATTTTTGCTACCTTGAAATGTTTGTGGGAAATTACTCCGCAACCCGACAGATTATCGAAATGCTTTCCGAATACGAAAACAACGGAAGCCGTCTTTTGATGAAGCACCGCGACCATTATTCGCATTCGGTTTATGTGTTTGCGTTAGGGCTTATGATTTACCGAAGCAACAAGCCGTTTAGAGATATTTACTCGCAATACTATGGGACTTGCGGCTCCGAAGCCGCCTGTCATTTTCTTGAGTTTTGGGGGTTGGCGTCGCTGTTCCACGATATAGGATATCCGTTTGAGCTTCCGTTTGAGCAGGTGTGCGCATATTTTGAGAGCGAAAAAAATACTCGCCGTGGCATCCCGTTTATGGCGTATAATGCATTGGATAGCTTCTTGAAGATCAACCCCGAAAATGCAAAGTCCGTTTATCCGAACTGCGAATTTCACAATTTAAACGAGCTTTTTTCGCATGCGCTTTACGATAAAGTAGGCGCAGTTTACGGCAAATCCGAAGGAAATTTGCTTGATACGCTTAACCAAAAGCCGACTGCCCCGGATAAGTTCAATTACTTTATGGATCACGCTTATTTCAGTGCAGTGATTTTGTATAAGAAACTGTTTGACTCCGGAATGGTGAAGTTTACTTCCTCCCATCTTGATGCGCTTACTGCGATTTTAATGCACAACAGTCTGTATAAGTTCGGGATAACGAATTACAAGGGCGATAAGAACATTCCGTTTAAGGCGGAGCTTCACCCGCTGGCGTTTATGCTTATGCTTTGCGACGAGCTTCAGTGCTGGGACAGAACCGCTTACGGCAGAGAGTCGCGGCTTCAGCTCCACCCGATGGCGGCGGATTTTGAGGTGAACGACAGCCTGTTAAAAGCCGTTTACATTTATGACGAAGATGAAAACGACAAGATGACCGAATTTGAAAATCGTTTCAGGCTATGGAAAGAAAAACAGGTCGGAAAAGAATGCCCGAAATGCAAGGCGTACTCGGGAATGGTTATTAAGGACGATAGCGGTAAAAGCGAGTTCCAAAGCGATATTGAGAAAATCGTTGATTTGAGCGGCATAAGTTTTGAGGTTTGCACGGAAAAGCGCAAGGCTTATCATAACGGTGCGAGCAGTTATTTGTCCGAGGTGAGTTTCTTAAACCTTTACAACTTTGCGGTGGTTTTAAACGGTCGCTGGAATGACGAGAACGAGAAAATCGCACGTGCGGAAATGTATTTATCCGATAAATCGGCAATTGAGGATTTCAACAATCAATTTGATAAAATTTCGCTTGAATACAAGCTGTTAAATATCGGACAAGCTAAGGCTTTCGCAAAGTATCTGGATGTTATCGGGTGTTTTTACACGGATAAGCAGGTCGATTTCGAGGAGGTTCGCAAATTCACGCCGGAACAGCTTGAAATAATAGGTCCCCTTGAGCACAAGCGCTGGCTTCAGGAGCATTATGATATGGGCTGGACCTACGGCGAGCCAAAGGACAAATCCGAACGTGAAAACAAGCGTATACATACCGATATGATTCCCGGGGTAACTGCGCCCGAAAACGGCATTGTGACCGCTGAAATGGCTAAGAAAAACTACGATCGTTTAAGTAAAGCGGAGCAGGATAAGGACACCAAGCCTATGAATCGTATGCTTACTATGATCAAGCTGTACGACGGGCTTAGAATTTACAAATTAAAGTAAAAGGAGAGTATTATGGCTTTAAACACAGAGCAGCGCAACGAACGGTTGGCAAACCCCAATGTCAGATTTTTAAAGAAGAATTTATACACCTGCGACGGCAAAGAGCCTTATGTTTTTATCAGCTATAAGAGCGATGATTGGAGGCTTGTGTTGGGAGAAATTGTTTATAAGCTTGTGCACGATTATAATCTTCACGTATACTTTGACGGAAGCTTTGCCGTGAATAACGACTTGTGGATTAAACAATTTACCAAAAATATGAATTCGCGTTTATGCTTAGGTGTTATTGCTTTTTTTGACAACATTTACTGCACCAGCTATGCTACGCTTACAGAGCTTATGCACAGCCAAAGCACCGAGGCGGTTAAGTATAAACCCGGTAAAGATATTAAAAAAAGCAATCTAAAAGGATTGCCCGTTATACCGATACAAATTAACGGCGGTGCTAATATAGAAGAAATTGATGGCGAAACACTCGAAAAAACTACCGGGCTTTGCGGTTCCGATTCAAAATTAGGCGAATCAAATGCAGAAAAGAGACAGTTTGATTCGGATTATGAAAATATTCGCAGCAAGGTTACGGGTATTGGCGATGCGGGCTATAAAACCTGCAATGACCTTGATAAAGCCACTTGTTTTCAAATGGTTAACAGTATCTACACTAATCTGGAGATTAACGACAATGAGTATGATCCCGGAAATATAACCTTTTATGAAGATATGGTTAAGTGTATAACAAGCGCAGTAGGCAGCAGCGTTTTCGGCAAGACAGCTCCTGACAGCAAACCGCAGACGGTTTACCGGTCGGAATCAACCGCCTTGGAGCCCCCTCCCGAACCGGTTCCCGCTCCCGCCGTACAGCCCGAACAAAAGCCCGGCGAGACCGAATCTAAAAAGCGTGCGTCGGTTACAGGCAATATCACCTATACGATTTACGGCAAAGAGTACACCCATAATCAGGCGGATATGCTGCTTAACGTGTTCGCCAAGGTTTTGAAAAATCATCCCGATAAAGTGTCCGAAGTCATCGAAAAGGTACGTTGTACAAGCGCAGTTAATTACGAGCTGCCCGAAAACAAGACGAAGGATACGCCTTCAAGGTATCTTCATGGGCAATACTTTAAAGCAGGAAGCGGAATATTTGTGGGTACGGGTCTAAATCTGGATGAAAAATTACGCAATATTGCAAATTTACTTAATATCTGCGGAGAGGATTATTCCGTTTTGCAGTCGGAACAAATTGAATTACCTGAAAAGGTTAGTTCCAAAGCGGCTTCATCGGGCAGCGAGGCTTATTCAATTAACGGCAAAACATACAACGGAAATCAAACCCAAATGATGGTTGACGTAATAAAGTATCTTTTCGAAAAGCATTTTGACAAGCGTGCGGAGCTTTCGGAATTGCTTTGCATAAAACTCGCTCCGTTAAGCGAACTGCAAAATTCGACATATTTTAGGACGGGCGGCGAGTTTACATATCATGACGTTATATATTCTATCGGAACCTCTTTTTCAAGAAAAGATAAGCTTAAACAGATTTCCAAAGCTATTGCTGTTTGCGGCGAGGATATTTCCGGGTTCAAAATCGAAGGCTTGAACGAAATAGGCGAACAAAAGAGAATCCCCGACAAACAAAAGCATAATTTTTATGACGAATGAGGGCATTTATGAGGGTAAAAAACCATTTGAAAAAATATTTACCGATTTTGGCAATTTTCCCGCTGATAATCGGCACCTATGGTTATATCACAGCAGGAGAGCGTCCGAGCGACGCTCTTTATGCTGCATTTGCGCTGTATTTTGTAAATCCGGTGTCTGACGGTTATAATTTTTTTATCGAAATCGCACGGTGGACGGCGGCTTTGGTCACAACAACCGCAATTCTAAGTGCGGTAAGATGGCTTTGGACGAGAATAAAGCAGTGGGCGGCGTGTATCGGAAAAGACAGCGTGGCAGTTTATTCCGACAACGATATTGCGATTGATTTTAAAAATAAGCGAAACAGCGTGATTTACGCAAACGAGGAATTTAAACCGCTCGCAAAATCCCATATCATTATGATGAGCAGCGACAAGAAAAGCCTTGATTTTTTAGCGGATAACAAGGAACGAATAAAGGGCAAAATGGTGTATATTCCGATACGAGAGCTGAAAACGGAGCTTTCAAAAGAGCAAAGTGACAACGTGATCTTCTTTGACGTGAACGGCGCTGTTGCGGGACTGTTGTGGGAGAAAATCAAGCTCTGGGAAAAAGGAAAATTAAATTTGGTTATTACGATAATCGGTGCCGGAAATTTGGGTCAAAGCGTATTGAACTGCGGGCTTACGTTAAATTTATTTTCATGCGAGCAGGAAATAATCTATAATTTTTTAGGCTTTGATAACACTTATGCAGTGCTCCACGGGGACATAAACACCTGTAATAAAGACCGCATTTGTTACTATGCCGCAGGAGAGGAGCAAAACGCAGAACGCATCAAAAATTCGGATTACGTTATCATATGCGCCGAGCTGAACGAAGCGCAGCTTCAGGCGGTCATGACGCTTTGTTCCGGCGAGCTTTATGTTTATTCTCCCACGGGCGGCATTTGCGAATATTTTAACTTTAAGGCGTTGCATACCTTCGGTGAAAACTCCCGGATTTTTACGGAGGAAAATATTTGCGGGAGAAAGCATATCCGGGCGGCAATGGAAATCAATTACAATTACTTAAAAAGGTTACAGCCTTCTTCTGCCGAAAATTCCGACGCCGAAACGGAATGGAATAAATTAAACGGTTTTTTAAAGCAGTCGAATATTTCCTCGGCGGCATTTTTCCGTGTTATTAAAGCGCTTGCAGATGACGGAACCGACAGGGAAACGTTGGCAAGGCTTGAACATATTCGCTGGTGCAGATTTCACTATTTGAATTTTTGGACTTACTCGCCTCGGTATGACAGCGAAAAAAAGCTGCATCCCTGTTTACTGCCGTTTGATGAACTTCCCCGGGAGGAGCGCAACAAGGACAGAAATTTGGTAGACGAGATTTTAAACAAATATTTCTTATACTAATTCCTATTTAGTGTCTCCTCAATAACCCTAAAACCGCACGAATAGACATTTTCCCGCCAAAGTGGTATAATAGAAATGCAAAGAAAAATAACGTAAACAGGTAAAAAGCTTGCACCTTGGGAGGCGTAAATGTATTAATTCAATAAAAATACGCAGATGACATTCAGCGATTTCAATCAGCCGTTCATTCGTCCGATTGTCAGAGGCAAGGCGAGAACTCCGGTTGAGTTT
>CAYMFX010000039.1:0-17546 GCA_964389845.1 uncultured Ruminiclostridium sp.
AATACCCTCGAACTGTTCGCCTATATGCTCCTTCATATATTCGGCGGCATAAAATTTTTCGCAGTCTCTTTCGGCGTTTACAGCCGTAATCTCGGTTTCCGTAGCCCTTGCGGAATTTTCGTCCGCAAATTTTGAGTACCTTTTTTCAAGCTTATCGGTCTCGCCTAAAACATAATCCGAAAGTATTCTGTGAATGGAAAGGTCGGCAAGACGGCGGATAGGGGAAGTAAAATGCGCATACTCCTTCATAACAAGTCCGAAATGCCCCAAAGGCTCGTCGCTGTATTTAGCCTTCATCATGGTGCGCAGGGTCATACGGTTAATAATAGGCGCTCTCGGATCGTCCTTGCACCTGTTGAGCAAATTAGCAAGATCCTTTGCCGTAGAGCTTTCGTTTATTCCGATAGGATCCACTCCCATTGAGGTAAGGGTTTCCCGGAGCATTAACAGCTTCTCGGCGGTAGGTGCTTCATGAACACGGTACACAAAGGGAATGTGGTTATTCATTCCCACTCTTGCGGCGCAGTTGTTGGCGGCAAGCATAAACTCCTCAATGATACCCTCGGAAATGCCGCTCTCTCTCGCCTTGATGTCGATACAAACGCCGTTTTCATCGCAAATTATCTTGCTCTCCATACTTTCGATTGCGGGGGCGCCCCTTTGCTCCCTGTTCTTCACCAAAATAGCGGCAAGCTCGTTCATAACGGGAATCTCGTCAATAACCTCCGCATACTTTTCCTTAATAGCCTCGTCCGCTTCTCCCGCAAGAATTTTGTTTACCTCGCTGTATACCCCCTTGACTCTTGATTTAATAAGGGTTTTTGCAAATCTGAACTTGTTGATTTCGCCGTTGTTGTCCAGCTCCATAAGGCAGGAGAAGGCTAACCTCTCCTCGCCCGGATTAAGTGAACAAATACCGTTGCTAAGCTCCTTGGGCAGCATTGGGATAACCATATCCGCAATATAAACGCTGGTGCCCCTCTGCCTTGCCTCCTTGTCCAAAGCCGAGCCTTTTTTCACATAATAGGAAACGTCGGCAATATGTACTCCCAATTTAAATCCTTTGGGCGTTCTCTCAATGCTTATTGCGTCGTCAATGTCCTTTGTGTCTGCGCCGTCAATAGTAAAAATCGGAAGCTCCCGCAAATCAAGCCGATATGTCTTTTCTCCCTTGGAGATTCCCTTCTTTTCTATTTCCTTGGCTTCCTTAATTGCCTCCTCGGAAAATTCTGTGGGAATCTGCTTTTCCTCGATATACGCTTTGACGGAAACCCTTGCTATCTCCGAGCTTCCGAATACTTCTGTTATTGTGGCAATGTGTTCCGAATGCCTGTCCCCCCTGCGCTTTATTTCAAAGCGTACCTTATCGCCCACTCTCACCTCGTTGCCCCCAAATCCAACTATGGCAATAGGAATGGGAGAGGCAAAGGTAGAGGGCTGTAATCTTATCTCCCCGTTGTAGTCCACCACAATGCCCGTCAGCATATCCGGCGAATATTCCAATATGGCGGACACCACCGCCGTCTGTGAGCGGTTAAACTCGTCCTTGTCCGCAATAATTTTTAAGAGAACCTTATCTCCCGGCACCGCTCCGAGGAAATCCTTTCCGCGGACGAAAACCTCCTCTTCCTCTTCGACGTCGTCAAGCTTAATAAACCCGTGGCTGCGCGTAACCCTTGTGACCGTTCCCTCGTGAAATTTATCCGCACTGTTAAGAGTAAAACGCAGCTTGGAGGAATTAAGCGCCTTAAATCTCTTCATATCCGCCAGCTCACGGGATATTATCTTCTTATCCTTCTTTTTCCCGATTAAAGACAATATTTCAGGCTCGGTAAGCCCTTTGCCGCCCGCCTTACGGTTCTCATAAAGTAAAACAAAGATTTTTTCCCGAATATCAACTCTCATTTTTTCTTCCTTTCCAAAACGGTTGCTTAAATAAAAACAAAAAAGGACGAATAAATCGCCCTTAAAATCAAAATACGATACACCCGTCTCCTGTCTCAATCTCAATTGAATGGGCAACGGTAAAATATTTTCACATTCACGTTATTAATGTTATTAATTTCGGTATGAATTATGCCGCTGTAGTTCCTGCTGCTTCTGTAGCAGCTTCGGTAGTGCTTCCTGTAGCAGCTTCGGTAGCTTCTCCTGTTGTATCGCCGGTAGATTCCGAAGCGGCAGTCGATGCGGTTGTGGTTGTGGTGCTGCTTCCGGAATTGTCGTTTTTGCCCCACCAGCCTTTGTCGTTGCCCATTACAAGAACGTTTACTAACAGCGCTACTACAAACAGAATAACGGCTGCTGCCTTAGTCATTTTCGCAAGCTTAGCTTCCTTGGTTCTGCCTGAATTTTTACGATAGTAGTTATCTCCCGAAGCGCCGGAAATGGTCTGAGACATTCCCTGCTTGGAATCCTGCATAAGTACGACAAGAACAATAAACACACAAGCCAAAACGAGCAAAACGGCTGCGATTATCTCTAATACTGACATTATAAATCTTCCTTCCTATAAGGTAAAAACCATACCTCTTTTTTTATCTGTCCTATCTGAAAAAAGCCAAAAAGGTTTTCATATCGACACGCATTACATTATAACACATATTTTTTAAAATTGCAATACCTTTTCCCAATTTTTACAAATTTTCCGAGTATAATATTAATAACAAAAAATTTTTCAAACGACCGAGAGTTTTTACGTTCCCCAACGTTTAATAAGTGAAGAGCAAAACGCTTTTCGGAAAGGAGCAGCCAATGGATAACGGTGCAAGTAGCTACCGCCGTTTCCTTGAGGGCGATGAAGGCGGTATTGCAGATATAATAAGAGATTATAAGGACGGTCTTATTTTTTACCTCTTGGGGTTTACAAGGAATATTTACACTGCCGAAGAAATAATGGAGGAAACCTTTATTAAATTGGTGGTTAAAAAGCCCCGCTATTCCGAAAAATACTCGTTTAAAACATGGCTGTACACCATAGGCAGACATGCGGCGATAGATTTTCTGCGGCATAGCTCAAGGGAATCCGATACCCCGATAGAGGAGCTTGCAGAGGCTTTGAGAGACGAACAAAATCTTGAGCTGTCCTACATAAAATCGGAACGAAAAATAACCGTACATAAAGCAATGAACAAGCTTAGCGGAAAATACCGTCAAGTTTTGTATCTGTCCTTTTTCGAGGATATGAAAAACGCAGAAATCGCCGCTGTGATGAGGAAAAGCAAACGGCAAACGGAAAATCTTCTTTACCGTGCAAAACAGGCGCTTAAAGCTGAGCTTGAAAAGGAGGGCTTTACTTATGAAGAGCTGTAAAAAAATTACCGAAGAGGTACTTGACAAAAGCAAAGAAATAATAATAGGCAAAATGATAAGGCGCCGCAGAATAATGACGGCGGTAAAAGCATCTGCCGCCTGTCTTGCCTTTGCGGGGGTATTTGGAACCAGCCTATGGATAGCAAACAATAGCGGCAATATATCTTTGCTGCCAAACACTCCGGACATCAAGCCTTTTGTTCATTGGAACTTTTCTTCTGATGAACCGTACGATGAAGAAACAATTTATACGGATATGAGGCAAACCGATATGCCGATTGATACAGCCTTTACGCCGGCAAACGGTTCCGAAGTCGAAAATACCGATTTCAGCGGGGTTATGAACACCGGCACAATGTCTACGGAGCCTGCTGTTTGGGAAGCCTGTGTACCCGATGAATTCAGCGAGCTGCCCATTACCACCGTTCCATACGACTGGTATGATTTACCTTCCGAATATCATTATCACGAAATGATAAACTGTAAAGTGGCTTACAGAGATGATCCCGAGGTTCCTCCCAAAAACGGAACCGTATACATTACCAAAGAAGCTAAACAAATTCTTGACTTTTACGGCGAAGCCTATAGGGACGACTGTAAAGTAGCGTATTGCGCAGAGCTTGAATATTATAAGGACGGCAAACCGGTTGAACCATCACAAGAGCTTTGCAACAGCGAGTGGGAAAGACTAAAGGATTTTCTTAACAGCAACGCAGAGTCCATACCCGATTGTTTCGGTTACAGCCGCTTTGTCGGCGAACACCCCGAATGGGAAATGAATACCGAACCGTTTATGTATGGCATTATTTATAAGTCGCAAGCGGAAAATTTTCCTGCCAATGAGGATTACGGGATTGTAATTCGGGTGAGCGACCGTTTGTGGGGTCACACGATAGCCCGCGATAATTAGAACCGCCGACATTCTTTACTTCTTGTGCTGTTTTATACTATTAACCGATTAAAAATTGGAAAAACGGTTTTTATACTAATAACCATTTTGACACAGGATAAAACCAAAGTCAAAATGGTTATTAGTATAAAACAACTTCTAAAGGCGCCGAGGGCGATTATTTGCAAGCAATGTAAACGTCCATGCTCTCCCCGTCGGTTTCAAAGCAGGGTATCACATCACAGCATTCGCATTCCAATCCGTTCAGCCGCATATATTCTCCCAAGGTTTTATAGGCATTGGGAATTATCACAAAGGGATTTTCAAACGGAGCTTCAATGTGTATAGCCGCATATTTGTGAGCCTTTTGTTCGCATATTTCCACATCGGAAGGATTTAATCCCTCCGGCAATATCCACGCCGCCGTGTAGCCGTGCATATTGTAAACGTTGATTTGCTCCTGAGACAGATAGGGAAAGTCCCAGCCGATTATTTTCGGATTCTCCACCCCGTTGTCATGGGCAACCGAGAACATATGGTTAAGAGCGTCGCCTTCCGGGTCGGTGCTGACAACGGTATGCTTAACGTACCTGAAGCCCGGGACTGTTTCCGTGCGGAGATTCGTATATGCGCCGTCACAGGCGTTTAATTCTTCTCTGAAAAGGTTATCGAGGGAACAGCTGAAAAGTCCGCATAGCTCGATTGCCTTGCTTATCTCCGGCTGAGCCATGTCAAGCTCCCATTTTGAGATTGTCTGGCGGCTGACGTTCAGCTTTTCGGCAAGGGTTTCCTGTGGCATTTCACCGCTGAGACGGCGAAGATACTGTAAATTTTTTCCGAAGCTCATAATAACATATCCTTTCAAATAAAGCTTAATTGTGTGGCATTTGCCCTGCAGCGCTGCATAAATATAATATACATCAATTTGGCAGTAACTGCAACCAAGCTGTAGTTGCTTTTTTGCTTTTTTCCGCAACCTTAGGTTGCGAAGGTTTTATTTTTTGTTTGTCATTGAAGAAATCCTATTGACAAAAACAGAAAAATCGTTTAATATTATGTTAATCACAAAAGGCAGTTCATAAAAAATTTTACATACGCATTACCTAAAAATTCAAATAACAGGAGGGTCTTATCATGGCTAACAAATATGCGGGAACTCAGACAGAAAAGAACTTAGAGGCAGCTTTTGCCGGCGAATCACAGGCGAGAAACAAGTACACCTACTTTGCTTCCACCGCAAAAAAAGAGGGCTTTGAGCAGATAGCAGCTATCTTTTTAAAAACCGCCGACAACGAAAAGGAACACGCTAAAATGTGGTTCAAGGAGCTTAACGGCATCGGCGATACGGCTCAGAATTTAGGCGCCGCCGCCGACGGCGAGAACTACGAATGGACGGATATGTACGAGGGCTTTGCAAAAACCGCCGAGGAGGAGGGATTCCCTCAGCTTGCCGCAAAATTCCGTGCAGTGGCTGCAATAGAAAAGCATCATGAGGAGCGCTACCGTGCGCTTTTGAAAAATGTGGAGACCGCCGCTGTGTTTGAAAAGAGCGAGGTCAAGGTATGGGAATGCCGCAACTGCGGTCATATCGTAGTCGGCACAAAGGCGCCTCAGGTTTGTCCTGTCTGCGCACATCCTCAGAGTTATTTTGAGGTTCATGCTGAAAATTATTAATTAAAAATTCAACGATTCAACAAAAGGAGCTGAATATTATATAATTCAGCTCCTTTTTTTACGAGAAAGGATTTTGACATGAGCGTTAGAAAACAGCCTGAATGGCTTGACAATGCGATATTTTATGAAATTTATCCCCAATCCTTCTGTGACGGCAACGGGGACGGAATAGGCGATTTTGACGGCATTATCGGAAAGCTTGATTATATAAGGGATTTGGGCTGCAATGCGGTATGGCTGAATCCCTGCTTTGAATCTCCCTTCGGCGATGCGGGCTACGACATTTCCGACTATTATTCCGCTGCCCCGAGATACGGAACCAATGAAGATTTGAAGAGACTTTTTGAGGAAGCTCACAAGCGGGATATGCACGTTTTGTTGGATCTTGTTCCCGGGCATACGTCGGTAGAGCATAAATGGTTCAAGGAATCAATGAAGGCAGAGAAAAACCCTTATACCGACCGCTATGTGTGGACGGACAGCATCTGGGAATCTCCCGAGGGAATGGGCTGTATTCGAGGGATATCCGACAGGGACGGCTCCTGTGCGGTAAACTTTTTCTCTCATCAGCCGGCGCTGAACTACGGATTTTACAAGCCCGACCCGGATAAAAAATGGCAGCAGTCTATGGACAGCGAGGGGGCAATGGCTACCCTTGAGGAACTGAAAAATATAATGCGCTTTTGGCTCAGAATGGGCTGCGATGGGTTCCGTGTCGATATGGCGGGATCATTGGTAAAGCATGACGAGGAAGGAAAGGGCACCATAAAGCTTTGGCAGAACGTAAGAGAATTTCTTGACCGTGAATTTCCCGAAGCGGCAATGGTTTCCGAATGGGGAGAGCCGGATAAGTCGCTGTTGGGCGGATTTCATATGGATTTTCTTTTGCATTTCGGGCCTTCCCGCTACAACGATTTGTTCCGCTGTGCCGAGCCGTTTTTCTCGAACAGGGGAAAGGGCGACGCTTCCGAATTTGTGAAAAAGTACATAGAGAACTACGAAAAAACCGATAAAAAGGGGCTTATCTGCATACCCTCGGGCAATCATGATATGGAGAGATTGTCACGCTGTGTTCATGGGGACAATCTTAAAATAGCCTTTGCGTTTTTGCTTTCCATGCCGGGAGCGCCGTTCATTTATTACGGAGACGAGATTGGTATGCGCTACGTTGAAAATCTCACCTCGGTGGAGGGAGGATATGGCAGAACCGGTTCGAGAACGCCTATGCAGTGGGACGATTCGGTGAATGCGGGCTTCAGCGCCGCTCCTGCCGAAAAGCTTTACATCAGGCAGGACAGCGCTCCTGACCGCCCGACGGTAAAAGCCCAAGCGGCTGACGAAAAATCCCTCTATAATGAGATAAAGAAGCTTATAAAGCTGCGCCGCTCTCACCCCGCCTTGAGCAATAAGGGTGAAATAAGCTTTGTGTACTGTGAAAAGAACGCTTATCCTTTGGCTTATTTGCGGACATCGGCATCGGGAAATGAAAAAATTCTTGTTATTATCAACCCCGCCGAAAGGGAGGTATCCTTTGAATATGAAAAGGCATTAAATGAAACGGTTTATTCTTTTGGAGGCGAAGCTGTTTTTGAAAACGGAAGGATAACTGTTCCCGCTTGTTCGGCAGGCTACTACTTTGTCGATTGATTTTTTATGTTATCGGTGCGGTATATGAATTTTACGCTGCCTTCGGTTTCTTCGTCTGAGCCGGAAAAATCGGTGTAGCTTTCGGAAGCTTCGGAAAGTGCGTTTATTCTGTTAATAAGTCCCGTTAAATCGCCGTCTACCGCATCTATCAGCTTTTGTATTCCTTCCTCCTTGTACTGCTTCATGCCCTCGGAAAGCTCCTTTGAGCCGTCTCTGAGCTGTCTTATGCCGTCTATAAGAGCTGGTGCGCTGTCTTTAAGCGTTTGCAGTCCGTCAAGCAATTGCCCTGCGCCGCTGTCAAGGGACTCCGCACCTTTCTTCAAGGCTTGAGTTCCGATTTCCAACCGGGCGGCTCCGCTGTTCAAATCGTCTGCGCCCTTGCTGAGGGCTTCAGCGCCGTCCTTAAGCTTCTCGGCGCCCATTGCCGCCTGATTAACGCCGCTTGTGTATTTGGTAAGTCCCGTGTAAAACTCGTTGTAGCTGTCAAGCTGTGCGATAAGAGCGGTTATGCTGTCTCTTCCCGATTTTGCGGCGCCGACTGCGGCGTTTATCTGCTCCCTTACTTCGGCGGATTGAAGATTCTGACTGATAAGAAGCTTTTTCTGTTCCTCAACGTTATCGTTAATCAGCGCTTGCAGTTCCGGGCTTTGCAGTTGCTGCTGAACATTGGCTTCGATTACCGACTTTACCTTTTCGGTGTTCATTTGAGCTTCGACAGCGGCTTCAATTGCGGCTTGCTGTGATTCGGAGATTGCTCCCGATTTTATGGCTGACTCATATTGCTCTGCAGTCATTCCTTGAGACGCTAAAACCTGCGATTTAACATTTTCTCTTACAGCTGCGGCAACTTTAGGTTCAACCTGAGATTTTACCGCTTCGATTACGCCTGCTCTTATCTGCTGCTCTTTAGCGTTTACCGCCTCGGTCACTTTTTCATGTGCGGTTTTTTCAGCCTGCTCTCTGACATTTTCCTCGCTGAGAGCTGATAAAGCTTCCCTTAGCACTTTGTTGTAGTTGTCGACGGTGAGATTCGGAACGTCAAGTCCTGCCGCCTTAAGCTGTGAGGAGGCAGCGGAAAGGAGAGAATCAAACACCTGTTTTCCTCCGTTTGACAATGCGGCGCTGTTTTGGGACAATTCGTCAAGTCCGCTGCTTAAATCATTGGCTCCGCCGCTTACCTGATTGCTGCCCTCCGCAAGCTGCTTGCTGCCGTTGTTAAGCTGTGAAGCGCCTTTTGCTAATTCTGAGGAACCGTCGGCTAAGTCGGAGGTTCCGTTTTTAAGAGCTTCTGCTCCCTCAACTAACTTGTCAATGCCGCCAATCAATTCGGAGGATTTGTCAAGCAGCGTGTTTAGCCCCTCATAAAGCTTATCGGAGCCTTCTGCAAGGCTGTCGGTGGCATCGGTAAGCTTCTTCATAGCATCGTCAAGGTCAGTGAAGCTTTCGCCTTCGGCGTCCACGCTTATTTTGTTGAAGGGCTCGTTTGTTATAACCGTAACCGTTTCGTTAAATTCAAAATTCTCCGAATCGGCTGTTATCTCAAAGTAATCGGGAATTTCAAGCTTTTCCCTGTCAATGTCCAAAGCCTCCTGTACGCCCGGAAGAGTTATGCCTACTACCACGGTTTTGTCCCCGTCGTTTATCAGCTTTCCGTTGGTGACTTCAACATTGGTGAATATGCTGTTGTCAAGCATTGCGCCGGTGAGTACGGCAAAGGGTACGTTTATTTTTTCTTCCCTGCCGTCAATGGTCACGGTTTTGTAAAGGGTGTTCCTGTAGTCAAAGCGTATTCTTACCCTGCCGCTTTTGCCCGCCAATTCGGAGGGGGAAATCTCGCTGCCGTTAAGGTAGTATTTTACGCTCATTGTTACGGGCAGCTCCTTGTCAGAGGTTCCTGTGTAGTAAATATCCCCGCCCTTTGCGTCCCATACTAAGGAGTTGTCGGCTCCCTCGGTGAATGCTTCATCGCCTTTAACGTTCATAATGTCGGTTAAATCTGAACAGTCCTTTATTGAATCCTTTCCCGAAGGGTTTTTCAGCCAGTCGCTGACGATTATTTTATTTACTGTGCCGTCTGCGGAGGATAAAACGTAAACAGTTTCGTCCTTTGAGGAAGGGCTGGATTTTTTTTGCGATTTATCAGCAGTATTTACGGAAGCGGTCTGCTCCGACGGGATATTTGCATCGTTAAGGGCATATACGCCTATTCCCGTTCCTGCCGCCGCAATAATGGCAGAGAGAATTATTGCAAGAGTTCTTGTCTTAAAGCTTGTTCTTTTCATAATGTTTATTTCCTTTCGATTATTACTATTTGTATAATTATAATCTGTGAATGAAGTTATCTGATTGTTAATTGTTTAATACATTTTACTTAAAGTATAATTATCTGTAGGCTAATTCGCTTTCGGAATTGCTGTTCTTGCTGTTTTTGTTGTTGTTTCTCATTCCGACAGTGGTTGCCGAAATAACCTTATCGAAAAGCATAAGCAGGGGAGGAAGAATAAAGATAACGCACAGCATGCTCACAATTGCCCCTCTTGCCATTAACATACACATGGAACTGATTATATCTATGTCGGAATAAAGAGCAACGCCGAAGGTTGCGGCGAATAATCCCATACCGCTGACAATTATGGAGGGTATGGAGGAGGAAAGGGCAGTGATTACCGAAGCCTTTTTTGACGCTCCCGATATTCGTTCCGTTTTGTATCTTGTGGTCATCAGAATAGCGTAGTCGACGGTGGCGCCAAGCTGAATCGTGCTGATGCAGATAGGAGCGATAAAGGGGAGGGACTGCCCTAAGTAGTGGGGCAGACCGAGGTTGATGAAAATTGCAAGCTCTATTACAGATATGAGGATAAAGGGAAGAGAAACGCTTTTTTCAACAATCGCAATAATAATAAATATTGCCAAGATTGAAACGGCGTTGACCACCTTAAAGTCGCGGTCGGTAGTTTGTATCATATCCTTCATACAGGGAGCTTCGCCGATTAACATTCCCGTCTCATCATATTTTTTCAGGATAGCGTTAAGGCTGTCTATCTGCTGATTTACATCGTCGCTTGCAACCTTAAACTCGGAGTTGATTAACAGCAGCTCCCACCTGTCGCTTTTCAGAATGCCCGTTATCGATTCGGGGAGGATTTCCTCGGGAACCCGTGAGCCTATCACCGATTCTAAGCCGAGAACGTATTTAACGCCGTCTACTTCTTCCATTTCGCCTATCATTGAACGAACGGATTTGGAGGGGAGATTTGAATCGAGAAGCAGCATATGGGTGGAGGCTATGTCAAAGTCCTCCGAGAGCTTGCTGTTGGCGATAACGTACTGCATATCCTTTGGCAGACACTCGCCCATATCGTAGTAAACCTCTCCGTTGGTCTTGCTGTAGCCGTAGTAGGCGGGAGGAATAAGTGCGGCAAAGAGTATCACAAGAACCGGGAAAATTTTTACAACGCCTGCGGACAGCTTTTTCATGTCGGGTATTAACGGCTTGTGCATGGTCTTTTGCAAGGGCTTGTCAAAGATAAGTATCAGCGAGGGAAGAACGGTAACGCAGCCCAAAACGCCGAGCAGAACGCCCTTTGCCATAACTATTCCCAAATCAAGACCGAGAGTGAAGGTCATAAAGCAGAGCGCCGCAAAGCCCGCAACGGTGGTTATGGAGCTTCCCAACACGGAGGTAAGGGTCTGACGGATTGCGGCTTCCATTGCTTCATTCTTATCCGGATTAAGCTTGCACTGAGCGCTGTAGCTGTGCCAGAGAAAAATGGAGTAGTCCATTGTTACCGCTAATTGCAGCACGGCGGACAGGGCTTTCGTTATGTAGGAGATTTCTCCCATAAAATAATTGGTGCCGAGATTGATGATAATCATCAATCCTATGCTGGCAAGGAATACAAAGGGGATAATCCAGTTGTCGAGAAAGATTATCATTGCAAGGCAGGCGAGAGCAACCGCTATTGCCACATAAATAGGCTCTTCCTGCTCGCAGAGGTCCTTAAGGTCGGTTACCAATGCGGACATTCCCGAAATGAATACCTGCTTTCCCGCTATGCTCCTCACCTCTCTGATTGCGTCCATGGTGATGTCGGCGGAGGTGGAGCTGTCAAAGAAAACAGCCATCATAGTTGCGTTTTCGGTGTTGAAGGCATTGTATATGCTGTCCGGCAGAAGCTCCATAGGTATCGATATATCTGCAAGGGAATCGTACCACAAGACTGTGTCCACATGGTCTACGGCTTCTATCTTTTCCTTAAGAGCCGAAACGTCCTTCATCGGCATATCCTCCACGATTATAAAGGAGAATGCGCCCTTCCCGAAGTCCTCGAGAAGCTCATTCTGCCCTTTTACCGTGTCCATATCCGAGGGCAGGTAGTCTAACATATCATAGTTTATTCTTGTCGCCGCCGCTCCCAAAATTGCGGGTATCATAAGCACAAGAGCCGCTATGACAATGGGTATGCGGTATTTAACGACCGCCTTTGAAAATTTCATATCGTTATCAATCCTTTCTGTCTGTTATTTCCGACGCTGTGATTTCTATTACATCAGGCTGCTGATTCTTTATTATCTTAACAGCCGTAAGTACCGTTATCAGATTGAGAATACCTTCGCAAAGAAGGGATATTCCCAACAGCGAAACAAGAATTGCGGCACTTTCTGCGGGACGTGTTACCAATATTGCTCCGAATATTCCCGAAACAATTGCCGCCGCCATTATCAGCCACCAGCGCTTTATGCCGAAGCGCTTCGAATCGATTGCCGTTTGTATTTTAAACAGGCTTTCCGTCAGGGTGGATATTCCCAAGATAACGCAGAGCAGGGTCATTAGATCATCGGGTCTTGCCGCAATGACAACGCCTAATATTATCAGCAGTATTCCCGTTGCCAAATCAAACTGGAAGGCAAGTCGGAACAGATCCTTTGAGAAATAGCCGATTATTTTTATTCCTCCGAAAATTATCAGGCATATTCCGCAAATCGTTCCGACCGCTCTTGCGGAAAACCCCGGATGAATTATCAGCGTAAGCCCCAACAGGCAAATTATCGCCGAAATTGTTATGTACCCGGTTTTTGCCGCCTTCATAGGTGTTACCGAACGCATAAGCTCACTTCCTTTCGTTTTTCCTTTGTCTTAAGTATACAGGAAGATTTTGCGTTTTAAAATGGGCAGGTTTTTGAAAGTGTCGGATTTTTGGGCAAGGGAAACCTTTTGTTTGATTTTTGGGCATGAGCGGGTTTTTGTCTATTTTTTGTCTAATAGAAAAAATAGAAAATAGAAAAATTTGAAGGAAATGGAAAAAATCTCTTGACAAATTGACAGGAGTGTTGTATACTAATACAATGTATCATAATGGATATGTATGTTTTTCGGAGTGTTCAGGTTTTGACAAAAAACGCCGTAAAACTGCATTATTGCTGAATTTAAGGAGTGATTGAGCCAATGGTAAATGTCAAGGATGTGCAATTGGGCAGGAATACCAGAAAAAGCTTTTCTAAAATCGAAGAGGTTCTTGAAATGCCAAACCTTATCGAGATCCAGAAAAATTCTTATCAATGGTTTCTTGATGAGGGCATCAAAGAGGTGTTCAAGGACGTTTCTCCCATCACCGACGCAAACGGCAAGCTTTCTCTGAGCTTTACCGATTATTCAATCGGTAAAACGCCCAAATACACAATCAGTGAGTGCAAGGAACGTGATGTGACCTATGCCGCACCGCTGTCCGTGACTACGCGTCTCAAAAATGAGGAAACCGGCAACTATGTGGACAGCACGGTCTTTATGGGAGACTTCCCGCTTATGACCGAAAGCGGCACATTTGTCATCAACGGCGCAGAAAGAGTTATCGTATCCCAGTTGGTGCGCTCCCCGGGCGTTTACTTCGGCTTTGACTACGATAAAACAGGAAAAAAGCTGTTTCGTTCAACCGTTATCCCCAACAGAGGCGCATGGTTGGAATACGAAATGGACAGCAACGACGTTTTTTATGTCCGCATCGATAAAAACCGCAAAATTCCCGCTACGACCCTTATCCGTGCTTTAGGCAAGGGAACCGACGACGATATAATCGATATGTTCGGCGAGGACGAGCGTATCCGTGCCACAATCGGCGAGAAGGACACCACAAAGAATACCGAGGAAGCGCTCCTTGAGGTGTATAAAAAGCTTCGCCCCGGCGAGCCTCCTACGGTTGAGTCGGCGCAGAATCACCTTAACGCATTGTTCTTTGACGCTAAGCGCTACGACTTGTCACGGTTCGGAAGATATAAGTATAACAAGAAATTAGGCGTTGCCTCCCGTATATCGGGGTACAGGTTAGCCGCTCCCGTAATCAACCCCATGACAGGCGAGATTATGGCGGAGGAGGGCGAGCTTGTAAAGCTGCCCCTTGCAAAGGAAATCGAGCAGGCGGGGGTTATGGAGGTAATTATCTCCACGGAGAATAAGAAGGAAGTCAAGGTGGTGGGCAACGGCATGGTTGACATCAAGCCTTATCTTCCCGAAGGAGTAAATCCCCTTGATTACGGCATAAACGAAAGGGTAAGCTTCCCCATTCTCAAAGAGATACTCGACACCGCCGATACCGTTGAGGAAATCAAGGACGCTCTGGCTCTTAACGCAGAAAGATTGGTTCCCAAGCATATTATTCTTGATGATATTTTTGCAACTGTAAGTTATTTTATCAACCTGTGCGACGGCGTGGGAGATATTGACGATACCGACCACTTAGGAAACAAGCGTATCCGTTCGGTAGGCGAGCTGCTCCAGAATCAGTTCAGGATAGGCTTTGCAAGAATGGAACGTGTTATCAAGGAGAGAATGGGTCTCCAGTCTCAGGACATGGATAAGGTTTCCGCAAACTCCCTTATCAATATTCGCCCCGTGGTGGCGGCTATCAAGGAGTTCTTCGGTTCTTCGCCCCTTTCTCAGTTCATGGATCAGAACAACCCTCTTGCAGAGCTTACCCACAAGAGACGTCTCTCCGCATTGGGCCCCGGCGGTTTGTCCCGTGACAGAGCGGGATTTGAGGTTCGTGACGTACATTACTCCCACTACGGAAGAATGTGTCCTATCGAAACGCCCGAAGGTCCCAATATCGGTCTTATCGCTTATCTTGCTTCATTTGCACGCATCAATGAGTACGGATTTATCGAGGCTCCTTACCGCAGAGTGGACAAGGAGACGGGAGTTGTTACTGACGAGGTGGTTTATATGACCGCCGACGTTGAGGATTTATATATTGTGGCTCAGGCTAACGAGCCTTTGGACGAAGAGGGGCGTTTTGCACGTCCCCGTGTTACCGCGCGTCACCGTGATGAAATCCTTGAAGTGGCAAGGGAAACGGTTGACTATATGGACGTTTCTCCGAGAATGATGGTATCGGTTGCTACCGCTATGATACCCTTCCTTGAAAACGACGACGCTAACCGTGCATTAATGGGCGCTAACATGCAGCGTCAGGCGGTGCCGTTAATGGTTACTCAGAACCCCGTCGTTGGCACGGGCATCGAGTACAAGGCGGCGGTGGACTCAGGTGTCTGCGTTCTCGCTAAGGAGGACGGAATCGTTACAAACGTTACCGCCGATTGCGTTACAGTTGTCAGCAACGGCAATGAGCATAAATATGAGCTTATTAAGTTCAAGCGCTCCAACCAGGGCACCTGCATAAATCAGAGACCTATTGTCAAGAAGGGCGATACCGTAAAGGTGGGAGACGTTATTGCAGACGGTCCCGCTACCAGCAACGGTGAAATTTCTCTCGGCAAAAACGCTCTTATCGGCTTTATGACATGGGAAGGCTATAACTATGAGGACGCTGTTCTCATTAACAAAAAATTGGTTTACAACGATGTTTACACCTCGATTCACATTGAGGAATACGAGCTGGAATGCCGTGATACAAAGCTTGGCGCCGAGGAAATCACAAGAGAAATCCCCAACGTAGGCGAGGACGCATTGAAGGACTTGGACGAAAGAGGTATTATACGCATAGGCGCAGAGGTTCATGCGGGGGATATTCTTGTGGGTAAGGTCGCTCCTAAGGGAGAGGCTGATCTTACGGCGGAGGAAAGACTGCTCCGTGCAATCTTCGGAGACAAGGCAAGAGACGTTCGTGATAACTCCCTTCGTGTTCCTCACGGCGAAAGCGGCGTTATCGTAGACGTTAAGGTGTTCGACAGAACCAATTGCTCCGAGCTTTCGGCAGGAGTAAATATGGTGGTACGCTGTTACATTGCTCAAAAGAGAAAAATCAGCGTAGGAGACAAAATGGCGGGCCGTCACGGAAACAAGGGCGTTGTTTCGAGAATTCTGCCTCAGGAGGATATGCCTTTTCTGCCCGACGGTACGCCTTTGGATATTGTGCTTAACCCCTTGGGCGTTCCTTCACGTATGAATATCGGTCAGGTTCTTGAGGTTCATTTGGGCTACGTTGCAAAGGCGTTGGGCTGGAAGATAATGACGCCGGTATTCGACGGTGTTCATGAGGAAAATATCCGTGAGCTTTACGATTACGCAAGGAACAACAAGGAGCAGCTGGCAGGCAAGGACAGCGCCGATATTGACTTTACAAAGCTTCAATGGACAGAGGACTGCAAAACTCAGCTTACCGACGGAAGAACGGGCGAAAAGTTCGAGTCTCCCGTTACGGTCGGATATATGTATTACCTTAAGCTCCACCACTTGGTTGACGATAAGATTCACGCACGCTCCACAGGTCCTTACTCGTTGGTAACACAGCAGCCCTTAGGCGGTAAGGCGCAGTTTGGCGGTCAGCGTTTCGGTGAAATGGAGGTATGGGCGCTGGAGGCTTACGGCGCAGCTTATACTCTTCAGGAAATCCTTACCGTTAAGTCGGACGATATTGTAGGACGCGTCAAGACATACGAGGCTATTGTAAAGGGAAATAACGTTCCCAAGCCCGGCGTTCCCGAATCCTTTAAGGTTCTGGTCAAGGAGCTTCAGTCCTTGGGACTTGACGTTAAGGTTCTTGACAAGAATCAGGAGGAAATCGATCTTAAGCAGACCTTTGACGACGACGAAGAGGCGGGAATGGTCAATGCCGACGACTTCGAGTATGTTGCGGAGGAAGGCGACTTTGACAGCAGCTTTGTTCCTGAGGACGGAGAGGACTATGACAGCTTAGGAGACGACGGAAGCGACGAGGAGGACGATCCCTACGATTTCGGCGACGACGAATTCGGCGACGGTCTTTCTGACGATGATGACGATGAGTAAACAATAATATAAAAGAAATGAGGTAACCGAATTGTCAGATAATGTTTTTGAGTCAATAAAAATCGGTCTTGCTTCTCCCGAACAGATCAGAAAGTGGAGCAACGGCGTTGTCACACGTCCCGAAACCATTAACTACCGCACCCAAAAGCCGGAAAGAGACGGGCTGTTCTGTGAAAGAATATTCGGACCTACCAAGGACTGGGAATGTGCCTGCGGAAAATACAAGAAGATACGCTTTAAGGGCAAGACCTGCGAGCGCTGCGGCGTTGAGGTCACAAGAAGCAAGGTAAGGCGCGAGCGCATGGGCAGCATTGAGCTTGCAGCCCCCGTTTCTCACATCTGGTATTTCAGGGGTACGCCCTCCCGTATCGGTCAGATGCTTGATATTTCCCCCAAGAGATTGGAGGAGGTTCTGTATTTTACCAAATATATCGTTACCGATCCCGGCGAGGCTTCCTCGGTGCTTGTTAAGGGACAGCTTCTTTCCGAGAAGGAATACAATGATATGCGTGAGCGCTATGAGGACGATTTCAGCGCAGGAATGGGAGCGGAGGCAATCAAGATACTGCTCCAGGAAATAGACCTTGAGGAGCTTTCGGCACAGCTTAAGGCTGAGCTTGAAGGCGCTCAGGGGCAGAAAAGACTCAAGATACTCAAAAGACTTGACGTTGTAGAGGCGTTCAGGCTCAGCGGCAACCGCCCCGAATGGATGATTATGGACGTTATTCCCGTAATCCCTCCCGATATTCGCCCTATGGTGCTTTTGGACGGCGGACGTTTTGCCAC
>CAYMFX010000040.1:0-17426 GCA_964389845.1 uncultured Ruminiclostridium sp.
ACCCTACTTCCTTTTGTGACAAAAGGAAGCGAAAAGCTTCTGCGGCTTCGCCGCTATTTTAATTTTTCGCTCTTTCAATTTCCAGCTCCACGCCCTGTTTTTCCTTTATTTTAAAGCTAAACCCCTTCCGGGAAAGCAATTCCTTATTTACCCCCTTATGCCCCACAACAAAGCCGATATTTTTCCTATCGGTATATATCACAAATTTCCCGCCGCCTAACTCCCTCATTCGTGATTCCGTTTTCCTGAGCATTATGCGGCTTTTCACTATCTCGCCCAAGGCGGGGTGATACACTCCTCCCGTCATATCGTGCTCGACTCCCTCGGAAGCGTGTAAGCCGAGGCGTATAACGGGAATATTCCTTTCCTCAAAAAATTGGAGCAAATCGGCGCACAAATCCACTGTTTCATCAAAGGAAAAGCTTTTGTACTCGCCCTTCTCTCTTAACTCGTCAAGCATTGTGCCTTTTAATATCACCGTAGGATAAATCCTCACTGTATCTGCGCCTAAAGCCGCAAACTCATGAGCGGTTTCGACGCAGTATTCGAGCTTGTCCTTATACAGTCCCGTCATCATCTGAAGTCCAAGCTCTATGCCGCTGTCCTTTATCATTTTAGCGGCGCTTCGCACGTCCTCAGCCGTATGCCCCCTGAGATTAGCCCTCAGCACCTCGTCGTTCATACTCTGAGCGCCCAATTCCACCGCCGTAACGCCGTACATACAAAGCTCTTCGATTATACCCCCGTCAATGCAGTCGGGACGGGTGGAGCAGCGTATGCCGTTATAAACCTCGGGAAATTCTTTAACGTATTCCGAGGCGGCGTAAAGCAGCTTCCTCCGATATTCATCATCAACGGCGGTAAAGCTCCCTCCGAAAAAGGCAATTTCCGCCTTCATATCGTTCCGCCTGAGAAATCCCACCTGCGCCGCCAACAGTGCCGACACCTCTTCGGGCTCGGGAGCCTTGACGCTTCCGCTGATAACACGCTGATTACAGAATGAACAGGTATTGGGACAGCCCTTGTGAGGGATAAAGACGGATAGGTTAGTTTGTCTCATAGCCCATCAGCCTTACCGCCTCTTTTGCGGCGCTTTGCTCCGCTTCCTTCTTGCTGTAGCCCGAGCCTGTGCCTATCACCTGTCCGTTAAGGAGGACGTTGGCGGTAAAAAGCCTGTTATGCGCCGCACCGCTTTCTCCCGCCAATTCGTACTCTACTTTTTCTTCGGGATTCTGCTGAATTATCTCCTGCAAAATTGTCTTATAATCGCCTATAAGCAGCTTGCCGCTTCTGAGAACTTCTATCGGGGGAATAAAGGGAAGAATAAAATCTCTTGCCGCTTCCAGCCCCCCGTCAAGATAAATGGCGGCAATAAGCGCTTCAAATGCGTCTGCAAGTATGGAGCGGCGGTGCCGTCCCCCAGTGTTCTCCTCACCCTTACCGAGCATTATCTCATTGCCGAGTCCTATCTTTTCCGCGAAGGGAAACAGCGAATGCTCGCACACTATGCTGGCTCTCAGCTTAGTGAGCTGTCCCTCCGGCTTATCGGAAAGATTCTCAAAAAGATACTTGGAAACCACCACCGAAAGCACACTGTCCCCCAAAAACTCCAATCTTTCGTTGCTGTGATGATTTTTTCCGTTTACAAAGGAGGAATGTGTCAGCGCTTCCTTTAACAAAGCCGGATTTTTAAACTCGTAGCTTATGCGTTTTTCAAAGTCTGTCATATCTTCACGTCCTTATTGCTTATTGCTTATTGCTTATCGCTGCCCAACACTTCTGTAAACTCGTCTATTACGCTGTTTTCGATAAACTCCCGCGCCTGTCTTACCGCATTCATAAAGGCGGTTGCGTCGCTGCTGCCGTGAGCCTTTATTACCGGCTTAGCGGTACCCAAAAGCGGAGAACCTCCTGTTTCTCTGTAATCCATTTTCTTTGAAAGCTGCTTTATCCCCTTCATCGTAAAGGCGGCGCCTATTTTTGTGCCGATATTTTTGAAAAAGAGCTGTTTAAGGGAGAGCTTCATAAACTTTCCCATGCCTTCTACCGTCTTAAGATAAATATTGCCCGTAAATCCGTCGGTAACAAGCACGTCGCAGCCGCCAAGCGCCGCTTCTCTTCCCTCAATATTGCCGATAAAGTTTACGGGAGCCTCCTTCAAAAGGGCAAAGGTCTCCGTTTCCAGCTCTCTCCCCTTCTCCTCCTCGGTGCCCACATTCAGAAGCCCTACACGGGGACTCTGCACGTTCATTATCTTGTCCATATATATACTGCCCATAACGGCGAACTGTTTAAGCATTTCGGGGCGGCAGTCAACGTTTGCGCCGCCGTCAAGGAGTATGTAGCTTTGATTCACCGAAGGAATGATTGGCGCTAAGGAGGGGCGCTTTACCCCCTTGATTCTTCCGATAATAGTAGTGCCGCCTACAACAAGCGCCGCCGTGCTTCCCGCGCTTATAAAAGCGTCAGCTTCTCCGTTTTTCACAAGCTGAAAAGCCACTCCCATTGAGGAATTAAGCTTTGATTTTCTTATATCGGTGGGGTTGTCCTCTATCCTGATTACTCCTTCGGCATTTTTAACGGAAATACCTTCCGTTGACGCTCCCAAAGCCTTTATACGCTCCGTTACCTTTTTCTCATCGCCGCAAAGAATTATTTCAACCCCGTAAGCCTTGACTGCCCTTACGGCTCCCTTTATTGCCTCGTCGGGGGCGTTGTCTCCGCCAAATGCGTCCAATGCGATTTTAATCTTTGACATTATAACATTCCTTTCAAAATTCAGGCGGCAGCCGATATTGCGCATACCGCCCTTATCTGCCTTCACTCGAAGCCTTTAGGTCGCTTAAACCTCTTTCGGCCATTCTTTCATATCTTTCCTGTTTATTCTTTATCTCATTATCAAGGGGCGGCAAAATCCCCATATTAGCGCCCATTGGCTGAAAGTTTTCGTTTTCCGCTTTAACATATCTGCAAAGAGCGCCGCACATTGTGGTTTCGGGCAAATCTAACTTTTCCTCACCCCTTAGCCTGCGGGCAAGGCTATGACCTGCGATAATGCCGCTCATTGCACTTTCCACATATCCCTCTACCCCCGTCATTTGACCCGCAAAAAATATATTGTCGCTGTTTATCAGCATAAAGCGGTCGTCAAGCAGCTTGGGGCTGTTCAAAAAGGTATTTCTGTGCATTACGCCGTAACGGACGAACTCGGCGTTTTCAAGACCGGGTATCATACGGAAAACCCTTTGCTGTTCGGGGAATTTAAGGTTAGTCTGAAATCCCACAAGGTTATAGGCGCTTCCCTGAAGGTTTTCCTTTCTGAGCTGCACCGCCGCCCAGGGTCTGTGTCCCGTATTGGGGTCGGTAAGCCCTACCGGCTTCATGCAGCCGTAGCGAACGCTTTCCGCACCTCTTTTCGCCAGCACCTCGATAGGCATACAGCCCTCGTACACGGATATTTCGTCCTCCTGTCCTTTCCGTTCCTCCTCTTTCGTGTTTTGTTTCCGCTCGAATTCCTTTAAAGGCACGGTCTCGGCTTTCACAAGGGCATTATAAAAGCTTTCATACTGCTCCTTATCCATGGGGCAGTTGATATAATCCGCTTCTCCCTTTCCGTATCTGGTGGCAAAGAACGCCTTCTCCATATCAATGCTGTCTGCTGTAACGATAGGCGCCGCCGCATCGTAAAAGCTGAGAAAATTTCCGCACTGCCTTTGTATAGCCCTCACAAACTTCTCCGAGGTCAACGGTCCGGTTGCAATAACAGTATTGCTTAAGGGGAACTCGGTAACCTCGCGGCATTCTCTGACAATATTGGGGTGATTTTCTACGGCGTCGGTAACGTAATCCGAAAAAATCTCACGGTTTACCGCCAATGCGCCGCCGGCAGGCACCGCCGCCGCATCCGCCGCCTTCAGGATAAGCGAACCCAAAAGCCGCATTTCCGCTTTAAGCATACCGCAGGCGCTGCCTATCCTTGCCGCCTTCAGCGAATTGGAGCAGACTAACTCCGCTAACCCCTTATAATGATGAGCCGGAGTGTACTTCTCCGGCTTCATTTCCAAAAGCAATACCTTAAATCCGCTTTCCGCCAAAGCCCAGGCAGCCTCACAGCCTGCCAATCCTCCGCCGATTACCGTAACATCATGCTTCAAAATAACATTTCTCCAATCTTCGGGCTGAAATGACCTCCTCGGAAGCTTCCGAAGAAGAATAAAAACAGTTATTTTTCATCGAGTTCACGCTCATAGTCGCAGCCCTCGTTTGCGCAGTATATCCTGCCCTGCTTCCCCGCCTTCTTGAAAAGTGTTTTTCCGCATTTGGGGCAAGCGTCGGGGAGGGGCAAGTCCCAGGTCATATAATTGCAGTCCTTGTAGTTTTCACAGCCGTAGAAGGGCTTTCCCTTCTTGGATTTCTTAGCTAACATTTTACCTCCGCACTTGGGACAAAGACCGCCTGTTTCGTTTACTATCCTCTTAGTGAATTTACATTCGGGGAATCCCGAACAGCCCAAAAACTTTCCGTACGGACCTATTTTTATCACCATAGGCTTGCCGCATTCTTCACAAAGAATATCCGTAGGCTCGTCGGGTACCTTAACCCGCTTTCCGTCCAAATCCTTTTCCGCTTTGGTGAGGGTCTTTGAAAAGTCGCCGTAAAATTCTTTCAGAACGTCTACCCACTCCTCTTTGCCCTCTTCGATTTTGTCAAGATCGCTTTCCATTTTGGCGGTAAACTTAACGTCCACTATGCGCTTGAAATGATCCTCCAGCAAAACCGTTATGGTATCTCCCAATGTGGTAGGCTTAAGCTGCTTTTGCTCGAACTCCACATAATGCCTGTCAAGAATGGTGGAGATAGTGGCGGCGTAGGTTGATGGTCTTCCGATACCGTTTTCCTCCATTGCCTTAATAAGGCTTGCTTCGTTGTATCTCGGAGGAGGCTGAGTGAAATGCTGATTTCCCGTGATCTCTTCTATTTTAAGCGTCTCTCCCACGGTCAGCTTGGGAAGTGCGCCGCCGCTTTCCTCGTCTCCCTCGGAGCTTTCGGTGTACAGCTTTGTAAAGCCGTCGAACTTTACCGTGTACCCGTTTGCTTTAAACATACAGCTTCCCGCCTTAATGCTTACCGCAACGGTATCAAGCTGTGCGTTCGCCATTTGGCTTGCGATAAATCTTTCCCAGATAAGCTTGTACAGCTTGTACTGATCCGAGGAAAGGCTGCTCCTTACCTTTTGGGGAGTTAAATCTATGGTGGAAGGTCTTATAGCCTCATGAGCGTCCTGGGCATTGCCCTTTGTCTTAAAAACTCTCGGTTTATCGGGAAGATATTCCTCTCCGAAATTCTCCTTAATGTGAACGGCGGCGGCTGCCTTTGCCTCGTCGGAAATACGAAGGCTGTCCGTTCTCATATAAGTTATAAGACCAACTGCTCCCTGTCCCTCAATTTCAACGCCTTCATACAGCTCCTGAGCGGTTTTCATCGTTCTGCGCGAATTAAAGCTTAAACGGTGATTTGCCTCCTGCTGAAGGGTCGAGGTGGTAAAGGGAGGAGCGGGCTGCTTTTTTCTTGTGGACTTCTTTATTCCGTCCACCACAAAATCCTTATCCTTAAGATAACCGAGAACCTTATCGGTATCCTCCTTGCAGCTAAGCTCGGCTTTTTTTCCGTCAATCTCCGAAAGCTTAATGAGAAACGGCTTCCTGCCGCCTTGCGTCAAAGCCTTTCCCTCAATGCCCCAATATTCCTTGGGAACAAACGCCTTAATTTCATTTTCTCGGTCAACAATAAGCTTTACCACCACCGACTGAACACGCCCCGCCGATAGTCCTCTCCTTACCTTTTTCCACAAAAAGGGACTGAGCTTGTAACCTACGATTCTGTCAAGAATGCGCCGTGCCTGCTGTGAGTTTATGAGATTGGTGTCAAGGCTTCGGGGGTTCGCCATTCCCACCTTAACGCCGCTTTTGGTTATTTCCGAAAAGGTGACTCTTATAGGCTTGGAGCCGTCCAGCCCCAATACCGTTGCCAAATGCCATGAAATAGCCTCGCCCTCACGGTCCGGGTCGGTAGCCAAAAAGACGTTATCGGACTTTTTGACATAGCCCTTAAGCTCCTTTATAAGCGCCGCCTTATCCTTTTTGTTTTCGTAAACGGGGGCAAAGCCGTTGTCCACGTCAACGCCTAACTTGGATTTGGGCAGGTCTCGTATATGTCCCACACAGGCTACCACCTGATATTTGTTTCCAAGATATTTCTGTACGGTTTTTGCTTTTGAAGGCGACTCCAAAATAACTAAATCAGACAAGGGTTTTATCCTCCTGTATATGCTTATAATTGTTCATATTTTCATCTGCCGAGCTGCCAGCAAATAATTGCCGCCGCTGCCGCCGCATTCAGCGATTCGGCGCCCTTAATGGGAATATACAGCTTTCTGCACTGCTCCGCAATCAGGGGATTCACGCCGTGACCTTCGTTCCCAATTATGACGGCGCTTTTTTGGGGAAACGAAAAGCTTCCCAACGCCTCGGCGGTGCTGTCAAGCATGGCGGCGTACACCCGAAAGCCCTGCTTCTTAAACTCAGCTGCCGTCTCAGTCAGCCCCGCTGTGTATAAGGGCAGCCGAAACACGCTTCCCATAGAAGCACGAAGAGTTTTCGGCGAAAACGGGTCCGCACAGCCGTCGCCGAGTATTGCCCCTTCAATACCCAAAGCCTCGGCAGTTCTCAGCATTGTACCCAAATTGCCGGAATCCTGAATACAGTCTAACATCAGAATTTTATCTTTCCCTAACATTTTATCAAGATTTCCGAATTTGTCAAGGATTTTTCCCGCAAAAAAAATGCCTTGAGGAGATTTTTGCCCGCTGACATAGGAAAAAACCTCATCGCTCACAATAAAAACCCGACAAGCTTTTTTAAGCAGCTCCACACAGTCCGGATACTTTTCCTCCGCGGTCGGGGTAACAAGAGCATATTCGGCTTCTATCCCCGCTCTTACCGCTTCCTCGGCTAACTTAAATCCCTCGGCGGCAAACAAGCCTTCCTTGTCCCTAAGCTTTTTTTCTGCAATAAGCCCTCGGCTTTTCATCACTATTTCGTTTTTCCTTGAAGTTATTATCATTGACAACACTCCGTTCATATGGTATTCTAACATTAAGGCATTAAGGTTTTTACGAAAGGAAGCAGATTTATGAGTTTTTCCGAGCTTTGGGGAATTGAAGAGGAAACGGGGCTTAAACGCAATGAAGAAGGTCTTTGCCTTGAAGGAGAAATCTGCGGATATCCTGTGATACTTCTCGACATTCCCGATAAACGGGAGTATTTGCTGACGGTTTTTTTTAAGGCTCTTGCGTCAAGAGAGGAGGAGCTTACCTCAGGGATAAGCAGTCTTATTGAAGCCCTGCCGAAAAATGCGGTCATAGGAAGAAGAAATGAGCTGAGATACCAGCAAATTAGATTCAGCGCACCTCTTCTTTATCAGGAAAATATAGAACAGCTTGCGGATTTTACAATAAGCGTCTGTAAATTAGCGGACGAATTGGACTTGCCCATAGAAAATTTCGATAAAAAATCCGATATGAGCATAGCCCTTCCTGTACAAAAAACCGATTCCGAAAAGACAAAGCGCACTAAAAAGCCAAAGAACGCTGTCTCCAAGCGCTTTGACAAATACAGCATAAGAGGTTTTATCGGCGCATTGATAGGCGGCGGCGCAATGACGGTGCTGTCCTCAATGATTACCGACACAAGCCCCTCCAACATCGGCGGAATGCTTGCAGGCTGGTCGGCGGGAGCCTTTATTGCATTGATTACATTGGCTGACTACACCTTTCTCGCAAAAAAGCTTGATATTTTCGGCACTCTCTGCTGTTCAGCGATTACCGCCGCCGGCTGCTTCATATCCGGCTATCTGACCATACTGCGAGCCTTGACGAACAAAATGCGAATACTGGCGCCTGAGGTAACGGTGAACCACACCATGAAAAACTGGTCCTTCTATCAGATACTGTTTCCGGACGCTACGGCGGATTTTCCTATTGTACTGCTGAAATACTTCTTTACCGCCGTTGTGGCGTCGGTAATATTTTATACCTTCTATTTTCGCCGTCATCAAGCTATAATGTACTCAGAAGGAGGAGACATTATGCCTGATGAAGGGAAAGAAAAGAAAAAAACAAAAATACGCTGAAATTTATTCTCATTTATTCTCATAAAACGGAAATATCACGCCCGAAATTATTGAAGGCGTGATATTGGTATTATTAAAGTGCCGCCTTAGCCTTCTCACAAAGTGATGTGAAAGCGGCGGGGTCGTTTATTGCGATCTCGGAAAGCATCTTGCGGTTAAGAGTGATGTCTGCCTTCTTCAAGCCGTTAATGAATGTGGAATAATTCATATCGTTAAGCTTGCAGCCGGCGCTGATACGGGTAATCCAAAGTCTTCTGAAGTCTCTCTTCTTTAAGCGTCTGCTGATATAAGCATACTGTCCCGATTTCCAAACGGCCTCCTTAGCGGTTTTAAAGAGTCTGCTCTTGCCGCCCCAATAGCCCTTGGCAAGCTTAAGTGTTTTATTTCTTCTCTTGCGTGTTGCAAGTGCGCCTTTTACTCGTGCCATAATTCAAATTCCTCCTGTTTTCTCTTACTTAGCGTAAGGCATAAGTGCCTTGATTTCCTTCATATCCGCTTCATTTGCGTAGGAATTGGAGCGGTTGTTGCGCTTACGGTTTGTGCCCTTCTGAGTAAGTCTGTGACGGCGGTTTGTGGTCTGGTACTTAACCTTGCCGGTGGCGGTGAATCTGAAACGCTTTTTGGCGCCGCTGTGGGTCTTGATCTTATTTTTCATTTATATTGCCTCCATTCTTATTTTTCATTTTCTTAATCTATCATCAACGTCCAAAAATTTGCACATCAACTTTTTAACAAGCTCTGTGGACAGCTTCTCGGAACGGCTGACTTTATAACAAATGACGCTATTCCTCCGATTCGGCTTCCTGCTGCGGCTGTTCCTTTTTGGGCTTGGGAGCGGCTTTCTTTGCGGAAGCGGGGGATTTTGGAACAATAACGGCGGAAAAGTTCTTTCCCTCTAAAATCGAGGGCTTGTCGGAAGCGCCGTATTCGGCTGTGGCGTCCATAAACCTTTTCATCAAGTCCTCGCCCAAATTCATATGGGAAAGCTCACGAGCCCGCTTAAAGCGAATCTTGATCTTTACCTTATCCCCGTTCTGCAAAAACTTTATCGCCTGACTCACCTTGCGGTTAAAGTCGTTCACGTCGATATTAAGGAACATACTGACTTCCTTAAGCTCCGACTGCTTTTGATTTTTCTTGGCTTCCTTTTCCTTTTTGGTTTGTTCAAAGCGATATTTACCGTAGTCCATAATACGGCATACGGGAGGATTCCCCTGAGGGGCGATAAGGACAAGATCCAAATCGGCTTCAACTGCCTTTTTAAATGCGTCCTCCGAGGACATAATTCCCAACTGGTCGTTGTCGGGTCCGATAACGCGAACCTGTTTTTCTCGTATCTCCTCGTTGATGAGTGGTTGTTTTGCGCCTATGGATAACACTTCCTTTCATAAGATAGTGGGTTTATTTTTTAGGCAATAAAAGCGGCAGCTTACCTGTCTTTTGCGGCAACGCATCTCCCTACCGCCCGAATTGCCCTTACAACAAAATAAAGCGTGAAAGCACATACTCTCACGCCGAAAATTTCAAGATATTCGAGAAATTCGGATAAACAACCCTTTTGCACTTTAGAAACAAATAAAACAAAGGCTGGGGGTGAGAGCAAGTCTGCTTATGTTTATTCAACAAATGATATTATAACAGGCAAAAATGAATTTGTCAATAGGGAAATTTAAATTTTTGTCAATTTATTCCGAAATTGTCCAAAGGAATTACTTATCGCTTACAATGCCGAAGCTGGACTTGCCGTTCTTCTTGATATTATACATTGCGTCGTCGGCAATGGAGATTATCTCCTCAACGGTTTTCTCGCTGCTGCTGACTACATAAACGCCTATGCTTACGCTTACGGTCAAATGGTCGTCGGTATCGCATACAAAGCCCGCCTTAAGCTTTGCAAGAATATCACGGGCTATATTTTCGGGAATATTGGTAGAAACATTGCGTACGCAAACGATAAATTCATCTCCGCCGTACCTGCCCACAAATCCAAAATCGTCAACGATCTCGGTAATCGAGCTTGTCACAAATTTAAGCACTTGGTCGCCGGTAGCATGACTGTATTTGTCGTTGTAATCCTTAAAATCGTCAATATCAACGAAGAGTATGGCAAAATTATCGGTTCCTTCCTTCTTTTCCGAAATCTCCGCATTAATGACGTTTTCAATTGTCTCACGGTTATAAACGCCGGTAAGCGCGTCATAGCTCGCCTGCTGAATAAGCTGTATTTCACCCTTCTTAGCACGGTCAACGTCGGAAAGCACGCCGAGAATCTTTATGGGATTGTTCTTCTTGTCACGTATAGTTGAGGTCTTTACCTGCATCCAGATGTAGTCCCCGTACATATTCTTCCAGCGGTAGGTTTTATCCTTAAATTCCTCGCCTTTTTCAAGCAGCGACAAATCCTTGCGGAAGCGCTCGCTGTCCTCGGGGTGAACCTTTCCCTTTAGGAAGAAGCAGTCGCTGAAATGGTCGGAAGGGGCTCTGTAGCTGAATTTCTTATTGAAGTTGTTGGAAAATACTATGTTGTTGGTTTTAAGATTCCATTCAAATACAATGTCATCTGACATCTCGACAATAGTGCGGTAACGTCTCTCGCTGACTACAACATTGTCAAGCAGGGTGTTAAAGGATTTGGCAATTTCGCCGTACTCATTCTTGCTGTTCAGCTCAACTCTCGAATCATGGTCGCCTCTGTGAACCTTCGTAAGGGTGTTTTCGATTTTTCCCAAAGGCTTTGTCACTAAAATAATCGCAACAATATAAACGCCCGCAAGCAGTATGGAAAGCCCTACCACAAGACCGACAACGCTTGAAGAAGCCTCGGAGGAATGGGTATATGCACCCTCCGCCTCCGCCATAGCTGACACTGTCCAGCCGATGCCGCTCTGACATCTTACCGAATATGATAATCTATCAACTCTTCCCGACACAAATTCAACGGTTCTGTTAAGGTTTGCCGAGCTGTTTAACGCCTCGTTCAAGGTGTTGATTTCTTCTCGTCCCCCCGTTGCCACAAGGTCGCCGATAACGCCGAGATAGGTTCTGTCAATAACATTACCCAAGCCGTCGACAAAGATAGTTCTTCCGTTGCCCGTAAAGAGTCCCGCCTTGACTACCGAGTCAAATTCTGTGTTGACAAAATAAACCATGATAATTCGGTCGTCCGCAAAATACGGCGTGACAATCTCATATCCGTCAATAACGGGTCTGCCGTTCTCGTCGTTCACAACGCCGATATAAGCGTCTCCCTGATTCATAGCGTCCAACTGCTCTTTGGTAAAGACCTGATAATTAACATCGCTGCCGGGTGCGGCGGTGACTACCGTGTTTCCGTTTTTGTCGAGAACAAGGATTCGGTTTATCCCCGTTTCTGTTCCGAGATAATTTTTGGCAGTGTCGGCTGCTTCCGATACCTCTGTCTCGCTGTTTAAATCAAAGCTCGAAAGCGTTGTGTCCGAGGACACAACGGAAGCAATCCTATTCACCGCTCTCACGTACTCGGAAACGTTGTCGGCGGAGCTGCCGGCAATATCGGAATACACACGCTCATACTGAGTTTTAGCCGCATTCTCCATTGTTGATGAACAGTAAACCGCATAGGTTATAATTGAGGATATGGAAAAGAAAACTAAAGCTATTATAAATAATGTACGAATTTTCATTAACGTTCTCCGTTTTCAAAATATGTATTTAAAAAGCCGGTTTATCAAGAAAAAACAAAATCAGCTATTTTTAATTACTCTTGAATTACATTTTACCACGGATTTATAAAAAAGTAAACAACAGTTTATATATTTAGCAAAAATGCAATAACTAACAGTTCCATTTTTGTTAATTTGATACAAATAATTTTTGCTGTTTCTGCCGTATTGAAATCATTTGGAAAAAGCTGTATACTTATTATTAGTGATATTAAGCTTAATATTATTTTTTAGTAGAAAATAATAAAAATTATACTATTTGTAATAAGGAATTTCAAAATGAACAAAAACAAAAAATCGGATATGACCCCTTTCGATATGAAGAAAAAGCCTTGTAAACAAAGTCCCCTGCTGCTCCCCGTAATCTGGGGCGCAGCATACATTTTGACAAGGCGGTTTAATCTGAAAATAGACAAAAAAGGGATAAAAGGAATAAAACCGCCCTATCTTGTAATTTCAACTCATCAGGGGTATTCCGATTATTATATCGCTCCCCTTTCGGTATTTCCGAGGCGGGCGTCATATGTTTCCGACATGGAGGGCTTTGCCGCATTCGGAAACCTTTTGTACAGAAAGGTAGGCTGTATAGGAAAGCGCAGATTTGTAAGCGACTTTTCGGTGCTGAGCAATATAAAATACGCCCTGCACCATAACAAAAACATCGTCTTTATCTTCCCCGAGGCAAGGCACTCCAACGACGGCACCGCCTCCCTGCTGCCAAACAATTTGGGTCGGCTGGTAAAATATCTTGACGTTCCGGTAGTCATGCTCACCGTTCACGGCAGCTACCTTGCCTCTCCCTTCTGGGACGAGGAGCATACAAGAAAAACAAGAATGGAAGCCAAAGCCGTTCTCCTTTATGACAAGGAAGCTGTTAAAGCCGTCTCCGAGAAGGAAATACAAGCCGCAATTGAAAAGGGGCTTCAATACGATGAATACAAATGGCAGTATGACAATAAAATCAAAATTCGGTGCAAAAACGGCGCTGAGGGACTGAGCAAGGTGCTTTACAAATGCCTTAAATGCGGCTCCGAATTTACAATGTGCGATGAAGGAAACCGGCTTTTCTGCAAGCAATGCGGCTCCCAATGGACGTTGTCGGAGTACGGACAGCTTCTGAACGATAAAACCTCCCCGGTTCATATTCCCAAATGGTATCGGTGGGAACGGGAAAGCATTATTTGGGAAATAACCGATCCCGACTACCGTGAAGAATTTACCGTAACGGTTGAAGCCCTGCCCAACGAAAAAGGATTTGTGAATATGGGCGGCGGGAAGCTGACGCATACGCAAAGCGGCTTTGCCTTAACCTGTGATAAGCTGACCTCGCCTTTATTTTTCTCCTCCGAAAATCTCCCCTCGGTTCAGACCGAATACAACTACAAGGGCAAGGGCTGCTGCATAATTCTCTCTACCCGTGACTGCTGCTACTATGTTTACAGTAAGGACAGGAAGTTCAATCCCACAAAGCTGCAATTTGCCGCCGAGGAGATGCACAGAATTATTTCGGAAGGGAAACAGCCGTAGAAAAACAAAGCAATATTACCCTTCACACTCCGCAATTTTCTCCGCCTTCATAAAGAAATCGTAAACGGGAGCAATTTTCAGAAATTCCCTTCCCACCTTTTCGGGCAGCTTATCGCTGTACAAGGTCTTAAAGTCCTTGCTTTCGTGAAATAGGAATATATTGCGGTTATTTAACCATGGCTTATCCTCCTCGGGGCTGTCGGGATAGTGATCCTTCTTATACATATTCCCGCCAATGACAAAAATCTTCTGCTTTTTAAAGCTCTCCTTTGCGTCGCAAAAGGCTTTATCGCCCGACAGCACAAGCTTCCTGACTGCGGCGGCGGTGGCGGCGGGGGTGTAGTAATAACCGCAGCCGTAGTCGAACCCGTTTGGGGAGACGCTGAAGTAAAAACAGGGAGCGGAAGTATTGTTTTCCCGTTTGCGGCAGAAGGTGTACCACACATAATCTCTGAACACCGACTGTCCCTTTGAATACCTTGCGTCACGGTACATTCTTGAAATATATTTGGGGTCGCATATCATCTCCGAATCGATTTTGAGCATATAAGGCTCTATTTTTTCTAAAAATTCTCTGAACGGAGCTTTAATATACTGTTCATAATCGGGCTTATGCTCCTTGAACCACTCCTTGCTGTCCCTTGCATGGTTTTCAAAAATAAATTCGGGAGTTTTTGATGTAAATGACATTTTTATTCCTTCCTTTGTGTTTTCGGTTCCTAACATATTAACGGCGCTTAGAAAATTAATCTCGCCACATATTTGATTTTATCAGCCGAGCAAGTATAATACTAAATCTCAACAAAAATCAGACAAATCCACCTACTGAAGCGTCCCTGCTCTGCGGCGAGATTTCCTTGATTAGGGACGCCTCTGCCAATAATCAATATATATTTTTAAAATTTAACAAATGTCGTTTTTGCGTTTGAATTACCGACATCCTCTATGGGAATCCTGTCAAGCCAATCTTCCCCCCACCTCGACCGATAATTCATCACGACCGCTTCCCCGTGTTGTGTCAATTTTCTTACCGCCTCGCCTTTTTTATTCACCGAGCCCTTAAGCGACGGTGCGTTACCAGAATAATAGCCCGCCGTGCTGCTTGGGGTTTTGCCGTACTTAACCGCAATTTCGGAAATTTGTTTCGGCGTTGCTTGGCCGAGGCGATAAATCTCCTCAAGAATTGCAACCCGCCTTACTTCCTCAACTGTAGCCGTAATTGTTGCATTCGAAGCAATGTTCGCGATAAGCGAATCAACCTCCGCCTTGATTTTGTAAAGAGCTTTTAAAATTTGATCCATTTCCATTGTAATAATTCCTTTCTTGAGATCATTGTATACACCGTTGAACGGATTATAAAACCATTATAGCATGACAAAGTTTCGTTGTCAAGTCCGTTGAATGAACTTAGAAATGAAAAAGCTGACAAAAATTGTGGAGTTATTTGTTTAATTTTTACTAAAGAGAAAATTAGTACACGTTTCTTAACTGTTGCCTTTTTAAAATTTCCGTGTTATAATAGTTTATGATATAAAAACAAGCCCATAGGCTGAATAAAATTCAACGTCAGCTTGCAGAAAAATTTCTTAATCAGAAGTTATTCCGTAACTGGCGTTGGCTTCATATTTCCGTGAATACGACAATTTCCTGTATGATTTACAAGAAGGGAGAAATAAAATGCAAAAACAACAATACACCTCTAAAGCGCTTATAAAACGATTTATGCCCTACTACAAAAAATATAAGCGCACTCTGATACTTGATTTATTCTGTGCGGCATTGACCACGGTATGCGAGCTTGTCCTTCCTATGATAATGCGCTACATAACTAACGAGGGTCTGAGGGATTTAGCGGCGCTGTCCGTTAAAACTATAATTATTTTGGGAGCGGTGTACCTTGTACTAAGGATAATCGACTGCTTCGCAGGCTACTATATGGCTAATATGGGACACGTTATGGGTTCGAGAATAGAAACCGATATGCGCCGTGACGCCTATGCCCACCTGCAAAAGCTTTCCAACACCTATTACAACAACACTAAGGTTGGGCAGATAATGGGCAGGATAACCAACGACCTCTTTGACGTTACCGAATTTGCCCACCACTGCCCCGAGGAATTTTTCATAGCCGCAATAAAACTGATAGTTTCCTTCGTTATCTTAGTTCAAATAAATCTGTGGCTCACATTGCTCATCTTTATCTGCGTGCCCCTAATGACCGCCGTTTGTATGAAGCTGAACCGTCGTGTAAAAGGCGCATTCAGGAAACAGCGGCAGCAGATAGGCGAGCTTAACGCCAGAATAGAGGACAGCCTATTGGGGCAAAAGGTTGTAAAGGCTTTCACCAACGAGGATATGGAAAACGAAAAGTTTGAAGCCGACAACCAGAAGTTCCTCGGCATAAAAAGGCTCTCCTACCGCTATATGGCGGCGTTTCAGACCTCGGTAAAGGTCTTTGACGGACTGATGTATATGATAGTTGTGGTAGCGGGCGGAATCTTTATGATAAACGGTATGATAGCTCCGGGAGATTTGGTGGCATTTATGCTCTACGTCACCACACTGATTGCCACTATCCGACGCATAATCGAATTTGCCGAGCAGTTCCAAAGAGGAATGACGGGCATTGAGCGCTTCCTTGAAATAATGGACGCAGATATTGAAATATTCGACGAGCCGGGGGCGGTAAAGCTTACGAATCCCAAGGGAGAAATTGTTTTTGAAGATGTAAGCTTTGAATATCCCGACGACCACAATAAGGTGTTCAAGGGACTGAACCTTAAAATAAAGCAAGGTGAAAAGGTAGCCATAGTAGGACCCTCCGGCGGCGGAAAAACAACCCTCTGCAACCTTATTCCCAGATTCTACGATGTTACCAACGGCAGAATTACATTGGACGGGGAGGACATAAAACGCTTCACCTTGAAAAGCCTTCGTGAAAACATCGGAATGGTACAGCAGGACGTTTATCTCTTCTCCGGCACAATTCTCGAAAACATACTCTACGGAAGACCCGACGCAACCGTCCAAGAGGTCAAGGAGGCAGCAAAACGGGCGGGAGCCGACGAGTTCATAACCGCTCTTAAAAACGGCTACGACACCTATGTGGGCGAAAGAGGGGTAAAGCTTTCGGGAGGACAAAAGCAGAGAATAAGCATTGCAAGAGTGTTTCTGAAAAACCCGCCGATTATCATTCTTGACGAAGCCACCTCCGCCCTTGACAACGAGAGTGAATTTGCCGTTGCCGAGTCACTTTCCAAGCTTTCGGTAGGAAGAACCACCTTAACCATTGCTCACCGCTTGTCCAGTATCAAAAATTCCGACAGAATATTGGTGCTTACCGAAAAGGGCATTGTTGAAGAGGGAAACCATGACGAGCTTATGGAGCAAAAGGGAATCTACTGCCAGTTCTATGAAATGGCAAACAGAATAAAATAAAAATTCTCAAAAGATTCTCACCGCACAAATCCAAATCCATCGCCGCAGGCGATTCCACAATTGTCCATTCTCCATTATACATTGTACATTGATCAACAGTGCTTTTCAATCCACATTTCAAGAGTATCGTTGATAATGTTCAAGGTTCTTATCCGCCCGTACTTCTTGTCATTGTTCTCAATAATATGCCAAGGCGCAAAGTCGGTTGAGGTCTTTTGCAGCATTTCATTAACCGCCGCCTCATACTGATCCCACTTATCACGGTTGCGCCAGTCCTCATCGGTAATCTTCCAACGCTTTTCGGGGGTATTCATGCGGTCGTTGAATCTCCTGAGCTGCTCATCCTTATCAATATGCAGCCAGAATTTAAGCACAAGTATCCCGCTGTCATACAGATTGTTCTCGAACTCGTTTATCTCCTGATAAGCGGCTCTCCAGCGCCTTTCTTCCGTCAGCTCCTCTAACCGTTCAACCATCACCCGACCGTACCATGTGCGGTCAAAAATCACAATGTGTCCGCTTTTGGGATTATGCTGCCAGAAGCGCCACAGATAATGCCTGCTAAGCTCA
>CAYMFX010000041.1:0-17410 GCA_964389845.1 uncultured Ruminiclostridium sp.
GCTGACGCAGAGCAGGGACGCCCCGGTCGGTGGATTTGTCTGATTTTAATTAAGAATTAGTATTAGTATTAAAATATACTTTAAAACATCAACTCTACAAACAAACAGTGCGGTGCCTTTTGCACTGCACTGTTGTAAGTGAGTATTAATTACTTAGCTTATTTCCAATTACTTTCTCTTCTTGGAAACAACTACTGCAGCAGCAGCAATAGCAGCAGGAACGATAGCAAGTACTACGCCGGTAGGCTCGTTCTTGTCATCAGCAGGCTTATTGGTGTCGCCGTCAACCTTAACGGTAGCGTCCTTGCCAACGAGCTTCTCAACGTCAGCATCGTCAACCTTAGCCATGTAGAAATCAGAGAAGTGAGAAGTTTCAAAAGAAGCAGTCTTCTTGTCTTCGCTGATAGTGAGTGCCATGAACTCAACCTTGCCGTCGCTGCCTACGTATACAACGATGTTGGAGTTGCCGTCATAAGTAACGGTAACCTTAACCTTCTTGCCTTCTGCGGGCTGTACGGTCTTGCCGTCTGCATCGGTAGCGGTAACTTCAATCTTTGTCTTAACAACGATTTCCGCCTTAGCCTCGGTGCTGATCTGAGAGATTGCCTTCTTAACGGTTTCCTCAGTCTTAGCGGTTTCTGTTTTTCCTTCAACTTCCTGAGGGTTGGTAGCGAATGTTACCTTAACGCCTTCAGCGAATGTGTTAGCAGGTGCGTCAATAGCAGTACCGTTGTCGAGAGTTACGCTGATTTCCTTATCCTTCTCGACAGTTGTCTCTGCCTTCTTTTCGCCGTTTGTTGAACCGGGATCAGCTGCAAATGCTGCAACTGAAAGAGACATTGCTGCTACACAAGCAACAACAGATGCTAAAATGCCTTTTTTCATAATTGTTCCTCCATAATGAAATTAAAAATTTTTATTAAATAACGCCGTCGGGCAATTATTTACTTTAAGTAAGTCAGCTCTTAAAAAGGCTGTCGATACTGGGTATCTCCGTTCCTCCCTGCAGCTGATAGGGTAAAACTCCGTGTACCCCTTCTTCGGGAACTATCAATCCCATCATATTGTAAGCAAAAGCAAGCACTAAAACTCCAACCGTAACAGATATAACTATAACGGCAGTTTTACCGTCCGCCTTTCTTGCCGCAATTTTATAATCGGGACTATCCTCATTCTCACAGTGATACATCTCTGCATATTTTTGTCTCATATTCTCTTTGAGCTGATCTCTGAACGCATTTAACGCTTCGGGAACCGCAAGCACAACAAAAAGCATTGTATAGTAAGAGAATCTTTCAAAGAGCGAATGCTTGGTCATCACTATTTGCCAAAAGCCCATCATAAGCGTAAGATGAATCAGCAAATTCAATGTTCGTGATTTATCCTTAACAAAATAGGATAGCACAACCATTCCCGCGCACAGCAATAAGGGAAACAGCGCATAGAAGAAATAAACTCCTTTTTCTATAAACACCGAAGCGCTGTACTCTTGGTGGAAATTCGACAAAATGATGTTCAATAATCCGTCGGACAAAATATAATAGAAGAGCAGTCCGAACAGATAAAGGATAAGCGATCTTGTATTCACCTTAAGCAATGCCACTAAGTAAACAGGTATCATATAGATAACCGTCAGGTGAAAACAAGCGGCAACCGCAACTATCAATAAGTATCTCCAGAATTTCTTATCCCTTAAAAACTGATATGCAAAGCATAAAATTGACATTGCAATAGCCTGCCGCATATAGTTCATGTCAAGATAGAAAAGGTAAAGATTCACATACAAAAAGACAGACATAAAAGGGTTTACCGAGTATCTTAATATCAGGTAGGCCGGTCCCGCCAATATTATCAGCGATGCAACGATCATGAAATCCGACGGACGTGCAGTAAAGATACCGACTATCTTATTCAAAAGAATGTAGCCTATCTCCCAGTCCTCATAGCTCATAACGGAAAACCCGCTTCTTGCCATGTCGAAAAATCCCACCGCATACATAGAGTAGTCTGCGCCGACTCTGTATCTGTACGCCGATATAAGAAACATCTGAGCAAAGCATATTCCCACAAAAAGCACTTTTTTGATTTTTGTACGCTTACCGGTGCAGAATATCAATGCCCATACCATAATCAAGAATATATTTATCAAGTATACAAGCATCTAATTACCCCTGCCAGCGTTATTTTACTTATTGTGAAAACAATTTTAACTTTTGCTGTCTTTTTCTCTTTGCATTTTGAATTATAGCATATCCTTTCATATTAATCAATACCTTTATGCAAATTCAGTCCCATTTTCGTTAAATTATATTACATTTAACTATGAACACGAAAAAAATTTTGTGCAGATTGACCTGAAACTTTTTTAAAATTTATAATTTTCTCTTAATTTTCTCTTTTTGCTGGACAAAACGACTTTTTTATTGTATAATGATTGAGGATTGTCAAACAGATAACCGATTTATTTTAATATTTCGTAAAGACATTCGCCGGTTTCTGCCGCTGCTCGGCTTAGAAGGTATTTTTCCTTTAAGGATGCCGCTTTGACCTTATTCCTCCCCTCTGTGAGCAAAGCCATAAGCTCGGTAAGTCTTTCGGTATCTCCAAAAGGAAAAATTTCCCCGCCGTGTTCGGCTTGTAAATCTCTGTTGCCCTTAACATCGCTTACTATGATGTTTTCGCCGCAGTAAAGAGCCTCCATAACATTAAAGGGAAGCCCCTCGAATCGGCTTGCGGATATAAGACAGTCGCAGCTTCGGTATAACAGATTCATTTCTTTACAGTGACCGATGAAATCGACCTTTTTCTCGATCCCAAGCTTTCTTGAAAGCTCTTTACATTCCTCGAAAAGCCTGCCCTCCCCCGCAAGAACAAGGCGGCACCTTGAAAGCGTATCCGAATCAAGGCGGCTGAGAGCTTCAATAATTGCTTTTTGATTTTTTCTCTCGGAGAACTCGCCCACGCAAAGGAACAAATACTCTTCTCCTTCCTTAAGCAGCTTTTGTCTGCGGGCGAAAATTTGCTCCGAAGAAATTGCGGGAAATCTTTCCTCGGGAACTCCCATACCATTTATAAATACAATTTTCTTTCCCAAGCTGTATTTCTGCGCAATTTCCAAATCCTCCCCATTCATAACCGCCAGCAAATCGGTATGCCTTCTCACTATCTTTTCAAAGAACAGATAAACCCTGCTTCTAAGGCTTCCGTCGTCCGAGAAAAGATAGCCGTGACAGATATGAACCGTCCGAGTATTCCTCTTTCCCGCTAACATAACCGCAATGCGTCCTGCAAAGCCGGCCAAGGTGGAATTGGTGCAAACGGCGTCAAAGCCTTCCTTATTAATAAGGCGTGAAAGCTTAAGTATTACGCCGATGTTGGCGGGGTGAAAAAGCTTTTTCCTGAATTTCAGCAGGGTGTGAACATTGCCAAAGCCTTGAAAATCACCGTTAGAAGCTGTATAAACGGTATTTCCTCTTTCCTCTATCATTTTAATGTACGGAATGTGAAAATTCTTAAAATGCGACGCTTCAGAAGCTATCATAAGGATTTTTTTCATAATAAACTCCAAACTCTAATTTAATATTTCAAAAGGAAAACGACCATGCTTATAACAAAAAAGTTATTAAAATATTTATCCCTTATTGCTGCTTCGGCACTTGTCTCTGTGTCAATATGCCTTTTTGCGGCAAGCTCGGCTTATGCCGAGGAGGATTATCCGAGATATGAAAACGATGAACCGGGTGAAGATTATCCGGGATTTGGAGATGATGAAACCGAGCCGCCCGCAGAAACAACTGAAAGTGAAGCTCCTCCCACAGAGCCTCCTACGGAAGCGCCCACAGAAGCTCCTACTGAAGCACCTACGGAAGCTCCTACAGAAGCTCCTACAGAAGCGCCTACAGAAGCGCCGCCTACAGAGCCACCCGAAACCTCTGTCACCGACCCGATAACCGAGGTTCCTCCCGAAACCATAGATACAAGTGAAACTGAAGAGCCTCCGATTACGCTTCCCGAACCTGAAATCGAGCTAAGCTTTTATCGAGCTGCTTTAGAGGTGGGAGAGGGAATACAGCTTACCGCCTCCATAATTAATTCCGAGAATCCGAACCAGCCAATTGATTTTCTCAGCTCAAATACTTCCGTTGCAAGAATTGATAATTTGGGATATATAATAGCAACGGGTGAAGGAGAAGCAACAATAACCGCCTTTTCGGGAAACGTTATGGCACAGGCTGTCATAACGGTGGTTGCCGAGGGAATCGAACCCGAATACATTATAGTGAACCAAAGCGAGTTTAAGCTTAAAATAGGCGCTACCGCAAAAATCGAAGCAAAGCTCCTGCCCGAAGAAATTTCCAATGATTATGAAATGACATTTACATCGGATAATCCCGATTGTGTTTCGGTAAACGAGAGCGGACTCATAACAGCAATTGAATCGGGCGAAGCGATAATAACGGTGGAGAGCGCAGGATTAAGCGAAACTGTAAATGTTATAGTATCCGATGACATTGCATATGAATATTCAAAATTAGACGGTTATCTTTACGATACGAAGGGAAACCCTATTGCGGGCGAACGCATCAGCATTGACAATATCAACGCAATAACCGACAGCAGAGGATACTTTGTTTTTCCCGAAGCGGAACGCAGAAATCTTGTATTGGTTCTCTCATCGGATGAAAAAGCTTCCTGCGGATTAAGCCTTACGGGGGACGTTACCGTTTATCTTTTATATGGGGAAGGAAGCCTTACAAGAGTCTCCACCTACAGCGAGCTGGCGGGTCTTCTTCCCATAAACTCGGTTGAATTTGACTCCCGATTCAAAAACATTGTGCTGAATGTCGGCGAGGTGGACTCCCTCACTTATCAGTATCAGCCAAAGGATGCGGTAATAACCGAAATACTTTACAGCAGCTCCAACAGCTTGGTAGCACAAATCGGACAAATCGACGGAGTGATCACCGCTAAATCTCCGGGAGAAGCACAAATCACTCTTTCCCTCAACGGCGGACAGGCGCAAGCCGTCTGCACCATAACCGTAAACCCCGTTGAAAGCTCCGAATACAGTCTGCTTATACTTTCAATAGAAACGGTTGTTGTGATTGCTGTCGCCGCAGTAATTATATTTGGCTACAGAAAATACAAAAAAAGTGCCGAAGCTCTTCTTAACGAAGAAGATGAAGGCGATATACACGACATTGAGTAAAATTTTATTCGGAAAATATTAAATCACAGATAAGTTATTTCATAATATATACCCGTCAAAACCTTATTTAAAACGGTTCTGACGGGTTACCTTTTGATTATTGTCCTCTTTTGGCTTTTCTCACAATTGCGCCGAAGGTTGCAAAGCATATTTTCAAATCCCAAATCACACTGCGTTTTTTCACATATGTAAGCTCCATTTCCTGTCTCTTGTGATTATGGTAAGAAATTCCGTCGGAGCAATACGCCTGCCAATATCCCGTAAGCCCCGGCTTCACCGAAAGAAGCAAGTCCCGATCCTCGCCGTAAAATTCAAGCTCACATTCCTGTATAGGGCGGGGTCCTACTAACGAAAGCTCTCCCTTGAGAATATTCACAAGCTGAGGAAGCTCGTCAAGTCCTGTTCTGCGAAGGAACCAGCCGAATTTTGTAACTCTCGGATCTCCGTCAATTTTAAATTCGCCGTAATATTGGGCAAGCTGTTCCTTTGTGAGCCATTGTTCAACATTCTCGGCATTGTCAACCATGCTTCTGAACTTGTGTATGTAAATTGCTTTTCCGTTTTTGCCAACCCGCTTCTGGCTAAAGAACACGTTTTTCCCCGAACTGTCCAACTTTATTTTGATACTTATTGCAAGAAAAATCGGACTGAAGAAAATTAAACCGAAAACCGAACAAAAAATATCAAAGGCTCTTTTCAGAAAATCATAAAAGGGTTTTCTTTTAATCGCCGTTTTATCGGCTTGAACTGTTTCTGTTTCCTTTTCCTTTTCGGGAGCCTTAACCGCCGCTGCCGTATTAATTGCAGGTCTTTCCTTTACTGCCGTTTGAGTCCCTCCGGAAGCTGTTGGGATTTTTTCCACGCTGTCCCCGAAATTCTCCTGGGCGGCAAAAAGTGGTCTTTCATCGACAGCCAAGGCTGCGCCCTCCTGCACCGTCAACAGAATTTCCTTTTTCAAATACAATTTTATTTCTCCTTAGCTTGTATGTACGCATATAATAATCTACATTAAATTATATTACAACAAAATGCTTTTGTAAAGAGAAAAATATTGGATTATAATATTTTTGGAAATATTGTGTAAAAAAAAGGCGTTAAAAGCTTTAAATTGGGCAATTTGTCCTTTCTAAGCTGTTTTGAGGATTTTTGAAGCAGCTTGTGCTCCCATAAATCCCAGCACCACGCTGACTGCGTCCTTGATAAGATAGGGAGCCGACACCAACAGAAAGGATTCAATAAAGCCGTTTCCTGTAAGCAGCGTGTATTGCAGAACCCCGAAGAAATGCAATGCAATAACTCCGGCTATGCCCAAAGCAATTTTCACCGCCTTATTTTTTACCGGCAAGCCGCAAAGTATCACCATTGCTGCAAATCCGAAAATAAACCCTCCCGTATAGGAGAATAAACAGGCTGCGCCCCCCTTGAACCCTGTGAACACGGGAATTCCCACTGCTCCCAAAAGAATATACACCAATACCGCAGCTAACCCCTTCTTTGCTCCCAAAAAATATCCGCAAAGGGCAATTGCAAAGGTCTGGAGAGTTGCGGGCACCATAGAGGGCATAGGAATGGCAATCTGAGAAAGAACGCTGATTATTGCCGCAAATACCGCTGTCATCACTAAATCCGCCGTTTTAACTTTTACTTTCATTTTACCCCCCAAGACTTTATGGAAATTTCTCCCGAATTAAGTATCTCGGTTCCGCTTTCGGTTTCCACAACAAGCTGACCCTTATTGTCAATGTCAACAGCCCTTCCGAAACGCCGAACTCCGTTTTTGAAGAACTCCACCTCTTTATTCAGCACCATTGACCGCTGCTTATAATCACGTATATTCTCCTCTCTGCTTCTTTTGAGACAAAGGAAGAGATTTTTTAAAACAGCAGCCGCCATTTGCGCTCTTGAAACATTTTCACCGTTTGCACAGATAGTACCCGCCTTTTCCCTTATCTCTGCGGGAAAGCCCTCAGTCGAAAGATTTATGCCGATACCTATCACAACGCTGTCGATATGACCTATCTCGATGTCGGCGGTAGCCTCCGAAAGTATACCGCAAATCTTTCGGTTTTCAAGATAAACATCATTCACCCACTTAATTAAAGGCTTGCACCGGGTAAGCTCCTCAACCGCAAGGCATACTGCACAGCCTGCGCATATCGTATACAAATCCGTGTCCTCTCCGATTTCGCCGGTTCTGAGAATAACGCTCATGTACAAGCCCGTCCTCGAAGGAGAATAAAAGCTGTTGCCTCTCCGTCCCCGTCCCGCCGTCTGCTCCTCGGCAATGATGACGGTGCCGTTTTTCGCTCCCTCGGCAGCCGATTTTTTGGCAATGGTGTTGGTGGAAGTTACCGACCTGTACACGTTTATCTGAAGCTCTGATAACTCCTTGGGCAAAAGCGTCCTCACCGTCTGAGGGGTAAGCAAATCCCCCGATTTAATAAGCCTGTACCCTTTATTTTTCAGCGTCTCTATCTCAAAGCCCTCATTTTTAAGCTTCGATACCGCTTTCCACACCGCCTGTCTGCTGACCCCCAAGGTTTCCGCTAATTCCTGACCGGAAAATATTCGTCCCTCATTGTTTTCTAACAACCGATAAAGCTCTTCCTTAACGCTCATTGCCCTGCCTCCTTATTGTTATGCAAAAATAAAGCTCTACAAAGCACCGTTACCATTTTACCACAAGTAAAAGAAATTGTCAACCCGATTAAAATTCAGGTTGACAATAAGCAAAAATATTTTTAATTAATCTTGACTTTTACACTTTATAGTGGTAAACTTTAATAAAATAAATCTTAAAATCTTTTGCAGAAGAAAAGAGCCTATTCAAAGGATTTTAAGATTCCCAACACCTATAAAAGGGAGGAACGAACAGTGAATATAAGCGAAAAAGAAAAGGCAGAGGATTTTGAATTAATGTACAACGCCATTCTCAAGCTTAAAAACAAGCAGGAGTGCGACAAATTTTTTAAGGATCTTTGCACAATGCAGGAGCTTATCTCTATTTCACAGCGTTTGCGCGTAGCGAAGCTTTTGTCCGAGAAGAAAATCTACAACGACATAGTTTCCGAGACGGGCGCCTCAACCGCCACAATAAGCCGCGTGAACCGAACCATGAATTTCGGGAACGACGGCTACAAAATGGTGTTTGACAGAATGCCGCCTGAGGAGCTGAAATAATTTGAGCTATGGAGAATTTGCCGAATTTTACGACCGACTGACGGAAAATATTGACTATAATTTTTTGGCAAGGTATTATTGCGATATTTTTAAGAAATACGGAAACGGAGGCAGGGAGCTTCTTGATTTAGCCTGCGGAAGCGGCAGCCTTTCTGTTCCTCTCAGAAGCTTAGGCTTCAACGTGACGGGCTGCGACCTTTCGGAGGAAATGCTTACCGCGGCTGCGGGAAAATCCTCCGAAATAGAGTGGTTAAAGCTTGATATGACCAATCTGCCCTTTGAGGAAAGCTTTGATTTCATAGTCTGCTCTTTGGACAGCCTTAACCATTTAAACAGCGCCCAAGAAATACAATCGGCGTTCAGTAACGCTTTTTCTTCCTTAAAACAGGGCGGCGTATTTGCAGCCGATATGAACACGGTGTACAAGCACCTTAACGTTTTGGGAAACAACGCTTTTACATTTGATTATGAAGGCTTGTACTGCGGCTGGCAAAACGAATTGGAAACCGCTGAGCCGCCCTACAGGGTCGATATGTATTTAGACTTTTTCTCGGAAAACAAGGACGGAAGCTACAGCCGTTACAGCGACCTTGTAACCGAGATAGCCCTAAGCGAAAAGGAGGTTGAGGAAATGCTGAACAATTCCGGCTTTAAGCTTTGCGGAATGTGGGAATATCCAACCGATAAGAGTTTGTCGAAAGCGACAAATCCCGAAAAATTTACTTTTGCGGCGGTGAAGAGCAATTGACAATGTACAATTGATAATGGGCAATTATCTGCATAAAATAGTTTATATATGCAGAACAAAAGGAGCAACGCAGAAATGGGAAAATTAGTAAGAGCCCTCTCCGCCGACGGCAGCGTACTTTGCAGCGCCGTCGACGCAAGAGATATATGCAACGAAATTGTAAGAATACACAAGCCCTCTCCCGTAGCAACTGCGGCAATGGGCAGACTGTGTGCGGCAGGCTCGTTAATGGGTGCGCTGATGAAGGGCGACGACGACGCCTTGACCCTCAGGATAAACGGTGGAGGACCCGGCGGTCCTGTGGTGTGCGTTTCCGACAGCAGAGGAAACGTCCGCTGCTATTGCGGCAACCCTGCCGCCGACCTGCCATTGAAGGAAAACGGAAAGCTTGACGTAGGCGGCTTTGTGGGGAAGGACGGGTTTCTTGCTGTTATCCGCGACTTGGGACTGAAAGAACCCTATGCTACACAGTCCCCCATAGTATCGGGAGAAATAGCCGAGGACATCACAAGCTACTATGCAATCAGCGAGCAAATACCCACCGTTTGCGCCTTGGGCGTGCTGGTTGACAGAGACCACAGCGTAAAAGCGGCGGGGGGCTATATTATACAGCTTGTACCTCCCATAAACGATGCGGCAATAGATTTTATTGAAAAGAACATTGAAAAAATGCAAAGCGTAACCCAAATGTTCTCCGAAGGCAGAACCGTTGAGGAAATAGCTCTTATGGGATTGGAGGGACTGAACGGCGAAATCCTTGACAGCTGGGAATGCGGCTACAAGTGCAAATGCAGCCGCGAGCGCACCGAAAGAATGTTAATAAGCCTTGGCAAAAAGGAGCTTGAACAGTTAGCGGAGGAATCCGAAGATAATACCGAAATACTCTGCCAATTCTGCGGTAAAAAATATTATTTTACAAAAGAGGAGTTAAACAAGCTTTCAAGCGGCATTGCAGCCAAATGAGAAAGGAGCGAAATTTGAAAAACATAAACGGAAAAAAAGCAATTGCCCTTTTCCTTTCTTCATTGCTGCTTCTTTCGGCATGCTCAAATTCTCCCGATAACGATACCGAAACGGCCTATTTAACGGTTCAGACCCCCGCCGAGACGGAGCCGACAGCGGAAGTCACCACAAATAAAGTAAGCGCCGTGGAGAACCAACCCGAGGACACCGCCGCCTCAAATACAACAGATAATACGGTAAGCGAGGAAAAACCGCCTGTGGAAACTTCTCCCCGGTTTCCCGTTCCTTATCCCGCCGCATCGGTGGAAAATCCTTCCTTGTTATCCGAATTTAAAAAAATAATATCCAATGTTGAGACGGCAATAAGCGTCACCTGCGGCTCGGACACCCTGATACCCTTAACGGGAACCGAAATAGACGGATACCGCCTTATAAACTCCGATTATGCAAAGGATCTGACCGAGCTTACGGATAAAATGTACGAATCCTTGAAGTACACATTCTGGGAGGATCATTACGGAAAAGAAATAGAGGATATTCTTCCCGATTATGTAAAGGAAACAGAGGGCGGCGTAATGCTGAAAACGAGCAGCTCGAGCGGACAAACGGTTATCGAAGCCGACACTGCCGTTATAACCCTTCTTGATGAAACTACCGCCGAGGTAAAGGCTTTGGGAAAATCGGGGGACAAATATATCTGGCGCACTTATCGGCTTCTTGACGGAGTAAGAGGCTGGGTAGTAAGAGATTTTTCCGATGAAACGGTGACGGGCGAGATTGCAATATTCAGCAATCTTCTTATTGAAAACCGCAGCACCCTGGATAAAATTTTCGGCAATGTCACCGCCGTTAAGGACAATAACGGAGACTGGAACACACAGCTTGTAACGATAGAAAACGACCCTTACGGACACGGATTTTACAACGGTCTTGAAATAGAGCCATTTATGACAGTAGAAGAGATGAAGCAATATGTCAGGGACGCCTTCACAAAGGAAATTGCGGAAAGCTATATCAGTCTGTATATAAACCGAACCTATGTTGAAAAGGAAGGGAAGCTTTATATAATCAGCGGCTCGGTTCTGCCGCAGCTTGGAACCTTTTCTCTCGACAATTACGAAAACCGTTCCATAAGCAGCTACGACGTAACCTCCACAGTTGACTGGAGCGACGGAGAAAACAGCTACAGCCTGCCTGTAACAATCGCTTATGAATCTGGGAAATGGAAGATAGACACAAGGCTGCCTATGGGAAGCGACAGAGTTATTGATAAATGATATAAAGCCGATTTATTTGAGACAGATTAAAAAATCTATACAAAATTTTAACCGTTATCACATCGCTAATAAAAGCATACCCGTCAGAACCTTATTATAATCCGTTCTGACGGGTATGCTTTTTATATTAAAATTTCAAATATGTTCGCATAATAACTTATTTTGCCTCATCCACTTTTTTTGCGGAATTTTCCGCCTCTTTCCTTCTCCTTTTGTTTTTATACATTTCCCGGTCGGCGGATTTTAAAAGAGAGACGTAATCGCCGCTGCCGTCAAGTAAACTGTAACCAAAGGAAAATTTTATTGAGACAGTTTTGCCATTGCTTAAATGCGCCATGCGGTCAAGCCGAATATCCCGAAGCTTTTGTATCTGCTCCTCCACCTTTTCATTATTGTCATAACCGAAAATGAAAAGCACAAACTCGTCTCCTCCCTGACGGGCGCAAATGCTGTTTTTCTTTTCAAAGGAGTTTAAAGCCTCGGCAATGCTTTTAAGATAAATGTCCCCCGAATCATGACCCAATTTATCGTTTATCCCCTTCAATCCGTCTGAGTCAATCATAACCAGTGCGCCGCAGCCCAGCTTATCGGGGTACTTAAACATTTCCTCCAACCGCCTGTCCAGTCCCCGCCTGTTCAGCAAGCCGGTAAGAGAATCCACGTCTCTTTCCGTCTCAAGCTGTCTGCGGCGGTTATAATCCTCGGTAATGTCCATAATAATACCCAATGTGCTGTTATAGACTGTAAATTCTTCAAATTTTACATACCTTTCTTCTTTGCCGAAAATTCGGTAAACATTATCCTCATCGGGCATTTTGTCAAAAATTCTGGCTCGAATATATTCCTTGAACAGGGCGCAGTCCTCGGAAAGAGTTTTAACCTGTGAGAATTCCAAGGAAAGAATTTTTGCAATCTTTTCGGTAAATCTTACGGTTTTCATTCTTTCGTTGTATTCATAAACGCCGATTTGCACCTCTGCTTTATTTAAAACATAGGAAATTTTATCTGTTCCCGAAAGCACCGAGGCTATCATTTCATTTATATGGTCGGACAACTCGGAAAACTCGTCGCAGCTTCTGAAATCCACTCTTGCGTCAAGATTGCCCGATGAAATTTCTGCAAGCTCATCGTTAATGCTCTGTATTCCCCTGATTATTTCCCTGTTTATAAATCTTGTTATGGCTATATACAAAATAATAGCGGAAATAATTATTCCCGCCGCCAATAACAGTGTGGCGTTTATAACGCTGCGGTACATTCCGTCAAAGGAAACGACTCTTCCCAAAAAATTCCCGTCCCGGTCGTCGAACATACAAAAATACAAGCCGCCGTTTATCCGAACGTGAAATCCCGAAGCGGAAGAAATTGCTTTTTCAAGCGGTATCCCTATTTCGTCCAAGGTTTTCCCCGTATTTTCTACAGTGGTGGAACCGATTATTTTCCCGGTTTCCTTGTCCACCGCATACAAATTAACGCTGCTGTTTACCCTCAGCAAAGAGAAGATATAAGAAAGCTCGTTTTTCTCCGTTACCTTCTGAACACTTTCCTGCTTCATTCCCACCTGAACGAAAAATTTTCCGCTGCGGCTCCATACGGCGGAATATTGAATCAATGAGCCGTTGCTGGTATTGGGAGTCAGCTCCTGAACAAGCTTCATAGATTTATCCTCGAGCATTTGCTTAAAGAATCCTATCTGCTCGCCGTCATCCACGGACATATCGTAGTATTCGGGGTGAGTTCCGTTAAAAATCACGCCCTTTTCATTGAACAAATGTATTTCGTCAACATTGGTAAAATCGGCAATTTTTTTCAGCTCGTCGATACTGTCAAGCACCTCCGGGTTGCTTTCTATTATATATGCGATAGTTTCCGCATTTTTAAGACACTCGCGGCTGTAATCCTCCTCAGTTTCCTCCAGCTCGACAGCGTTTTCATTCAGCAGATGTTCAACCTGGTCAAATATACTTTTCGTGCTGATTACCGTATACCTCTGCTCACGTCCTACCTGTATTATTACCGAAAACGTTATAAGCAGCAAAACCATGAATATTGCAATAAACCGAATATATCTTAAAACGATTGCTTTTATCTTTTTTGTCTTATTCATTTATGGAACTCCCTCAATATTTTTATGAAAACCGGTATGCCGAAAATGGAGCGATGCTTTTTTAGTTATTTTATTATATCACATTAATTCTCAGATGTCAATTTTTTCTTTTACTATTGCCAAAAAAACAAAATAGCATTAATACAAATCGATTAAAGAACAGTATAAAAATAATCCGCCAGAACCAACATCAACGGTCCCGACGGATCAGATTACTTGACTTCCTCGGAAACTTCCGAGGAGGTCTATTGTCAATTATAATTCTACCTTCAATCCCTCTGCGCTCTTAACGGTGAAGCTGCCCTTGCCTTCAGACTTAACCTTAATCGTATCTCCCTGTCTTTCGGCGGTAACGGTAAGCGCCTTCCTGCCGTCCTTGTCACAGATAACACACTCCGCCGTCTTTCCGTCCTCTAAGCCGTAAACCACAAGCTCAGCGTTTTCCGCATAGTCATAGGTGAAGCTTCTCTTGAAATCTCCATAGGCAATAATGCTGCCGGGCTTAGCGTACAAGGGCATTCCGAAGTAATCGTACTTCTTCTCATACCAATGACCGCCCTCTAAAATTTCCCCTGTCTGAATATCAGTCCACCTTCCCGCATCGGGCAGATAGAAGCTTGCGGTGCCCTCCTCATTGAATACGGGGGCAACCAACAGATTGTCGCCTAACATATACTGCCTGTCAAGGCTAAGAGTACCGGGATCCTTTCCGAAGTCAACCACCATTGCTCTCATCATAGGAACGCCGGTTTCATGTGTCTTAACCGCATTGGCATATAAATAAGGCATCAGCCTTCCTTTAAGCTTTGTAAAGTGTCTCAGCACGTCGCAGCTCTCCTCGTCAAAGTTCCAGGGTACACGGTAGGAGCTGTTTCCGTGAAGTCTTGAATGAGTGGACATAAGTCCGAATGCACACCAGCGCTTGTAAAGGTCGGGAGAACCGGTTGCCTCGAATCCGCTTATATCGTGGCTGAAGAAGCCGAAGCCGGAAAGGCAGAGGGAAAGTCCGCCCCTGATAGTCTCCCACATAGATTCGTAATTGCTGAAGCAGTCGCCGCCCCAGTGAACGGGGAACTGCTGTCCGCCTACGGTAGCGCTTCTTGCGAAGAGACAAGCCTTGTCCTTGCCGTAATATTCTTCCAAAACCTCAAAAACGGTCTTGTTATAGAGGTAAGTGTAATAGTTGTGCATTTTGTAGGGGTCTGAGCCGTCAAAGTAGGTCACATCGGTGGGTATTCTTTCGCCGAAGTCAGTCTTGAATGCGTCTACGCCCATTTCGCAAAGCGCCTTAAGCTTGCTCTTGTACCAATCGCAGGCTGCGGGATTGGTAAAGTCCACTATCGCCATTCCCGGCTGCCACATATCCGCCTGGAATACCGAGCCGTCCTTCTTCTTGATAAAGTAGCCCTTTTCCATGCCCTCGTCAAAAAGGTCGGATCTCTGAGAAATGTAAGGGTTGATCCATACGCATATCTCGATGTTCTTTTTCTTTAAGCGGCTGAGCATAGCCTTAGGGTCGGGGAACATTCTCTTGTCCCATGTGAAATCGCACCATGAGAATTCCTTCATCCAGAAGCAGTCAAAGTGGAACACTTCAAGAGGAATATCCCTTCTCTCCATTTCATCAATAAAGAAGGAGCAGGTTTTCTCATCATAATCGGTGGTAAAGGAGGTAGTGAGCCACAAGCCGAAGGTATATGCGGGAGGAAGGGCGGGCTTGCCCGTCAAATCGGTGTAATGGGTCAGCACGTCGGCAATGGTATCGCCGCCGAATATAAAATACTCAAGTCTTTCGCCCTGTACGGTAAAGGAAACCTTGGACACAGTCTCGCTTGCCACTTCAAAGTTTACGTTTTCGGGGTGATTTACAAATACTCCGTAGCCTCTGCTGGAAACATAAAATGGAATGGACTTATAGGTCTGCTCGGAGCAGGTGCCGCCGTCGTTGTTCCATACGTCCACAGTCTGTCCGTTCTTTACGAATGTGGAAAACTTTTCGCCGAAGCCGTAAATATTTTCGCCAACGGAGATATTGAGCATTTCTCTCATAACGGAAGGACAATTTGTGGAGCTGTCCGCATAGAAATTTTCGCCCTGTTTTTCTAACATACGGTTATTGGTGCGCCACTCGTCCTCGGTGATGTAAGAGGTAGTGCGCCAGCCGCTCTTTGTCAGCAGCTTTCCGTCATAATAATACTGAATATCCCAGGGTCCGCCGGCGTTGCCGATAACAACGGAGGTTTTTCCCGAAGTGAGAATATATTTCCCGTCCTCTTTTTTCTCAACGGTAGGCTTAAAGCTTTTATCTTCATTAAGATTAAAATCGGGACCTTTTTTCACAGCGCCCCTGTAATGTTCAACCGTCACCTTGATTGAATCGGGAAGTGTGGAGGTAAAGGTTATCTCGAGAGCAGGACCGCCAAGTGTCATACCTCTGTTTGCAATCCAGTTTTGTGTTGCAAAAACTGTTACCGATTTCTCATCGGCTGTGATCTCGTACATTTGCGTTGCATAGTTCACGTTGTAACCGGGTTTGTTAAGCCAGAAGCCGTCAGAAAATTTCATAGCGCTTTTATCCTTTCGTGTTTGCTTTCATTATTTGCTTTTGTTATTTCCACCTTGCCGCAAACGAATGTAATCGTTTACAGCAACGGTTAGTTTTGCACTTTTTACATTTTAGATTCCTTTGATTATTATAACATAGATAAAATAAAATACAAGGGGAAAAGGAAAAATTCTCATAATTTTTTTCAATAGAATAGGCTCACCGTTTCATAAAACAGCGAGCCTAAAGATATTTTCAGTATATTTTGTCTGTGTTACAGTTTTTTAACAGTTTTTAACAGTTTTTAACAGTTTTTAACAGTTTTTTAAATGAACAACCAAAAAAATTCTCACAACACAAATTCAAAATCATCGCCGCAGGCGATACCACAATTGACAATTGTCAACTTTACATTGTCAATTGTCAAGGTCTCTGTCCCATTCCGCCCTCAAGAGTCAATGTCTCGCCCGTCATATATTTGAAATCGGGGGAAGCAAGCTGAACGCAGACTCTGCCTATTTCCAATTCCGCATCGCCGAGATGTCCGCAGGGAGGAGTATGCACATTAGCCTTGAATGCGTCAGGATACGCCTTCTGGAACTGTTCAAGCTGAGAGGTCCAAGCCAAAGGGCAAACCACGTTTACATTGATGCCGTCCTTTGCCCACTCTGTTGCCGCAACACGGGAAAGCCCTCTGATTCCTTCCTTAGCCGCCGCATAGGAGCACTGCCCGTAGTTGCCGAAAAGTCCTGCGCCCGAAGCAAAGTTTATTACCGAGCCTTTGGACTTTACAAGATGAGGGTAGCAAGCCTTCATATAGTAGAAAGCCGCATACAATCCCGAATAAATGGCAAGGTCAAAGTTCTCTGTGGTATGGTCGGCAATGGTCACGCCCGAAGCGGAAGCCTGTGCGTTGTTGATAAGCACGTCAATGCTCCCGAACTCTGCAATAGCCTTGTCCACTACATTTTGAACAACTGCTTGGTTGTCCGCACCCGCATTAACGTCCGCCTGAACTATCAGTACCTTAATGCCGTACAGTCTTTCAAGCTCCTCCTTAGCGTCCTCAAGCTTCTTCACGTTGCGTCCGGTTATTACGAGGTTAGCGCCCTCCTTTGCATAAGCGGTTGCAATACCGTATCCGATAGAGCCGCAGCGTCCGTCGCTGAGTACAGCGCGTCCTGCACCGGTGATAATGGCAGTCTTGCCTGTTAAAAATCCCATTTTGAACACCTCCGAATTTTTATTTGTTATTATTTTAACACATTTTCTTGAAAAATACAATACCCTGACAAGACAAAGCCGTAATCCTATGCGGACAGGTTCTAGGGCGTATCTGAAAACAAAGCAATTTTGTGCAATTTCGCTAAATGCGTGGCGA
>CAYMFX010000042.1:0-17173 GCA_964389845.1 uncultured Ruminiclostridium sp.
TTTTCAAGTCGGGTTGACTAAGAGCAGGGACGCTCCGGTCTTTGGATTTGTGTGATTTTTATTGATATTTAGTATCAAATAAACTCCCCAAGCTCTCCCGATAAGGCGCTCTGCAAATCCCCTTTTCCGTAACAATAGCCGTAATAAGCCCGCTATCGGTAACATCAAAAGCGGGATTATAGCACTTGACCCCATCGGGAACGGTTTTCTCCTTAAAGAAAAGACTTCCTATCTCCTCCCCCGACCGCTCCTCAATCACAATATCCTTACCCGAAGCACAGCCGAAATCAATTGTAGAGGAAGGGCAAAAAACATAAAACGGAATCCCATAATGCTTTGCAAGTATTGCCACGCCGCTTGTTCCTATTTTATTGGCAGTGTCGCCGTTAGCCGCCACACGGTCGCAGCCTACAAAGCAAGCGTTGATTTTCCCCTGCTTCATAACGATACTTGCCATATTGTCGCAAATAACGGTAACGTCTATTCTCGCACGGTGAAGCTCGTAAGCGGTAAGCCGCGCCCCCTGCAAAAGCGGACGTGTTTCATCGGCATAAACGTGAAAATCATACCCCCGCTCCTTGCCCAAAAACAAGGTGCCAAGCCCCGTTCCATACCGTGATGTAGCAAGCGGTCCCGCATTACAGTGAGTTAAAATACCGTCGCCGTTTTTGAGCAGGGTAAGCCCGTTCTCGGATATTTTGCGGCACATCTCAATGTCCTCGGATTGAATGGCAATGCTTTCTTCATACATTGCCCCAATAATCTCAGCAATTTCCGAATTCTTATGTGCCAATGCGGCGTTTTCGACTCTGTCCAGCGCCTTGCTGAGATTTACTGCCGTTGGTCTTGAAGAATTGAGCTTATCCTTTATGTTTCTTAATTTAAGAAAAAATTCGTCCTTGTCTGAATACTCGATTTTACCGCCGAGAACCGCCATTGCATATCCCGCACAAATACCGATAGCGGGAGCGCCTCTGACCTTCAGCGTGTAAATAGCCTCATAGAAATCCTCCAAGCTTTTCAGCTCTATATAAACCTCTTTATTCGGGAGCAGCGTCTGGTCGATAATAACAACGCTGTCTCTTTTTTCGGACAAATGAACGTTATCGCAGTAATCGGCTTTATCAATATCTCTCATTTTTTAAGTAACTCGGAGTAAATATTTTCAATAGAAGCTCTTATCAGCTTCTTAAAAAGAGGAGCCGCCTTATCCGCCGCTTCGATTACCTCCTTATGGGTAAGGGGAGTATCCGTAAGTCCGCAGCCCAAGTTTGCCACACAGCTTATGCCCACTATCTTCATCCCCGCATGATTAGCCGCAATAGCCTCGCAGGCGGTGCTCATTCCGATAGCGTCCGCTCCAAGCAGCCTGCACATGCGAACCTCGGATGGCGACTCGAAATTGGGTCCTGTAAGCTGAATATATACGCCCTCTTGAAGCTTTATTCCAAGCTCCTTTGCGGTACTTCTGACAATTGACCTCAGCTCCTTATTGTAAATATCGCTCATATCGGGAAAACGAACGCCCAATGATTCAAAATTAGCTCCGATAAGAGGACTGGGAACAAAGTTGGCTATCTGGTCGGAAATCAGCATAAAGTCTCCGGCGGAATAATCGGGGTTTGCCGCTCCCGAAGCGTTTGTGAGAAACAACACCTCCGCCCCCATTTTTCGCATAAGCCTTGTGGGAAGCACAACGTCCTGCATTGCATAGCCCTCATAGTAATGCACTCTGCCCTGCATTATAACCACGGGAGCTTCCCCTATATATCCGAACACAAAGCGCCCCTTATGTCCGGGAACGGTGGAGAGAGGAAACCCCTCTATCTGATCGTAGTCGAGCGTTGCCTTAACATCAATTTCATCTGCCAGCGCCCCAAGTCCCGAACCTAATATTAAAGCGACGGAAGGCTTAAAATCGATCTTTTCCTTAAAGCTTTCATAGCATTTCTCAAGCTTTTCCTCAGGCGTCATAATAAATTCCTCCTTAAAATCATTCCATAAAGAAAGTGAGCGAAGCGAACGCTTCAATTAAAACGGAAAAATAATCACAAAAATTAAAATCAATTTTCCTCTTTTCTTCCTTTGTGATTATTATTCCATATAATCGTCGTTTATGGGTACTCTTTTGAGAATCTGGTCGACGGAGATGCGTTCCTTCATCGCCCTCTTATTTTCGTACATATTTGCGTCAGCCTTCTTTTGTATCTCCTTAAGGGTAAGGTAACGGTTATCGCCGTCGTTGGTATAATATTCCGTTCCGTAGGCTATCTGCAATATAAATTTATGGCTTTCGTCCTTGTTGTACTCGTATATAGCCCTTTCAAAGCTTAAAATAGCCTCATCGCAGAGAGCCATTGCCCTGTCGCCGCAGATAACTCCAACAAACTCATCGCCTCCGGTTCTGTAAACGTCGCCCACCTTTCCGAAAACCTTGTAAATGATTCCGGAACCGTCGGTAATAAGCTTGTCGCCCTGTTCGTGACCTAAGTTATCGTTTATCGTCTTTAGGTTATTTATATCGAACTGAATAATTGCGATTGCCTTGTAGTTTAGCTTAACTACATCAAGATGCTTAATTTTTTTATTGAAGGCAGCGGTGTTTCCGACTCCCGTAAGCGCGTCTGTAAACGCCGCCTTTCCCATTTTCTCCACTTCGTTGCTGAGCCGCAGCAGGTTAGCGACATTTCGCATATTTTCCGCTAACAATGCAACAAGGAATATCAGGCAGCCTGCTGCAAATAAAGTCGGAATAGAATTTGTTTTGTTGATGATGTGACCGATCACCGCCGAAACCGCACAGACTGCATAAACGATGGGAATAATAAGCTCCGAGTTTCTTTTCTCGCTCTTTCTCGCAAAATCGTATATCAGAATGACGAAAATAAAAATACACTGAATCAATCCCGCAATCTCCGCAATGGGCAAGCTTTCATGCAAATCGATAACATTAAATACCGCCAGCCCCGACAGCCCTAAAATCAGCGCCGCATGAACAACAGCCGCAACATGCAGAGCTGTGATTGAGGCTCTGAAATGAACATTTTCGGAAAAATACATTATAAGCGGCAAAAACATTGTCGTAAAGCAAAGGCAGTGAATGGTGTACAAAATATTGTTGCCGAAAACTAACAAAAACGGCAGCGTCGAACCTCCCGAAATCGCATGCAATGCCGAAAACAAGGCAAATAACGCCGCATATTTAAGCCCGTAAGGAGAAATAACTTTTCTGAAGGAAAAATAGAAAACGAACATCAGAACAGCAACGGCAAACAGCACAATACAAATTACAATCCCGAATAAATCATTTTTGAAAACAGCCTCCACTATGTCCTCAGACCTGCCGAAATAAACATTGTCGACGCCGCATACAACGTTATCGTAAGCGTTTTTGACCCTTAATGTAATCTTATCCCCTTCGTTTATTTTTTTAACGGAAGCAAGATGAATCTCCGAAGAAGGGGCTTCAAAGGGAAAAATGCCGCCGTTGACAAAATGAGAATTGGATTTTGAAGAATAAAACGTTAAATCGTTGATACAAGCCTCGATTGTGGAGAAATTGGTCTGAAACGCCAATACTATGTTTTCATCGTATTCCTTGGCATAAAAATACACCGAGTAGGAATTATCCTTGATGAATCCCGACATCTGGCTGCTGTCCTCAATATCAACGGGTATGTCTCCTTCTACAAACCACTGAATATCCTCGTTGGTGAGAAGGTTTTTATCTCTTTGGGACATATTGCCGAAGCTGCACACCACACCTACAAAAAATGCCGCAATAACCACCCAAAAAACAATTGAAACAAAAGGCGACCTGTATTTATTCATTGTATACTCCCAAAATAATTTTTAACAGCGACTCTGCCGAATCCGCAATATGGCAAGCTCCGCTGTCGGTAAGCTCTTTTTCCGTTCTGAAGCCCCAAAGCACACCGCAGGATTGAAGCCCCGCATTAACGGCGGTTTCCATATCCACGCCGCTGTCTCCCACATAGAGCGTCTCTGCTTTTTCCGCCCCAAGCGTATTCAGAATCAGATTGACGCAATAAGGATCGGGCTTTTTCGGGCTTCCGTCCTTTCTGCCCACCACCAAATGAACGGTTTCACCGAAAAACTTCTTTATCAGCCGAACCGAAAATTCGTGATCCTTATTTGTTGCAACGGCAGTTTTTATCTCCTTTTCATCTAACGTCAAAAGCAGTTCGGGAATACCTTTATAAGGTCTTGTCTTATCCATACAGTGCCTGCCGTAATACTCGGAAAACAGAGTATGAACCCTTTCCCTGTCATCATCGCCGCAATCCTTGGGAACAATGCGTTCTATAAGCTTAGGTATTCCGTTTCCCACAAAATATTTATATTTTTCCGTTTCATGCTGAGGAAAGCCCATTTCACCAAGGGCATAATTGCCTGCGTCCGCCAAATCCTCCAAGGTATTCAGCAATGTGCCGTCCAAATCAAAAACAACGTATTTAAACATACTTTTCACCACTTTACAGTATTTATTTAATCATACCACTAAAGTTAAAATTTGTCAATAATTTGAGCCTTTGTATCTGCTGTTGCCGTATGTTATTTTAGAGGCTATTTTAGAGGCAGCCTGTTAGGTAAATAATATTTACACTTGCATTTTCCAGAAATATTCTTCATTTATTACTGTAAATTCTATTGACATTTTGTGGTAACTATGATATACTACCAATATAAAATGAAAGGAGCGGAAGGATGTCGTTAAAAGTAGAAAATGTCTCCAAAAAGTACGGCGATTTTACAGCAGTGCAAGGTCTCAGCTTTGAAATTGCCAAACCGGGAGTATTCGCCCTGTTGGGAACAAACGGAGCGGGAAAGACCACATCGATAAGAATTATTTTAGGAATGTTGTCCAAGAATTCGGGAACCGTTACTTGGAAGGGAAAGCCTATGAAGCCCGCCGAGGAAAACGTAGGCTATCTTGCGGAGGACAGAGGACTTTACCCCAAGACCAATATTATTGATCAGCTGTATTTTTTTGCGTCATTGAAGGGAATCAAGAAGGCAGACGCAAAAAAGGAAATAGACTATTGGTTTGACAGGCTTGCACTTAACGAGTACCGCAGCAAAAACGCCGAGCAGCTTTCAAAGGGCAATCAGCAGAAGGTGCAGCTTGCGGCGGCGCTTGTGGGAAACCCCGAGCTGCTGGTGCTGGACGAGCCATTGTCAGGTCTTGACCCGGTCAATGCCGACTTGTTCAAATCGGTTATCAGAGAGGAAATGTCTAAGGACAAATTCATAATTATGTCAAGCCACCAGATGAACATAATAGAAGAGTTCTGCGACGATATTGTTATTATGACAAAAGGCAGAACGGTGCTCAACGGAAACCTGAATCAAATAAAAAAGGCTAAGGGCAGAGTAAACCTGCTTGTTAAATCCGACAATGATTTTATGCCCCTTGCGGAAAAGTGCGGACTTGTTATGAAGGAGAACACGCCTAACGGAGTGTGCTTTACCGTTTCCGAGGAAAAACAGGCGCAGACGCTTTTGAAGGAAATGGTCGACAACGGAATACATCCCGTTAAATTCGAGCTGAGAGAGCCTACCTTGAACGAAATTTTTATTGAAAGCGTGGGGGGTGAAGAAGATGAGGTTTAAGGGCTGGAAGCATATTTTTGCCTTTAACTTTGTACAGCAGATAAAGTCTAAGGCTTTTATCGGAAGCACTATTTTAATTTCCGTTATATTTGCTTTGTTAGCGGTTGGAATAAATCTGCTGCCGGTATTGATAGCAGGTGATTCGGATTTAGGCGGTTCCGGCGTCGGCGGAGAAGAGGGGGAAAAAATATCGGCGCTTTATATATGCAATGAGACCCAGTTCCCCACCTTCGATTTTGCGCCTCTTGCCGAAAAGAATATAAGCTGTTCCGAGCTTTCGGCGGAGGAGCTGGATAAGAAGGGGGAGGAGATAGCTAAAGGCGATAAGTCCGAGCTGGCGCTGAAAATCTCTCCCGTAAAGGATAGCGACGGGAATATTTACTCTATATCAATGCTGATTTACCGTCCCGAAAACGAGGATATTCTCTCAAAGCCGGCTGCCGAGGATTTTGGATATGTGTGCAGCGATTTGTTCAAAAACTCGGTGCTTCAAAGCCTTGGAGTTTCCGAAAAGGATTTACCCTTGGCGCAGCTTGAATATGTTACCGACGTGCGCATATACGGTGCGGAAAAGATGTCCGAGCTTAAAGAGGGCTTAGCTATAACGATTCCCATAATATTCTCGGCACTGCTCTTTTCGTTTATTATCAGCTACTCTCAGATTATTGCGCAGTCTGTTGCAAAGGAAAAAACCTCCCGTGTTATCGAGCTGCTTATCACATCGGTAAGACCTCTTGCAATCATAACGGGCAAGGTATTGGCAATGCTGCTGGTGGCAGTTACTCAGCTGATTATTATAGGCGCCGTATCGGGAATAGCCTTTACGGTATCAATGCCCTTCGGGTTCTTATCTGCGGGAGGCATGGAGACTATAATGAATTCCTCAATGAATTCCTCGCAGGAGATAAATCCCGAAGCGGCGAATATAGGCGCAGAGCTTCAGGAAGCGCTTCCCGGATTATTTAACGCAGGTTCGATTATAGCGATAATTGTAACCATGCTTTTGGGATTCCTTTTCTATGCGCTTTTGGCAGGTTTAGTGGGTGCGGGAGTCGGCAGAAGCGAGGATTTGGCTAACGCCCTGCAGCCGTTTATGATGGTGGCTCTGGCAGGCTTCTTCCTTGCGTATATGCCCGCAGTTACGAATTATGACGGAACCACCAATATTATGATGACGGTTTCTCACTACATTCCGATCTCATCTCCCTTTGCTCTTCCAGGAGCAATTGTAATGGGAGATGTGACGGGAGTCGAGATAATTGCATCGGTGGGATTATTGGCGGTGCTTACAGCGCTTACGGTGCTTTTGGTTTCAAAGGTGTATGAGAACATTATCTTGTATTCGGGCAGTCCCTTAAAGCTTGGACAGATTATTAAAATGGCGAAGAAAAGCTCCTGATAATTTGTCGATTGTAGCATTATAAAGGAAACACTCCCCATGTCGGTTAAAACAGACATGGGGAGTGTTATTTTTGTTACCGAATTGTAACCAAATTGTTACCGTTTTGTAATTGTATTCTTAAATTATGTCGGTTATAATATATGCAGATAAGGCAATAATGTTAAGGCTGACAACAGGAGGGTAAGTATGAAAAGGACGATTTTGGGAATTTTTATAATGGCAATCGGTATTTCTATGTGCATTGCGGCTACAACGCTTTTTGCGGTTTCCGCTCAGGATAATAACGAGAAGCATAATCCGTCCGAATCCGGAACCTTGACAATCAAAGAAAATACGGAAAACAAGGTCTATACCGGCGACTATTATATGGACGGCGATAACACAATGCCGAAAATAACCATTTCCGAGAAAACAATAACGTTTTCCGACGGAACAGTGACCGATTACAAATTTTCAGTATGGAAGGATATTCCACAGACTAACGAAGCCACAGGCCGGATAACCTACTACGACTATTGTTTTTTGAAAACCTCCAATGAAAGTATGCGATATTTTCCTTCCGAAAAAGAAATAGAGGTTGAGGGAAGGGTTTATAAGCTGGTTTGACGGTTAGTTGGCTTTAATGCAGCGCCGCAGGATGTGTTTTATCATCTTGCGGCGTTGTTGCAGTATGAATATTTTTGAACTTACAAAAATAAGCTAAAGTTTTATAAACTGCTGACGATATAATAAGTGATGAATAATCAAATCTTAATTAAAGGAGGATATAAAGTATGAACGTAGGAAGAATTGCGGAGCTGACTACTCCTACACCTGCGGCTACTCCCAAGAGCACTACCGAGCAGGCTGCAAAGAAGGATACCACTATCGCTGCCGACAGACCTAATGTGGACAAGTACGAAGCTAAAAACGATGCAACTTATACTCCCGCATACACTAAGGCTTCCTCAAAGTCTCAGTCTCATAACGAGAAAGAGTCGGTTAAAGTCGACAAGCCCAAGTCTGCTGTTGCAATGAAGAACGAGGCTTTCCAGAGCATGGTTAAGGACATCATCGGAAAGCAGAGCGGCGCAGCTTACGAAGCTATCATGAAGGACGCTGATAAGATCCAGAACGGCACTATTGACGATTACTGGAGCGCAGACGCTACTGCTCAGCGTATTTATGATTTTGCCCGCACTCTTGCAGGCGATGATGACAGCAAGCTGGAAATGCTCAGAGATGCTGTTAAGGAAGGCTTCAGACAGGCAGGTGCTGCATTCAGCAAGTCAACCGGCATGAAGGGACTTCCCTCCATTTGCCATGATACCTATGACAAGGTCATGGATATGTTTGACGACTGGAAGAAAGAAGCAGGCGGAAATGCCAAAGAGGAATCCTTTAAGCCCTCCGGCTACAGCGTTACAAACGATGAGTCAAAGGCTTACAAGGCTGACTAATCAAGCTCAGATAAAAAACCTCGTGATTTTCACGGGGTTTTTATTTTATATTTTTTGGCAGCGGCGACAGCGAAAAGCAAAGTTATACTAATTTTTATTTAAAAATGGACAACATTTTTAAATCATTCGGCAAAGCCGAATGCACCGCCGAAAGGCGGTGAAAAATTTAAGTTCAATACTATTTCTTGCGGGAACTAAGTTCCCGCACCCTTGCCGTAGGCAAGGATAATTAAAAAAATGTATTTTTTAATTAAGAAATAGTATTAATTTTCTAAAAGCACCCTGAGTTTAGAAAGAATCTTTTTTTCCTTTCTCGAAACCTGAACCTGTGACAGACCCAAAATTATTCCTGTCTCTGTCTGAGTTTTATTTTGCCGATACCTCAGATCAATCAATTTTCTTTCGTCATTTTGAAGCTTTGCAAGACATTGCTCTAAGGCTATGTGCTCTGTTAATCTTGCTTGTTCGGGAGGGACGGGAAGCTCCATATCCTCGCCGTTATCGTCATATGTCAAAGAAATAGGAGGCAATGCCGCACAAACAGCCTCTCCCGCCTGCTCCGCCGATACCCCCAACGCTTCGGCTATCTCCGACAGCTTAGGCTCGTGACCGTTTTTTGAGAGCTGTTCTCTTGCCCTTGCCGCCTTAAGAGACAGCTCCTTTAACCCTCTGCTGACCTTAACCGTGCCGCCGTCCCTGAAAAGCCGTCTCAGCTCCCCTAAAATCACCGGCACTGCGTAAGTGGAGAACTGCAAGCCCCGACTTTCGTCAAAGCCCCTCCCCGCCTTAATAAGTCCCTCGCAGCCTGCCGCAAAAAGCTCCTCATACTCTATGCCCCGACCCTTGAACCGTGCCGCAAGAGAATGAACAAGCCCTAAATTGTCCTCTACGAATTTATTATCCGTCTTATTCATTTGTCCTCATTTCAAAGAAAAACAATATCAGTCCTTTGTCCTTATTTCAAAGAAAAACAGTGTCAGTCATTATCCTCGTCAAATTTATCGGTGAGATACTTTTTCATAATCACGCTTGTGCCTTTCCCAACTCGGCTTGTTACCTTCAGGCTGTCTGTAAACGCCTCCATTACGGCAAAGCCAAGACCTGCCCTTTCCTCCTCGGAGGCAGTGGTATACAGCGGCGTCATTGCCTTTTCCACGTCCTCAATGCCGCAGCCCTTATCCGAAATTTTTATGTAAAGGCAATTGTCCTCGGTAAGCTTTAGGGTAATGGTTATATCCCCGGCCTTGTCCCGGTAGCCGTGTACTATTGAGTTTGTTACCGCTTCACAAACAGCGGAGCGTATGTCCGTAAGCTCCTCCACGGTTGGGTCCGCCTGTGCGGCAAAGGCGGCAATACAGCTTCTTGCCAGCGCTTCATTCTTTGACATTGCGGGTATAACAAATTTCATTCTGTTTACGATTTTCATTTTCTGTATTCCTTTCAGATATAATAGTTATCGATAATACTACGCCTTGCAGTTTTCCGGAATAACCATGCTTTGAAGCCCGGAAAGCTTTATTATTTTTTCAGCATTACGGGAGGGGTTTTTTATTCTTACTCTTCCCCCGTAGCCCTCCGCAATGCGCTTGCGTCCCAATATAAGCCCGATTCCGCTGCTGTCCATATAACTCACTCCCGAAAAATCCAATATGCACAGCTTTGGGGTATACTTTTCAAGTCTTGCGTCAATAATCTCCCTTGCCCCCGCCGCAGTGTGATGATCTAACTCGCCCGACAGCAAAACGGTTATTCTGTCTTCCCCCATTGTAATTTCAACAGTCATTTTTCGTTCCTTCCTTTGCGTTTGCTAAATTAATAATATCAGGGTTTGAGGGAAAAAACTGTCGAAACCGGGATTGCACCGAAAGCGTATATCCAATTATTCAAAATTCCTTCGGACAAAACAAAAACCCCTTGGGATAAATTTCCCAAGGGGTTTTTAAAGAAATGATTTACTTTATAATACGAACGCCCAAAACAGCGTCGATTGATTTAAACTTATCATAAAGTCCTTCAACGTTTCCTTTAATGTCAAGAACAGTGTAAGCCATAGATTTCTTGGACTTGCTTTCCATATTCTCGATATTTACCTTAGCTTCGGCAGTTACGGAGGTTATCTTGCTGATAAGTCCTTCCACATTTCTGTGAATGAGACAAACCTTTGCGTCTCCCGTCATAACCATGGAAATATTGGGAAGGTTTACGCTGTTTGTGATATTGCCGTTTTCAATGTAATCCATAAGCTCCTTGCAAGCCATAACAGCGCAGTTGTCCTCGCTTTCGGGAGTGGAAGCGCCAAGGTGAGGAAGCGCTGCAACGCCCTCAACGCCTATCAGCGCATCGGTGGGGAAGTCCGTTACATATGCAGCCATACCGCCGGTGGCAAGTGCGTCGATAACCGCCTTATCGTCAACCAAATCGCCTCTTGCAAAGTTGAGGATTCTAACGTTCTTCTTCATTGTTGCAATTGTTTCGGCGTTAATCATTCCCTTAGTGTCGGGAGTTAAAGGAACGTGAATTGTGATATAGTCGCAGTTCTCGAAAATTTCCTTATTGGATTTAACATAGGTAATCTTTGTGGAGAGGTGAAGCGCACCGTCAACGGAAAGATAAGGGTCGGCTCCGTAAACGTCCATACCGAGAGCCACAGCCGCATTTGCTACAAGTGCGCCGATTGCGCCGAGACCGATAACGCCTAATTTTTTGCCCTTGATTTCGGGACCTGCAAACTGGCTCTTGCCTTTTTCAACAAGCTTTCCTACCTCGTCGCCCTTGCCCTTAAGGGTCTTAGCCCAATCCATAGCGGCGGGAATTTTTCTGCTGCAAATAAACAAGCCTGCCAATACAAGCTCCTTTACGGCATTTGCGTTAGCTCCGGGGGTGTTGAATACAACGATACCCTTTTCGCTGCACTTGTCAATGGGAATATTGTTTGTGCCCGCTCCTGCTCTTGCAATGGCAAGAAGCTCGTTTCCAAGCTCCATTTCGTGCATGCTTGCGGAACGTACAAGAATGGCGGTGGGGTTAGCAATGTCCTCTCCGACCGCATACTTGCTCTTATCCATTAAGTCGGTGCCGCAGGCGGCAATCTTGTTCAGCGTTTGTATATTATACATAACTCATATGCTCCTTACATTAATTGTTCTTCTCAAATTCAGCCATAAACTTAACCAACGCTTCGCAGCCCTCGATAGGCATAGCGTTGTAAACGGAAGCTCTCATGCCGCCTACGCTGCGGTGTCCCTTGATGTTTACAAAGCCGTTCTTCTTTGCTTCTGCAACAAACTTAGCGTCAAGCTCGTCATTGCCTGTAACAAAAGGAATGTTCATAAGAGAACGGTCAGCGCCCTGAACGGTAGCCTTGAACATCTTGCTGTTATCGAGGAAATCGTAAATAATCCTTGCTTTCTTTTCGTTAATTTCCTTCATAGCCTTAAGTCCGCCCTTGCCCTTTATCCATTCGAGAACAAGACCCAAAATGTAAATAGCATAGGTGGGAGGGGTATTAAACATAGAACCGTTATCGGAATGAGTTTTGTACTGGAGCATTGTGGGCACCTTGCTGTCCTCGGGGAACTCGGGAATAAGGTCCTCTCTGATAATAACCACGGTAAGTCCGGCAGGTCCCATATTCTTCTGCGCACCTGCATATATAAGTCCGAATTTGCTTACGTCCACAGGCTCGGACAAAATGCAGGAGGACATATCGGCTACCAAAGGCACGTCGCCCGTTTCGGGAAGCTTGGGGAATTTGGTGCCGTAAATGGTGTTGTTAAGGCAGATATGGAAGTAATCTGCGTCCTTGTCAAACTTGCTTTCGTCAAGCTCGGGGATATATGAGAAGGTTTTGTCCTTTGAAGAAGCAACGGCGTTTGCTGTGCCGAATCTTTTGGCTTCCTTATATGCCTTGGTTGCCCACTGACCTGTTATTACGAAATCAGCCCTGCCTTTTTTCATAAGGTTAAGGGGAACCATTGCGAACTGCATGGAAGCGCCTCCCTGGAGAAACAGAACCTTGTAATTTTCGGGAATATTCATAACCTCGCGAAGCGATGCCTCGCAGGAATCAATAATAGCCTGGTATTCCTTTGAGCGGTGAGACATTTCCATTACGGACTGTCCCGTGCTGCCGTAGTCAAGCATTTCCTCCGCTGCTTTTTTAAGAACCTCTTCCGGTAACATTGCCGGACCTGCGCTGAAATTGTAAACTCTCATTATGCTGCCTCCATGTTTATATTGCTTATATTTTTATGCCGGGAATAATTGCACGGTTTAATACTATTTCTAATTTAAAAACGTTCTTTGAACGTTTTTAATGGTTCCGCTTTCAGCGGAACCGACGTGACTTCGTCACGTCAAGAAATAGTATTGAACGTACATTCCGCACCGCCTTCGGCGGCGTATTCGGCTTCGCCGAATATTTTAAAAACGTTAGCACGTTTTTAAAACGGAATTAGTTTAAAACATTAAAGTCCTTTCCCAAACATTACCGCTTTCTATTATAATTTAATTCGCTAAAATTGTCAAGATGAAAAATTACATTTTTGTCAATATTTTAACAGCTTTCGAGACTCCGTTTTTGTGTGGAACGTAAAAAATGCCTTTGCAGCCTTGTATTTGAGTGAAAAATATGATATACTAAAACGGTTCGGGGAAATTTTCTTTTTGGGATTTCATAATTCCTTAATTTCATATTACTATTTCTCGAACGTTTATTAAATGCTTTGTGAAATTATAAGCGACCAAAGGGACTTCGTCCCTTTGGAAACCCTACTTCCTTTTTGTGTCACAAAAAGGAAGCGAAAAAAGAATCGACTAAATTAAAAAGCATTGTAAAAAACTGAAAATCATAAGGAGATTTTAATGGCAAATAACGGCTACGGCGACAACAGTATAGTTTCCTTAAAGGGACCCGATCAGGTTCGGAAAAGACCTGCGGTAATATTCGGCTCGGACGGGATAGAAGGCTGTGAACACTCGGTGTTTGAGATACTTTCCAACTCTATCGATGAAGCAAGAGAGGGCTACGGAAAAAAGATAATTATCACAAAATTTCTCGACGGCTCCATAGAGGTAGTTGATAACGGGCGGGGAATACCCATTGACTACAACAAAAACGAAGAAAAGTACAACTGGGAGTTAGCCTTTTGTACATTATATGCAGGAGGCAAGTACAACAACAACGACGGCGACAATTACAGCTTTGCCTTAGGCTTGAACGGGCTTGGTCTTTGCGCTACTCAGTTTTCCTCCGAATATATGGAGGTGGTCAGCGACAACGGCACATGGCGGTACAGCCTGAGCTTCAAAAAGGGCTTTAACGTTACCCTTGAAGAAAACGAAAAGGGCTTTATAAAGAAAAAATCAACGGGAGTAACAGGCACAAGAACCAAATGGAAGCCCGACCTTGAGGTGTTTACTCAGATAGATATTTCCGATGAATATTTCTTTGACGTTTTAAGGCGGCAGGCAATTGTAAACGACGGCTTGGAATTTTTGTTCAGGATCGAGACGGGAGAGGGCGAGTTTGAAGAACATACCTTCTGCTATCAGAACGGAATCGACGATTATCTTGACGAGATAACGGGAGAAAACGCACTTACCGTCCCTCAGCATTGGCAGGGACAGAAGCAGGGGCGTGACCGTGAGGATAAGCCCGATTATAAGGTGAAATTCAAGGTTGCCTTCGTTTTTTCCAACAAGGTAAGGCTTATTGAGCATTATCACAATTCAAGCTGGCTTGAACACGGCGGAAGCCCCGATAAGGCGATGCGTCAGGCCTTTGTGTATCAGATTGATTCATATCTTAAAAGCAACGGCAAGTATCAGAAGAACGAAAGCAAGATAACCTTCAGTGACGTTGAGGACAGCCTGGTGTTCGTTTCCTCAAACTTTTCCACTCAGACAAGCTATGAGAACCAAACCAAAAAGGCTATAAACAACAAGTTTATTCAAGAGGCAATGTCGGACTGGCTTAAGCACAACCTTGAGGTGTACTTTATCGAAAATCCCGACGAAGCCGTGAAAATATGCGAGCAGGTGCTTGTGAACAAGCGGTCGAGGGAAAATGCCGACAAAATGCGGCAGAATCTTAAGAAAAAGCTTGAAGGCAGCATTGATTTAAGCAACCGGGTGGAAAAGTTTGTGGATTGCCGAAGCAAGGACATTGAAAAGCGTGAATTGTACATTGTGGAGGGCGATTCGGCAATGGGCGCCGTAAAGCTTGCCCGTGATTCCGAATATCAGGCGATAATGCCCGTCAGGGGCAAAATCCTTAACTGCCTTAAGGCGGGCTACGACAGAATTTTCAAAAGCGAGATTATCACCAACCTTCTTAAGGTCTTAGGCTGCGGCGTTGAGGTTCAAAGCAAGGCAAATAAGGAGCTGTCCAATTTCAGCCTTGACAATCTGCGCTGGAATAAAATAGTTATCTGCACCGATGCCGACTATGACGGTTATCAGATTCGGACGCTTATTCTTACTATGCTGTACAGATTAACTCCCACCTTAATTGAACAGGGGTATGTTTATATAGCGGAATCGCCTTTGTATGAGATCGAGTGTAAGGACGATACCTATTTTGCCTACACGGAAACCGAGAAAAACCGTATCATAAGCGGATTTGAGGGAAAGAAGTACACCATTCAGCGGTCAAAGGGCTTAGGTGAGAACGAGCCGGAGATGATGTCTCTAACCACCATGAATCCCGACACAAGGCGGCTGATAAAGGTTATGCCTTCCGATGTGGAAAAGACCAAGGATATGTTTGAAATGCTGTTGGGCGACAATCTATCCGCAAGAAAGGATTTTATCGCAAAGTACGGCAGCAAGTATCTTGAGCTTATTGACGTAAGCTGATGAACAATTGACAATGTATAATTGAGAATTGACAATTGCGGTATCGCCTGCGGCGATGGATTAGATATTGCTCCCCCAATTAGCTCTTGAAGTTTTTATGCGCTGAACGGCTGTCGAAAGACAAGGAAGAAAGCCGCAGGAATATGCGCATATTTCAAGGCTTTCTGACGAAGTATTTCGGCAGCCCGGCAAGCAGAAAATTCAAGAGTTAGTTGGGGGAGCAATAATATTTGAACGGAGAATTAAATTGAAGAAGAACGGAAATAAAGAACCCAAAAAGAATAAATCTCTTCCCAAGGCGTATATCGAGGGTGCGGGAATCGTTGCGGAGCAGCCTATTACCAATACCCTTGAAGAAAACTATATGCCCTACGCAATGAGCGTTATAGTTTCCCGTGCGCTGCCTGAGATTGACGGCTTTAAGCCCTCTCACCGAAAGCTGCTGTACACAATGTACAAAATGGGACTGCTCACCGGCGCAAGGACAAAGTCGGCAAATATTGTGGGACAGACAATGAGGCTCAACCCTCACGGCGATATGGCTATTTATGAGACGATGGTGCGCCTCACAAGAGGAAACGAAACCCTGCTGCACCCCTATGTGGACAGCAAGGGCAACTTCGGAAAGGCGTATTCAAGAGATATGTCCTTTGCCGCAAGCCGTTATACCGAAGCAAAATTAGACAAGATATGCACCGAGGTTTTTTCGGATATTGACAAGGACACGGTGGATTTCATACCTAACTATGACAACAGTATGACCGAGCCTTCCCTGCTGCCCGTAAGATTTCCTTCCATACTTGTAAACAACAACATAGGCATTGCCGTTTCAATGTCCAGCAATATTTGTTCCTTTAATCTCACCGAGGTCTGTGAAACGGCAATAAGTCTTATGAGAGACCCCGAACACGATGTTATTTCAACCTTGAAGGCTCCCGATTTTCCCGGAGGGGGATTTATCATCTACAACGAAGAGGAATTAAGGAAAATTTACGATACCGGCAGAGGCTCCTTTAAGGTAAGGGCAAGGTACAATTACGACGCCGATTCAAACGTTATCGAGGTAACGCAAATACCGCCTACGACCACTGTTGAAGCTATTATGGACAGGATAGTGGACTTGGTGAAAACCGGCAAGATAAAGGAAATATCCGACGTCAGAGATGAGACGGACTTGTCGGGCTTGAAATTAGCGATTGACATTAAGCGGCGTGTTGACCCGGAGGCGCTTATGCAAAAGCTGTTCAGGCTCACTCCCCTTCAGGATTCCTTTGCCTGCAACTTCAACGTGCTTATCGGCGGCGTTCCGAGGGTTATGGGCGTTCGTGAGATTCTTAAGGAGTGGACGGAGTTCAGAATAAACTGCATTAAGCGCAGAATAAGCTTTGACCTTACGAAAAAGCGGGAAAAGCTCCACTTGCTGTTAGGTCTGCAAAAAATACTGTTGGACATTGACAAGGCGATAAAGATAATACGCGAGACTGCGGAAGAAGCGGAGGTTGTCCCCAACCTTATGATAGGCTTCGGCATTGACGAGGTTCAGGCGGAATATGTAGCGGAAATCAAGCTGCGGCATATCAACAAGGAATATATTTTAAAGCGTCTTGAAGAGATAAACGACCTTAAGACAGATATTGCGGATATGGAGGACGTCTTGGAGTCTCCCCGCAGAATAAGAAACATTATTATTTCCGATTTAAGAGATGTTATCGAAAAATACGGTCAGCCCCGCCGCACTCTGCTTGCCTACGATGTTGCGGAGGAAGAAGCGGAGGAGGAGGAAGAGCCTGACTTTACCGTTAATGTTTTCGTTACGGCAGAGGGATATTTCAAGAATATA
>CAYMFX010000043.1:0-16315 GCA_964389845.1 uncultured Ruminiclostridium sp.
ATATTCCGAAGGGTCAAAATCCTTCACATCCGCAAAAACATTAAGCTCCTCGCTCTGTCCGGGAAACCAGTTTCCCAAAGAAAACCCGTGATTTCCCTTCTCAATATTGCTCCAGAATTCCTCGACAGAATTTCCGATAGGGCTTACAACGCCTAACCCGGTTATTACAGCTCTTCTCATTTATTACCTTTCCTTTGTAAAAATTAGAACAAGTTCTTAATTATCGCAATTACATGGACAGTCCGCCGCTTATCTCGATAACCTGCCCCGTAACATAAGATGAATCCTTCCCCGCAAGGAAAGACGCAACCCCTGCGATTTCCTCAACGCTTCCGTATCTCTTCATAGCAATCATATCAAAAATTGCCTTCTTCTGCTCGTCGGTGAGAGCGTCGGTCATTGGCGTGCTTATAAATCCGGGAGCAATGGCGTTTACGTTAATATTACGGCTGCCCAGCTCCTTAGCCGCCGACTTTGTCATACCGATAATAGCTGCCTTTGACGCACTGTAATTAAACTGCCCCGCATTTCCGTGAAGCCCCGCAACCGAGGACATATTGATTATTCTGCCGCTTCTCTGCTTCATCATAACGGGTACAACATGCCTCATCATATTATACACGCTTTTTTGATTGACTGCAATAACAAGGTCGTAATTTTCCTCGCTCATTCTTGCCAGCAAGCCGTCACGGGTTATTCCCGCATTGTTCACAAGCACGTCGATAGAGCCGAAAAGCTCCTTAATCGCCTTTACCATTATTTCAACCTGTGATGAATTTGAAACGTCGGCGATAAACTTCTCGCACTTAACCCCATTAGCCTTGATTTGCTCAATAATATCGTTGTTTTCAAAGCTTTTTTCGCTTATATCGTTTAAAGCGATGTCAAAGCCGTCCTTTGCCAGCCTTAAAGCGATAGCCGCCCCGATACCTCTTGCCGAACCTGTTATTACTGCAACTGCCATTTTAATTTTCCTTTCTGACTATTACAAATATACACAACCGTGTTTTCCGAGTTTTCGTCAATGATTTTGTTGATATTGTCCACAAGCTCACCGCCGTAATCAAACATTTTATGCCGATTTTCTCCCACAAAAACCTCCTGAACGTCTATAACCAAAAGTGCCTTGTTCATTTATCCATCCGCCTTGTCTGAATTATTGAAGATTACTTTCAAAAAAGCTGAGAATCTCGCCTAACATATATTCATTGTTTTGGTTGGCGGTTACCTTGTCTGCGCCCTCGAAAAATTCCTCTTTTGCGGATTCGGGGAGGCTGCCGCCATAGCTTTCCGAAAGCTCATTATACTGCTTATCAAGGACTGTCATATAATCGTTGGCTTTTTCCGAATAGAACACATTGTGGTGACCGCAATATTTGCCCTCAATGGTGAGGTACTGTACATTGGGATTGGTAATCCCCGACTTCTTGGAGATTATGCTTGCGCCGTCATAGTGTATCATGTTGTCTTCTTTTCCGTGGATAACAAGGACGGGAGTATCTGTTTTGTTTATTCCGTCTACCGCCGACAAATTCACATTGCCGCCAAAGGTCATAAAGCAGTCTGCCCACATAAATGGTCTTGCCATAACTGAAATTTTGCCCAACAAGCCCTTGGTAAATTCTTCTATCGTCTCCATTGGGCAGGCGTAGCCCGAAACGCTGGCTGCTGCCTTTACGTCATGGTCAAAATTCAGCGCTGCGGTTACAGCATAGCCGCCCCAGCTGTGTCCCATAAGGAATTTGGGGAGCTTTGAAAGTTCCTCGTCATTTTCTACAAAGTTCAAGGCATTGTCTAAGTCAAGGGCGGATTGGGGCAGACCCATAGTGCCCTTCCCCTCGCTGGTGCAGCAGCCTGTGGCGTCGTAGGCAAAGACCCTCCAGCCATTATCTGCAAACCGGGTTATTGTGTTTAAATAAACCTCATGTCCCCAGCCTATGCCGTGGGCAAATACCAGCAGGGCTTTGTCGTTTTCCCCGCCGTAAATGTAGCCTTGCAGCGTGTTTTTCCCTGATTTAAAGCTGACATTGGTGCGTGGGTAGTTTTCCTGAATGTCCTCATAGCGGTAATGGGCGGCGTACTTGGAGTATTCTCCTCGAGAAAAGTTTTGTTTAAGGAAAATGTGGGTGATTATCTGTGCAGCCGCCAATACGCACACCAAAATGACTATAATTACTATCATGATCATGACTATTTTCCTTCTACCCTAAAATAATCCCCACAACAAAAAATCCAAATTCATCGCCGGAGGCGATACCACAATTGTCCATTATACATTATCAATTGTTCAAGAGTTTTTCCGCCTGTTTGAACATTTCCTCTATCATATCCTTCGCCGGCTCAATCTTCTTAACCATTCCCGCAATAGCGCCGCAAAGGAAGGAGCCTTCCTCCAAATTGCCGTCCTGAACCGCTTTTCTGAGAGAACCTAAGGTAATCTGCTCAAATTCTTCGGGAGAAAGTGAACCGTCCTTCTCACCGTTAGCCAGCTTCTTGGAAAATTTTGTCTTAACATTGCGGCAGGGGTGACCGGTATATCTGCCTGTTACAATGCTGTCGGTGTCCTTTGCGTCTACCACTAACTGCTTGTATGTGGGGTGAATCTGACATTCCTCAGCCGCCAAAAACCTTGTACCCAGCTGAACTCCCTCTGCCCCCAACATAAAGCTTGCGGCAATTCCTCTGCCGTCGGCAATTCCGCCTGCGGCAATAACGGGAATCTCAACAGCGTCAACTACCTGCGGCACAAGGCACATGGTGGTATTCTCTCCGATATGACCGCCGCTTTCCGTACCTTCCGCAACCACTGCGTCCGCTCCCGCTCTCTCCATTCTCTTTGCAAGAGCTACCGAAGGAACAACGGGAATCACTTTTATCCCCGCATTCTTCCATTTCTCCATAAACTTTCCGGGATTTCCCGCTCCGGTGGTGACAATGGGAACTCCCTCGTCGATTACGAGCTGCGCTAAATCCTCCGCATTGGGACTCATAAGCATTATATTAACGCCGAAGGGCTTATCCCCCACCGCCGCCTTAGTCTTTCTTATCTGCTCACGGAGATAGTCGATAGGGGCGGAGCCTCCCGCAATCAGTCCAACGCCGCCTGCATTTGAAACGGCGCTTGCAAGAGTGCTTTCGGCTATCCAAGCCATTCCCCCTTGAATAATGGGATATTTACAACCCAAAAGCTCGGTAATTCTCGTTTTGGAACAGTTCATAACGTATCTCCTTTTTGTTTAACAATGAAAAATTATAATTCCATATATATCGAACCGTAGGTAAGCCCCGCTCCGAATCCGACAAGAGCCATTTTGCTTCCCGGTTTCAGGTCTCCACGTCTGTTAAGCTCGTCAAGTATTGTGGGAATACAAGCGCTTGAGGTGTTGCCGTGCTTATCGAGGTTGATGTAAATCTTCTCCTCGGGTATATCCATGGATTTCAGCGCCGCCTGAATAATGCGGATATTAGCCTGATGAGGAATCAGTATGTCAATATCCCCGCTCTTTACTCCCGCCTTTTCGCAAACTCTTGCAAAGCTGTCCGCCATTGCGTCAACTGCAAAACGGTAAACCGCCTTTCCGTCCATTTGCAGATATATGTTTTTAGCCTCGGTATTAAGCTTGTCCTTAATATCTCTGTCATAATTGTCAAAGCCCTCTTTCGGAAATTTCCCCGAATACTGAATACGACAGTAAAGAGCGTCAAGCATATCCCCCTTAGCCCCCAGCACGCTGTAAAAAGGCTTATCCGAGCCTCCGACAACCACTGCTCCCGCTCCGTCGCCGAATAAGAAACAGCTTGTGCGGTCGGTAAAGTCCTGCATTCTCGATAAAAATTCGCTGGCAACTATCAGAATCTTATCGCAGTCTCCCGTGCAAAGATAACGCCTTGCCATATCCAATGCGGATATAAAGCCGGTACAAGCGGTATTAACGTCAATACAAGCGGCATTTTTCGCCCCGATAATGTTCTGCACAAGACAAGCGGTATTGGGATAGAAGAAATCGGTGGAGCAGGTGGAGACTATAATCATATCCAACTCCTCCGCCCCTACCCCCGAATTGTCCAAAGCCGCCTTTGCCGCTTCGGCAGCCATTTGGAAATTCAGCTTGTCGGTGCTGTAATAACGCTCTCTTATTCCCGTTCTTGTATAAATCCATTCGTCGGAGGTATCCAAAAACTTTGCAAAATCATCGTTGGAAACCGCTGTGGTCGGCATATAACTGCCTGTGCCTAAAATTTTAACTCCATTCATACCCGCTCTCCCTTTCTGATAAAATTACCCTTGATTTTATAACTAAGATAGTATATAATTAACAATGTGATTAATGCAATTATAATAAGCTCAATAATTACAAAAAATACCATTCACTATATTGTAACTCATAACCGACCCTTTTGTCAATATAAATTTTTAGTCTGCCGAAACAATTATATAGCAATTTCCCCTTTTCGACAGTCTTTGTCAAAATGTGAATGTTTTGTGAAAACGAGTGAGAAAGGATTTTACTTATGAAAACCGCATTTTTATTTTCGGGACAAGGCTCCCAATATCCCGCTATGGGAAAAGAATTATACGAAATTGCCCCCGAAAAATCCAAAGAAATTGTCTCTGTCGGCAACGATGTTTTAGGCTATGACCTGTGGAGCATTATTCAAAACGGCACCCCCGAAGAGCTTATGGAGACAAGAGTATCTCAGCCCGCAATCTTTACCGTATCTCTCCTCGCCCTTGCCTGCGCCCGGGAGAAGGGTATCGAGTGCGAGGGCGTGGCGGGACATTCCTTAGGCGAATATGCGGCAATGGTGGCTGCGGGAATACTCTCTCTGAAGGACGGCTTTATCGCCATAAAGCACAGAGCGATTGCCATGGACAAGGCGGCAAAGGCAAATCCGGGAGCAATGGCGGCAATAATAGGCTTACCTGCCGAAAAGGTAGTGGAGGTCTGTGAAAAAATCAAGACCGAGGGCGATTACGTCACCGCCGTAAACTTCAACTCCCCCGTTCAAACGGTAATAGCCGGAACAAAGGAAGGGGTAAGCAAAGCCTCTGAAGCCGCAAAGGAAGCGGGAGCAAGACGCGCAATGCCCTTAGCGGTATCCGCCGCCTTCCATTCCCGGCTGATGAAGCCCGCCGCCGAGGAATTTAAAGAAGCGGTAAAGGACATCACCTTTAACAAACCCAATGTTAAATTTTACTCCAACGTTATCGGAAAAGAGCTTACCGACTTCTCGGATATGCCGGAGCTGATGTCGAAGCACATTTGTTCGCCTGTAAGGTTTACCGAGGAGCTGAACGCTATGAAAGACGACGGCTTCGACTGCTACATTGAATTGGGTCCCGGAAAGGTGCTTGCGGGACTTGTCGGAAAAACTCTAAAAGATGTAAAGGCGGTAAATATTGAAAACGAAAGCACATTAAATGCCGCTATTAATTGAAAGGAACAAAAAATGACTGACAGCTACGCTTTAATAGGATACCCCTTAGGACACTCCCTCTCTCCTCAGATTCATTCCAAGCTTTTTGAACTGGCGGGGATAAAGGCGGGGTACGAGCTTAAAGAAATAAAGCCCGAGGAGCTTAAAAACAGCTTTGGATATTTAAAATCGCTGACCGGATTTAACATAACAATTCCGCACAAAATACCGATAATCGAGTTTTGCACCGAGCTTTCCGAGGGTGCGAAAAGATACGGCTCGGTAAACTGCGTAAAAAACGAAAACGGAAAAAGTATCGGCTGCAACACCGATGTATTGGGCTTTGTGAAATCCATTGAGCAATTGGGCGCTTCCCTCTCCTCCAAGGTCTGCATTTTGGGCTGCGGCGGCGTAGGTCGAATGATGGCGATAGAAGCGGCGTTTCAAAGCGCCGAGCTTACAATTGCGGTTCGTCCCGATGATATTCCCACTGCGGAAAATTTAAAGAATGAAATAAAAGCAGCGCTCCCCGGTGCTGCGGTTAAAGTAACGGAGCTGAAAAATGTAAAGGGCGGCGGCGGTTACGACTTAATGGTAAATGCTACCCCCGTCGGAATGTACCCTAAAACCGAATTTGCACCCTTGTCAAAGGAACAGCTTGAAGGCGTAACATACCTTTTCGACGCAATATACAACCCAACCGAGACGCTGCTCTCAAAATACGCAAAGGAAGCGGGAGCAAAGGTATCTACGGGAATGGCAATGTTGGTGCTTCAGGCAGTCGCCGCCCATGAGATATGGAACAATTCAAGCTATGAACAAGCCGATATTGAAAAACTGATAAAGGATATGGAAATTTTAGTAAAATGAAAAGCATTTACATATGCGGCTTTATGGGCTGCGGCAAGTCTCATGTGGGGCGCAGGCTTTCCGCAAAGCTGGATATGCCCCTTATTGATTTAGACAGCTACATTGTGGAAAAGGAAAAAAGAACCATTCCCGAAATATTTGAGGAAAGCGGCGAGCCCTATTTCCGACAGCTTGAAGCAAACTGCCTTAAGGAGCTTGAAGAAGGATACATAGTGGCAACGGGCGGCGGCACAATGATAAACGACAATACCGCAAAATATGCCAACGACCATGGAATAACCGTTTTTCTTGACGCAAGGTTTCCCGTCTGCTACGGAAGAATAAAAAACGATGCCAACCGTCCGTTAGTGGTAAACAACACTAAAGAACAGCTCTATCAGATTTTTTTAAAAAGACGAAGTATTTATAAAAGAAACTCGCTGATAACGGTAAAAGCGGAGGGCACGGGAAACGAGATAACATTATCGGTTATCGAAGCCGTAAGAAAATACGAAGCCGAACACAGCAAAAAAGAAAGGAATCCCGCAAATGCTGATATATAATGCAAAAATTTACACTCTATCCGAATCGGGAATAATCGACAACGGTTTTGTCCGCATTAAAGACGGAAAAATTTCCGAGCTGGGACAAATGTCCGAGCTGAAAAGAATAACCGATGAAGAAAGCTTTGACGCAGAAGGCGGAAATCTCTATCCCGGCTTCATCGACTGCCACACTCATATGGGAATGTGGGAAAACGGCATCGACTTCGAGGGAGCGGACGGAAACGAAATAACCGACCCCTCCACGCCTCATTTAAGGGCAATAGACGGCGCTAACCCGGGCGACTACTGCTTTTTGGAGGCGGCAAGGGCGGGAATAACCTCAGTACTTACGGGAGTAGGAAGCGCAAACCCAATAGGCGGCGACATCTTGGCAATGAAAACCTACGGAAGCCCCCGTATCGACAAGCGGATAATAGAGTCCCCCGTCGCCATAAAATTTGCCTTGGGAGAGAATCCCAAAAAGTGCTATAACGACCGTGACGAAACGCCCACCACACGCCTTGCCACCGCCGCAATAATAAGAGAACAGCTTAACAAGGCGAAGCGCTATATTGACGATAAGACAGCCTATGAAGCAAGTCTCGGAACCGATGATGAAGGCACTCTTCCCGACTATGACGCAAAATGCGAAGCGCTGATACCCTTGCTGCAAAACAAAATAAAGGCTCATTTTCACTGTCACCGAGCCGACGATATATTCACCGCAATTCGCATTGCCGAGGAGTTTAAGCTTAACTGCGTTTTAATACACGCCACCGAGGGAGGACTTGTAGCGGAGGAGCTTAAGGAATCTGGATTTCCCTGTGTTGTGGGTCCAATCATTGCCGACCGCTGCAAGCCCGAGCTGAGCAGACAGTCAACCAAAAACGCCGCCCTGCTCCACAATGCGGGAGTAGAAATAGCAATCTGCACCGACCACCCCGAAAATCCTATCCAGTATCTTCCCTTAGCCGCCGGGATCTGCATAAAATCCGGCTTGGACAAGGAAACCGCCTTAGCCGCAATAACCTTGAAGCCTGCCAAAATAGCGGGAATAGAAAACAGAGTGGGCAGCATAGAGATAGGAAAGGACGCCGACCTTTCGGTTATGGACGGAGAGTTTTACGAGGTTCTCTCTAAACCGAAGCTGGTGTTGGTAGACGGAAAAAAGGTAAAGGAGGATTGAACTTGAAAAAGATTGCAAGAATACCCGTTTCCTATGACGCTCAAATGTCGGAAGAAGCGTTAAAGGAAAAAATAGACGCTGCAATAACCGAACAGGCATTGCCCGAAAACCTTCCCGAAAAATCAAGACAGTATTTTTACTGGCAGAAAAGGGGCGAGGAGGTAGAGCTTAAATTTTACCACAGCTTTAGAAGCGATATGTGCGACACATCTTTTGTGGGCAAAATCGAAAAAGGTCTGTCCAACTGTCGGCTTGAAGGAAAAATAGTGAAGCCCGCGGGGGTATGGGCTGTTTTCTGGATAATTATCGGCGTTGCAATCATTATATCTGCCGCATTTTTTATTTCCATGATGTTATCCGCCGAACCAGAGCTTGGAATGATACCTATTTTCCTGTTAGTGGTCTTTGTACCCGTGACCTTTGTGGAAATTAATCTGCTGATGTTCGACAAAAAGCGGCTTAAAACCATAAACAGCTACCTGAGGGAATTTACCGAGGCGGAAAACGAGGACCTTTTAGCCGACGAGCTTAATCGGGAAAGACAAATCACCTATTAAGGATAAGGAAAGGAAAGCGAAAATGCGTGAAATAAATGTAAGCATGATAAGGGACACGGTTGCGGCGCTGTGCGAGGAAGCTAACCTTATTCTTCCGGAGGGCATGAAGGAGCTTATTGCGGACGCAGCAAAGCGGGAAGAAAGCCCCCTTTGCAAAAGCGTTTTAAAGGACATCTGCGATAACGCCGACTGCGCTAAGGAGCTTGATATACCCATATGTCAGGACACGGGAATGGCGGTCATTTTCCTTGATATAGGGCAGGAGGTGCACTTTATCGGCGGAGACCTTTATGAAGCAATAAACAAGGGAGTGGAAAAAGGCTATGTTGAGGGCAAGCTTCGTCTTTCGGTAGTGGGAGACCCGCTTCGCAGAGTGAATACCAATACCAACACTCCCGCAATAATCCATACAAAAATAATCCCCGGTGACAAGGTGGAAATAACCGTTGCTCCCAAAGGCTTCGGGAGCGAAAATATGAGCAGGACAAAAATGTTCACCCCCTCGGCAACAAGAGAAGACATAATAAAGTACATAGTCTCGGCAGCCGACAGAGCGGGCAGCAACCCCTGCCCCCCGATAACGGTAGGCGTAGGCATAGGCGGCGACTTTGAATATGCCGCTTACCTTTCCAAAAAAGCCCTCTGCCGTGATTTCAGAGTGAGAAACAGCAATCCCTACTATGCCGAAATGGAAAAGGAGGCTCTCGAAGCGATAAACGCCTTGGGGATAGGCGCTCAGGGCTTCGGAGGCACCGAAACTTGCCTTTATGTAAATATTGAACAGTTCCCCACTCATATTGCGGGACTGCCCGTAGCTGTCAATATCGGCTGCCATGTTACCAGACATAAATCGGCAACAATATAAAATTTTTTGTAACCTTTTTGCCCTCTGCCAAGTTTATATGACAGAGGGCAAAATAACGGGAGTGCGTTATGACTGACATATCGTTAAACGCAAAAGAAGATTTTGAAAAAGTCTTGAATCGATACAACAAGATGATATACCGCTTAGCCTATGCAAGAACCGGAAACATACACGACGCAGAGGATATTTTGCAGGAGGTCTTTTTAAGGTATGTCAAAAGCGGTATGACCTTTAACGATGAGAACCACCGTAAAGCATGGCTGCTGAAGGTAGCTACCAACTGCTCCATAAGCTTGGCAGCTTCATCATGGAACAAGAGAAGAACCGACGCAGACACGGAAAACGGCGCTGCCGCCGAAGCTTCGTCCTCCGAAAGCATATCCGAGCTTGCCGAGAAATCGGAAATCGGCAATAAGGTAAGAAAGGCAGTCCTTTCCCTCTCCGAAAAGTACCGAACTGTAGTACACCTGTTTTACTTTGAGGATATGACGGTAGAGGAAATCAGCAAAACTATGGGAATTACTGTCAGCACCGTAAAAACTCGGCTTCACAGAGCAAGAAAAACCCTTGAAGAGCGTCTGAAGGAGGTAGGTATTAATGAATGGGAATAATTTTAAAGCAGTATATAAGGCTTCAATGAATAATATAACTCCCGACGACGAGCTTTTGAAGCAAATTAAGCTTGCAGCCGCTAAAGAAGCAAACTCGCCCCCGCAAATCCAAAATAAAAGCTTTTTCAGGAGGCACAGAGCGTTGCTGACTGCTGCCGCCGCAGCAGCGCTTGTTATCGGGATATTTGCCATAGGTGCGGTAATAATAAGCAATTCTTACCTTATGGAATCGGGAAGTGCCGCTCCGGGAGCGGCAGGAAATAAAGAAGGCAGCTCCCATTACGACTACAACGGATTTATCAGCCCCGACGGAGATTGCGAGGAAATATACAGTCCGGAGCCACCAGAAGATAATATTTCAGAGGAAATTAAAAGCGAAGCGTCAGCCGATAAAACCGTCCCACCCGGTGGTATAACCGCCGCACCCGGTACAAATTATCAAGACGAATATTCCGACGAACAGCTTTTCCTATTTTCCGAGAAAGCAAAGGACGGCACTTTAACTCCCGATGATATAGGAAAAATCACTACGATAAAAGAAGAAGAAAATAATTACCATGTTTTTGCCAAATTCTGCCGAAACGGAATTTACTACGTTTTAAGCGCCGATTTTGAAACCCCGAAAGGTAACCCCATAAGCTTAACGATTTCTGAAGCTGACAATGAAAATGAAGGAAGGGGAATTGATTTGATAAAGAGCTTTTCTCATTTGGAGGAATATTTTTCTGGAGTGTTCACGGAAAATTTATAATATCTTTAATGAAAATATGACCATTGCCCTTATTAATAAGGGCAATGGTCATTTATAATATAACAATCAGCTTATCTCTCCCCTGAACCACTTACGCATCCAGGCACCGCTCTCGGAATAGTCATTGCTGCTCCAATTTCCGTCTGTGGAAGCGCTCTCCTTAAATGCAGAGGAGGATTCATTCTTATTGGCAAGATTCCAATTAACATAGCTTATACCGTATTTATCCAAAAGGTTAAGCCATGACTTTGCCTGACCGAAATCATTTGCGCCGTTGCCAGAAGCGTCACAGGTGCCGAACTCGGAAACAAACACAGGAAGCCCCTTGTTATAGCAATCGGTGAGTCTTTGCCTTAACCAATCGGTATGAGTAGCCGCATAGAAGTGCAGTGCGTAAAGCACATTCTTTTCCGTAAGCGGGTCAGCCGCCGCCTTGTCTATATCCTGGCTCCAGGTGGGAGTACCCACAATTATTACGCTGTCTGGAGAATTTTTTCTGATAATGGGAATTACTTCCTCCGCATAGGATTTCACATCGTTCCAGGTAGTGCTGCCGTTAGGCTCGTTGCATATCTCATAAAGCACATTGTCGTACTTGCTGTATTTCTTCGACATCTCTTCAAAGAACGCCTTTGCCTCCGACTTGTAGGTATTGGGGTTCTGGTCGCCCAAAACATGCCAGTCAATTATAACATACATACCCAGCTTTGCTGCCGCCTGTACGCCCTTATCAATAAGCGCCTTAAGCTCCTCCTTATTGCCGCCGGTACAGTAACCGCTGTTCTCTCCGCTGTACATTGCAAGACGTATTACGTTAGTGTTCCAGTCGTCTCTCAATGTCTTAAAAGCGTTTTCGTTTACAAAACCCGGGAACCAAGCCAACCCGTGGGTGCTCATGCCCTTAAGCTGGAAATTTTTCCCGTTCTTGTCAACAAGCTGTGTTCCCTTTACCGAAAGCTTTCCGTGATCCTTGACAAGACCTATTACAGCGGGAGCGGGCAAGGGCTTTACATCGGCGCTTCCGCCGCTGTTGCCGCTGTTGCCGCTGTTACCGCTGTTTCCGCCATTGTTTCCGTTATTGCCGCTATTTCCCGAAGAAGAAGCATTACCGTTTATTGTAACAGTGTCGGGAGGATTAAATTTTGAAGGAGAGCTGTAATTAAAGCCGAAGCTTATCTTTGCTCCTTTGGCAATGTCGCCGTTATAGCTTTCATTGGTAACGGTAAGGGTTGTACCGCTGACAGAAAACTTGCCGTTCCAGGAAGAGGTTATTTTAAACCCGTCAGGCACCGTCATTTTCGCCGTCCAGCCCTTTACGTCTGAGCCTGTATTATTAGTGACATTCAGCTCGCAGGTGCCGCAGTAATTGCCGTTTTCCTGCCACGTGTTGGAGGGGTTCCAGCTTGTGGAAAAGCTTCCGCTTGTATTATTCTGAGGCACCTTTTCACTTTCGGTTTTGGTGGTAGTAACCGTTCCTTCGGAAGAATTGCTGCTGTTACCCGAGCTTGAACCGCTGCTGTTTCCCGAGCTTGAGCCGCCGCTGTTTTCTTCATTATCGGTTTCAGAAACAGATGTTGCTGCATTTGCGGTTGTCTGAACTGAAGTTGTTTTTTCCGGTTCTGTTGTGTTTGGAGAAGACTGTGAAGCAACCGATTGAGCGGTAGTGGAAACCGAAGTTTCCTCCGCCGTTGCAGCAGCAGTATCCTCAGTTGTCACTTCAGTTACCTCAGGCGCTGCGCTTCCGCATGAACAGCCCGTTAGTAAAAGCGCCGCCGATACTATTAATGCGGCAATTTTTAATCCGACCTTTTTCATAACCGCCTCCAAGTCATCAAACATTTTTGTTGTTCGTCCTGTAGGTCAGCGTTACCAAGCTGTCCCCTAAGTGAACATTTTCCACTATAATATCCTCGTCCTCATATTCAAAGTTAAGGTCATAGTGGGAGAAATTCCAAAAAGACCGTATGCCAAGCCCTATAAGCATATCGCACGCCTCTTTTGCACTGTCCTTCGGGATACAAAGTATTGCAATCTGAGGCTTATTTTCCTCACAAAACTTCTCCAATTCGGAAATATGGGTTATCCTGTACCCGCCGAGCTCTGTGCCAATTAAATCGGGGTTTGAATCAAACACCTTCAAAAGCTTACAGCCGCTTTTTTCAAAATCAAGATGCAGCGCTATAGCCCGACCTAAGTTGCCCGCACCCATAAGAATTGCCGGAAGGCTTTTGTCTATGCCTATAATCCCGCCGATCTTCTCTCTGAGCTCCGCAACGTTATAGCCGTAGCCCTGCTGTCCGAACCCTCCGAAGCAGTTAAAATCCTGCCTTATCTGTGATGCGGTAAGCTTCATTCTTTGAGAAAGCTCCCCCGAAGAAATTTTCTCCGTTCCCTCTGCAAGAAGTTCACCCAAGAAACGGTAATATCTCGGTAAACGGCGAATAACCGAATCGGATATTCTTCCTTCCTTTGACAAAACCATCACCTCTTTATTGACGCCATCAAAGCATTTTTTCAAGTCTGTCCTTAATTTCAAGCAAAAACTGCTGAGTATTCACCTTTTTCTTTTCGGGAAGATTTGACAATGCCACCAAATCTCCTGTCATAACGCCCTCTTCTATCGTCTGTACCGTCGCCTTTTCAAGCTTATCCGCAAAATCGGAAAGCTCCTTAACCCCGTCAAGCTGTCCTCTCTTTCTGAGAGCGCCGCTCCAGGCAAATATTGTCGCAACGGAATTGGTAGAGGTCTCCTCGCCCTTCAAATGCTTGTAGTAATGGCGGGTAACGGTACCGTGAGCCGCCTCATACTCGTAAACGCCGTCGGGAGAAACCAAAACGGAGGTCATCATGCCGAGACTTCCGAAGGCGGTTGCCACCATATCCGACATAACATCGCCGTCATAGTTTTTACAAGCCCAGATGTACCCGCCCTCGGAACGAATAACACGGGCAACCGCATCATCGATAAGAGTATAGAAATATTCAATGCCCAAAGCGTCAAACCTTTCCTTGTACTCCGAATCGAATATCTCCCCGAAAATATCCTTAAAGCGGTGGTCGTACTTTTTGGAAATGGTGTCCTTGGTTGCAAACCACAAGTCCTGTTTAACATCAAGCGCAAAATTAAAACAGGAACGTGCAAAGCTTGCAATACTGCTGTCGATATTATGAAGTCCCTGAATAATGCCGTCCGAATTTTTGAAATCAAAAATCAGCTCACGGGTCTCATTCCCTTCGCTGTCTGTGACGGCAAGCTCTGCCTTACTGCCCTTGGGAACTCTCATTTCGGTGTTCTTGTACACATCGCCGTAAGCGTGACGCGCAATGGTAATGGGCTTTTTCCATGTAGGAATAAGAGGAGTGATTCCCTTTACTATAATAGGCGCTCTGAAAACCGTACCGTCCAAAATCGCCCTGATAGTGCCGTTAGGGGACTTCCACATTTCTTTAAGGTTGTACTCGGTCATTCTTTGAGCATTGGGAGTAATGGTAGCGCACTTAACTGCCACTCCGTATTTTTTTGTGGCGTTGGCACTGTCTATCGTGACCCGGTCGTTTGTTTCATTCCTGTGTACAAGCCCCAAATCATAATACTCCGTGTTCAAGTCTATGTAAGGCACAAGAAGAATATCCTTTATCATCTTCCATATAATGCGGGTCATCTCGTCCCCGTCCATCTCCACTAAGGGGGTGGGCATTTTGATTTTATCCATACTTTTCTGTTATCCTTTCAATTGCATATTAAATGCCGCTGTCAGTTCTCCAAGCCCTGATAGCCGTCCATTGCATACAGCTCTTCAATATCCGGATCCTCGCATTCCTTGTTTGCGAACATTGTTTCAAGCTCATACTCAAACTTCTTTGAGATTTTCACAAGAGCTATTAAAATGCCCGCCGCCAAACCGATAATAAATGAAACCGCCGCTATCAAAACATACATTTTTTTCATTTTAACATCTTTCCTTTCTCTCAGCAGTTTTTGGTGTAATTCAGCAGCCCTCCTGCCAAAAGCATATGCTTACCCCTCTCGGAGTAGCTGCATTTTACGGGAATATCAATACCCTTTGTCTTATTTTTAACAACAATGTCAATAGATTCAACGCTCATATTGCTTTCAAGCGTCTCTCTGATATTTTCAATCGCTAAAATATCACCCTGTTCAATTTTGTCATAATCCGCTTCATTTACAAATTCAAGAGGCAGAATGCCGTTGTTGACAAGATTCTGACGGTGTATTCTGGCAAAGGACTTGCAGATAATAGCCTTTACTCCCAAATAGAGAGGAGCCAATGCCGCATGCTCTCTGGAGGAGCCCTGACCGTAGTTGGAGCCGCCCACCACAATGCTCTGCTTAGCCTCCAACGCTCTCTTGGGAAATGTCTCGTCGCATACCTCAAAGCAATGCTGGGAAATAGCGGGAATATTTGACCTGAGGGGCAGTATCTTAGCGCCTGCGGGCATAATGTGGTCGGTGGTGATATTGTCGCCTACCTTAAGAGTAACCGCCGCTTCAATAGTCTTTGCAAGAGGAGTATTTACAGGGAAGGGCTTTATATTTGGACCTCTCAATATCTCCACGTCCTTTGCTTCCTCGGGAGATGCAGGAGGAGTAACCATATTATCGTTAATGAAGAATCTTTCGGGCATTACATAAGGAGGCATTGCTCCCAAACCTCTCGGATCGGTGAAAACGCCCGCAACAGCCGAAGCGGCAGCGGTTTCGGGAGATACAAGGTAAATCTGACCGTCCCTTGTTCCGCTTCTGCCCTCAAAGTTTCTGTTAAAGGTTCTGAGAGATATGCCCTTAGAGTTGGGGGACTGTCCCATACCGATACAGGGACCGCAGGCGCATTCCAAAATTCTTGCCCCTGCGTCAATCAAATCGGACAAAGCGCCGCACTGCGCCATCATATTGTAAACCTGCTTAGAACCCGGAGCAATGGCAAGGCTTACATCAGGGTGAACCGTCTTGCCCTTAAGAATATGTGCAACCTTAAGCAAATCCTGAAGCGAGGAGTTGGTGCAGGAGCCTATGCAAACCTGGTCTATCTTCATTCCCGCTAATTCCTTAACGGTCTTTACATTGTCGGGACTGTGAGGACAAGCCGCCAGCGGTACAAGCTCCGAAAGGTCGATATTAACCTCCTTATCATAAACGGCGTCATCGTCAGCCTTAAGCTCTATCCAGTCCTCTTCCCTTCCCTGCGCCTTAAGGAAAGCTCTTGTAACCTCATCTGAGGGGAAAATCGAGGTAGTAGCTCCAAGCTCGGCGCCCATATTGGTTATTGTGGCACGTTCGGGAACAGAAAGGGTCTTAACGCCCTCTCCCGCATACTCCATAACCTTTCCTACTCCGCCCTTGACCGACAGTATCTGAAGCACCTTGAGAATAACGTCCTTAGCCGAAACCCAATCGTTTAACTTACCGGTAAGATTTATTCTAACTACTTCGGGCATCGTTATGTAATATGCTCCGCCGCCCATTGCTACAGCCACGTCAAGTCCGCCTGCGCCGCAAGCAAGCATACCGATA
>CAYMFX010000044.1:0-2802 GCA_964389845.1 uncultured Ruminiclostridium sp.
TTTCTTAATTAAAAAATACATTTTTTTAATTACCCTTGCCTACGGCAAGGGTGCGGGAACTTCGTTCCCGCAAGAAATAGTATTGAACTTAAATTTTTCACCGCCTTTCGGCGGTGCATTCGGCTTTGCCGAATGATTTAAAAATGTTGTCCATTTTTAAATAAAAATTAGTATAAGGCGTAATTCTTTCGGTTTTCCAGTTCGGCAAAGGACATTCACCCCGTCAGCGGCATATCTTATCATTACCAGAATCAGAGGGGGAAAAGCAAATGGAGATTAAAGCCCTGCCCATAGAACGCTTAAGCGAGCTTAACCGTATTTATGACATGAGCAAAATAGAAGGTTTCTTCGACACCAGAAAAAGCAACCTTGAAGCCTGTAAGGAGCTTTGCTTTGTGGCGGAGGAGGAAGGGCAGCTTGTGGGAGAGCTGAGCATTATGACTCAGAACGCCAATATTCCCGTTGCCGTTATTCCCAATAAGCGGGTTTATATATTCGGAATGAGAGTGCTTCCCGAATTTCAGCGTAGAGGGATAGGGACGGCATTGTTAAATTACTCTATCGGTCTTTGCGCAAGGAGAGGCGTATTTGAATTTACCATAGGCGTTGAAACGGATAATTCGGGCGCAAGAAGGCTGTACGACAGGTTCGGCTTTGTTCCCTTTTTGGAAAACTGCACCGAAACTCAGTTCGGAAAGCAGTGCAAGTATGATTTGCTGATATTAAAATTAGACCGCAGACAAAGACGGACGTTGGAGAAGTCGGCGGGTTAATTGATGAACTTATTTCACGCAATCGTTTATTTGAATATAAAATACGACAGAACCGCAAGCATAAGAGAAACGGCGCAGATTATCCAGTTGCGCCTTATCAGCTTTGCGGTTTTTTCATCGTGGTTGGAACGGTTCTGACTTTTTTTCATTTTAGCTCCTTTTCCCTTTGTCCCGTATAGGAACGCTCCCGAATTAACTGCTCTTTATTATATTATAACAGATAATCGAAAATTGACAAGCGCTTTTTGACAGTTAGTTAAAAATTTCCTTATCTTTTAGTTTCGGGTATTGCACTTTTAAAAAACTTGTGATATAATACATAGGATAAAATAGAGTTTTATGCTCTGAACAAAAAGAAATCGGAACCAAAAGCGGGATTTATTTTATATCTCATTAAGATAAAGAGACAAGAAAGGAATGATTAAATCAGATGAAGGAGCAGCTAAGCGATATTCAGCAAAAGGCTCTTGAGGAAATCAAAGGGGCGGCGGACATCAAGACCGTGGACGACCTCAGAGTGCGTCTCCTCGGAAAAAAAGGCGAGCTTACCGCTATCTTAAAACAGATGGGCAAGCTTTCCGCAGAGGAAAGACCGGTTATCGGTCAGCTTGCAAATGAGGTAAGGCAGTGTATTGAAAACGATATTGCCCGCAAAAAGGAACAGCTTAAAAATGCCGAAATCGAGCATAGATTGAAGAAGGAGACGGTTGACGTTACTCTTCCCGGAAAGAAATTCGAGCAGGGAAGACGGCACCCTCTTAACATTGTTTTGGACGACTTAAAGGAAATATTTAAGGGCATGGGCTATTCCGTTGTGGACGGACCGGAGGTTGAGGAAACCAAGTATGTGTTCGATATGCTGAACACCGACGAGGGACACCCGGCAAGAGACCCTCAGGACACCTTCTATATCACGGACAGCATTTTGCTCAGAACACAGACAAGCTCCGTGCAGATACGCACCATGCTTAAGGAAAAGCCACCTATCGCTATTATCAGTCCCGGCAGAGTGTACAGAAGCGACGCAGTGGACGCTACTCACAGTCCCATATTCCACCAGTGCGAGGGACTTGTTATAGATAAGGGCATTACCTTCGGCGACCTTAAAGGTACTCTTGAAATGTTCGCTAAGCGGCTTTACGGCAATGATGTAAAGGTTCGCTTCCGTCCTCACCACTTCCCTTATACCGAGCCCTCGGCGGAAATGGATTTACAGTGCTTTAAGTGCGGCGGCAAGGGCTGTCCCCTTTGCAAGGGCGAGGGCTGGATAGAAATGCTCGGAAGCGGCGTGGTACACCCTAAGGTTCTTATCAATTGTGGAATCGACCCGGAGGAGTACAGCGGCTTTGCGTTCGGTATAGGTCTTGAGCGTATTGCCATGATGAGATATGAGATAGACGATATGAGACTGCTTTATGAGAATGACATCAGATTCTTAAAGCAGTTCTGACGATAAAAATTAAGCTGTGGCGGTATGACGCCGCACATTGTCTTAAAACGAATCAATAAGGAGGAAAAATCCGTTGGATTTGTCAATGAAATGGCTTAACGATTATGTTAAAGCCGATATGCCGATAAAGGATTTTGTGGCGGGAATGACTATGAGCGGTTCTAAGGTGGAAACCTACCGCGACCTTTCCGAACCGCTTAAGAATATCGTTGTGGGAAAGGTTGTTTCCATTGAAAAGCACGCCGACAGCGAAAAGCTCTGGATTTGCCGGTTGGACATTGGAAAAGAAAATACGCTGCAGATAGTTACTGCGGCTCAGAACCTTTATGTGGGGGCGGTGGTGCCTGTTGTCCTTGACGGCGGCGTTTGTATCGACAGGCACAACAACAGTGTTACCAAAATCAAGAAGGGCAAGCTGAGAGGCGTTGAAAGCTTTGGAATGATGTGCAGCTTTGACGAGCTGGGAATGGAGAACAGCGACTTTCCTTATTCCTCTCCCGACGGCATTCTTATTTTAAACGAGGATCCCGAATTTGAAAAATTTACAGTGGGCTGTGACCTTATCAAGGCGTTGGGCTT
>CAYMFX010000044.1:2812-6575 GCA_964389845.1 uncultured Ruminiclostridium sp.
CTGCGTGGAGTTCGAGATTACCAACAACCGTCCCGACTGTCTTTCCGTTTTAGGCTTGGCAAGAGAGGCTCACGCAACATTTCAGATTCCCTTTAACTATACGCCGCCTAAATTTAAGGGCGTGGATATGGACATCAACAAGGAGCTGTCGGTAACCGTTGAAAACGACAGGCTTTGTTCAAGATATATGGCGGCTAAGGTCAAGAACATAAAGATTGCACCTTCTCCACGGTGGATGGCGGAAAGGCTCAGGGCAAGCGGAGTTCGCACTATCAATAATTTGGTCGATATAACAAACTTTGTAATGTTAGAGTACGGACACCCTATGCACGCCTTTGATTCAAGATTTGTAGAGGGCGGCAGGATAGTTGTAAGAAACGCCAGGGAGGGAGAGGTATTAAAGCTTCTCGATGAAACGGCGGACGTTATTAAGCTTACTCCCGATATGCTTGTTATCTGCAACGAAAAGGAGCCTATGGCATTGGCGGGAGTTATGGGCGGAGAGCTTAGCGGCATTAAGGACGATACCACCGAGGTTATTTTTGAAGCGGCTTGCTTCGACGGAGTAAACGTTCGGCGCACCGCAAAGAAGGCGGGAGTGAGAACCGAGTCAAGCTCACGCTTTGAAAAGGGACTTGACCCGGAAAACGCAAAGAATGCGCTTTACAGAGCATTGGAATTGGTTGAATTGTTAGGCTGCGGCGAGGTTGTCAATACCGTTATCGACGTTTACCCTCACGTTAAGGAGCCTTTCAGCTTAAAGCTTGATTATAAGTGGGTAAATCAGGCGTTGGGAGCCGATATTTCCGAGGAAGAGCAGATTTCTATCTTAAAGCGCCTTGATTTTGAGGTGGACGAAACCACAAAAATGGTTACGCCTCCCGCTGTGCGTATCGATATTGAAAGACCCTGCGACTTGGCGGAGGAGGTAGCCCGCATTTACGGCTACAACAAAATTGCCACCACAGTACCGAGACTTTCGTCTCACAGCGCTCAGACCCCCATGGAGCTTTTCCAGAGGAAGCTTATAGGAATTATGCTGTCACAGGGCTGCTGCGAGACAATGACCTTCAGCTTTATTTCCCCTAAGGGCTACGAGAAGTGCCGCATTGAGGAGAAGCAGAGGGAAAGCGTTAAGATAATCAATCCCTTGGGCGAGGACACAAGCGTTATGCGCACTACCCTTATACCCTCCATGATGGAGCTTGCCGCAAGAAATATCAATGCGAGAAATCTCAGCGGACGCTTCTTTGAGATAGGCAGAGTTTATAAGCCGGTAGGGGACGTGAACCTTCTTCCCGTGGAGAGCGATATGCTTATCTGCACCGTGTACGGCGAGGACGAAAGCTTTTTCAGCATTAAGGGCATTGCCGAGGAAATAATGGATAAGTGCGGCATTAACGCAAGATTTACCGCTTTGAAGTCAAATAAGACGTTCCACACGGGGCGCTGTGCAGAAATAACCGCCGAGGGAAAGGTTTTGGGCGTTTGCGGCGAGATTCACCCCATTGTGGCTGAAAACTACGGCGTGGAGAAAACCCGCATTTATATGCTTGTATTGCGGATAGACGAGCTTTTGGAGAGCAGTGCGGCAGAGACAAAGTATACTGCGCTTCCGAAGTTCCCAGCTTCCGTAAGAGATTTAAGCTTAGTGTGCGATGAGGAAATCTCCAACGGGGAAATCGAGGATATTATTTTGTCAAGAGCAAAGCATCTTGAAAGCGTTCAGCTTTTTGATATATACACCGGAGAGCAGATACCAGAGGGGAAAAAGAGCCTTTCATACAAGCTTACATTCAGAAAACCCGACGCTACTCTTACCGACGAGGAGTCGGATAAAATAATCGGAAAGATTTTAGATGCGCTTAAAGAAAAGAACGTCACTTTAAGAGTTTAATTTTTAAAATTGGCGTTTGATAAAACGGTTCGTAAGCGGTTATGAATGTTTATGTTTAAAGAAAAGTACCGCAGCGAAGAAAGGAAGTACAATGTCGATTAAAAAGAGAATTTTATCCGCCTTTACGGCTTTGGCTTTGGCTGTTGGGGCATTGTCCTTTGCCGGCTGTTCACAGAATGTGAATTACGCTATGGAGATTGACGGAGAAAAAATTGCCGCAGGTCTGTACATTTTGTACAGCGGACAGGCGCTGAACGACGCAGAGGCTAAGGTGAGAGAGGAAAATCCCGACCTTAAGACCACCGAGGAAGGGTTCAGCTACTATGACCAAAAGGTAGGCGATATGGATTTCGGCGATTATGTAAAGCAGGAGGCGGAGAACTACTGCAAGCGCCATATTGCCATAGAAAAGCTTTACGATGAGCTTAATATCAAGCTGGAGGAAGATGAAAGCGACGACCTTAGCAAGAGCATTGCCAACCAATGGGATTACGGTGTTTCAAGCTGGGCAAGCTCTCTGACCTATTTGGGAAATCATAAGACCTTAGGCTCTTACTATGAGTCAATAGGCGTTTCCAAGTCCTCCTTCAGAGAGTTTGTCACCAACTCCCTCAAGGCTTCCAAGATATTTACCTACTACTACGGCGAGGGCGGTATCGAGGAGGTTTCTAAGGAAGAGAAGGAACAGTGGCTTGATGAAAACTATTCTTTGGTGCGTTATTTCGGCGTTTCTATCACCGACAGCGACAACAAGGTAATCGAATCAAAGACACAGCTTGCTATCCTTGAAAACCTTGCCAATGATTACGCAAAGAAGCTGAATGAGGGCAGCGCATACAAGGACGTTTACAAGGAATATCAAGCATACGTTTCGGAGCAGAATACCACTACCGGAAGCGGCACCTCTACCGCTGCTCCCGAAACAACGACTGAAGCTGCTACTGAGGCGGAAGCAAACGCAAGAGCCGCAGAAGGAACCGAAGCCGTATCCGAGACCGCTTCTCCCAATGAGACCGAACCCGAAGAGGCAGTTACCACCGCAACAGCAGAGGAAACCGCTCCGGTGGAGGCAACGGACGGCACCACTGTTACCACGGCAACAGTAAATGAGGGCACCACGCCTGTCTCGGAAGCGACGTCTCCCGCTGAAACCACTGCGGCACAGACCGGCGCTGATACTGCTACGGGTGCTGAAACCACTACTTCTGCCGCAACAACCACCACAGAGGTAAAGGACAGCGACTACGACCGCATTATAGCCAAGGATTCCACAACCCCTTCAAAGGAGTTTGTGACCGAGCTGTTCTCGAAGGAAAAGAATAACGCTTATGTATTTAAGGCTGACACATATTATTACGTTGTACAGAAGCTTGACATTCTGAAAAGCGAAGAGGATTATGTAAAGCAGTATGACGAAACCGCTCTCTCGGGACTGAGAGACGACGATATGGATAATATCTACAAGGAAAGATACGCTTCCTATAACGTCACCATGAACACAAGCGCTCCCGACTACTGCAAGGAGCAGGCGGAAAATGCGGGCAACGGCATAACCACCATTTCCCAGATTCAGTATCTGACCTACTACTATTCACAGATGTTCGGCGGCGGAGCGTAAGCTGCGAAACCGAACCAATACCACCTTTAAAATCGGGCTGCCGCAGCCATAGCGGCAACCCGATTTATATAATTGAAAATGTACAATGGAAAATGGACAATTGTGGTATCGCCTTCGGCGATGAATTTAAATTTGTACCGTGATGTTATTTCTCACCACACAATTCAAAATCCATTTCCGAAGGAAATTCCACTTATATAATTGAAAATGTACAATGGAAAATGGACAATTGTGGTATCGCCTTCGGC
>CAYMFX010000044.1:6675-15678 GCA_964389845.1 uncultured Ruminiclostridium sp.
CGTGATGTTATTTCTCACCACACAATTCAAAATCCATTTCCGAAGGAAATTCCACAATTTTCAATTGTCAATTGTACATTGTCAATTGTTCAAGCGGGGATTTTTATGATTATACTACAAGGAAACGACATAACGGTAAGCTTTGGAGAAAGAGTGCTTTTTTCAAATGTTAATTTTGCCGTTGATGAAAATGATAAAATTGGGCTTGCGGGAGCCAACGGGGCGGGCAAGACCACTCTTTTCCGTATGCTCTCGGGAGATATGCCGGAGGACTGCGAGGGGAAAATCGTTAAGCAGTCGGGGCTTACCGTAGGGTTTATGGAGCAGCACGTGCTTAGAAGCGATAATGTGAGCGTGCTTGAAGAAGCGCTTTCCGTTTTTGCGCCGCTTATTGCTATTGAGAAGGAGTTAGAGGAGCTGCACCTTAAAATTGACAATGGGGATACCTCGGAGGAGCTTTTGAATAAGCAAATGCTGCTGACGGAGAAATTTCAGAATGAGGGCGGCTTGACATTCAGGGCAAGAACAGAAAGTATGCTTATCGGAATGGGCTTTTCACATGATTCCTTGGATAAAGAGGTCAGGGTGTTAAGCGGCGGCGAGCGCTCAAAGTTACAGCTTATAAAGCTGCTGCTTTCGGGGGCTAAGCTGCTGCTACTTGACGAGCCTACAAACCATTTGGATATAGAAGCGGCGGAATGGCTTGAAGCGTTTTTGATTGACTTCAAGGGCGCATATATCGTTATTTCCCACGATAAATATTTTCTCGACAAGGTGACGGGAAAGACCTTTGCTTTGGATAACGGCACGTTGGACAGCTATAAGGGCAATTATTCCGAATACCTCAGACAATACGACGAGAGAGTTGCTTTTCTGACAAAAAAATACCTTGAAATGACCGAGGAGATACACCGAATCGAGGGCATTATCGAGCAGCAAAGGCGCTTTAACCAGGAGCATAACTATATTACGATACGCTCAAAGGAAAAGCAGATTGAACGTATCAAAAAAGAGCTTGTGCCGCCCCCTCCGCCGAAAAAGAAGATACATTTTGCCATTCCCTGCCGCACCGCTCACGGTACGGACGTTATGAGCGCGGATGGCTTGTCATTGAGCATTGGCGGCAGGGAGCTGTTCAGGAATGTGAGCTTCGAGATAAAGTACGGAGAGAGAGTTTTTCTCCTGGGGGCAAACGGCTGCGGCAAATCAACTCTTATGAAGATGATATTGGGCAAGGTGAAGGGCGAGGGACGGTCGTATATTGCGGACTGGCTAAAGATAGGCTATTTTGACCAATTGCAGGAGCTGAGACTTACCAGCACAAAGACTACAATGGACTTCGTGTGGGACGATTTCCCAAAGCTTAACCGCACTCAGATACAATCGGCATTGGCAATGTTCAAGCTTTACGGGGATCAGCTTGTAAAGCCTGTCAACACTCTTTCCGGAGGAGAAGCGGCAAAGGTGATACTGCTTAAAATAATGCTTGAGGGACCTAATTTGCTGCTGCTTGACGAGCCTACCAACCACCTTGACCTTGACGCAAGGGAAGGGCTTATAGAAGCGCTTTCCGACTATAAGGGCACAATGCTCATTATCTCCCATGACAGAAGTATGATAAACAGCCTTGCAACAAAGCTGATGTTTCTCCACAATAACGGCATGGAGATATTCAAGGGCAGCTATGACGAGTGGAAGGAACAGGCGGTTCAAAGCGGCGCCGCTTTAGGCACAGGCTTTGGCGCTAAGCAGCCAGTATCGGCTAAATCCTCGGAGGAAGAGAAAAGACCCAATGCCTATCGTCAGCAGAAGGAGCTGCAAAGCCTTATACGAAAGCTGAACACAAAAATAAAGCGGCTTGAATCAAGTATTGAAGAAAATGAGAATGAAATTAAAGAGATAAACGAACGGCTTTTACAGGGCGAATCCGATTATCAGAGGGTTATGGAGGATTCGGAAAGGCTTTCTGAGCTGCAAACGGAAAATGAGAAGCTTATGGAGGAGTGGGAAAAGGCTAACGAGGAGTTAGAGAAATTGAATGTATAAACTTTACCAATTGCGGGATTAATTTTAAGAAAAACTTTGTAAGTACCGCTTAAACGTTTTTGTTGACTTATAACGTTTAAAGGGGTATACTTAAAATTGAAAATGGAAAATTGAAAATGGATAATTGTGGTATCGCCGTTGGCGATGATTTTAATTTTTTTGGTGAGAAATTTGGCGGGAAGATAAAATATTTTTTGGAGGGAAAAATGGATATTACAGAGGTTCTTGAGGAGCTGTGTTCTCTTGCGGGTGTTAGCGGGGGAGAGGCTGCGGCGCATGATACGGCGTTAAGGCTGTTAAAACAGTACGCTCCCGACGCTGAGGCGGACAGCTTCGGAAATATTGTGGGATATGTTAAGGGCAGCGATGAAAATACCGAAAAGCCGTTGCTTATGCTTGACGCACATCTTGACAGAATCGGTATGATCGTCACTTATATAGACGGCGAGGGCTTTTTAAAGGTAAGCGGAATGGGCATGGACAGGCGCACTCTTCTTGCACAGCCTGTTACCGTTTTCGGAAGAGAAACGGTTCACGGCGTTATTTCCGCTCTTCCTCCCCATGTGGCTAAGGACGGGAAGAAGGCGGCTAAGATAAGCGAAATAGCCGTTGACATTGGAATGAATAAGGAACAGGCGGAAAAGGTTATCTCTCCCGGCGACCTTGTGATTATTGACGGACAGTTTTCGAGACTTGCGGGCACAAGAGTCTGCTCTCCCGCTACGGACGACAGAGCGGGAGTTGCCGTATTGCTGTACGCATTGGAGCTTTTGAAGGAGGAAAAGGAGCTGCCCTTCAGAGTGGCGGCTGTTTTTGCCGCACAGGAGGAGGTAGGCTCAAGAGGGGCTAATACAGCGGCTTATAATGTTGCTCCCGATTATGCAATTGCGGTGGACGTAAGCTTTGCCGCAAGCAAGGGCGTTGCTCCCGAGGAATCGGGAAAGTTAGGCAAGGGGGCTATGATAGGAGTTTCGGCGGCGTTAAATAAGAAGCTTTCCGATAGGCTGACAGCCATTGCCAAAGAAAAAAATATCCCATATCAGATAGAAGCTATGGGCGGCAGAACGGGAACCGACGCCGATGTTATCTCGGTCAGCAGAGGCGGCGTTGTTACCGGTCTTATCTCCATACCTCAAAGATATATGCACACCCCCTGCGAGGTTCTCGACACAGAGGATATAAAGGCGGCGGGACAGCTTATTGCGGAATTTATTAAGGGGGGATTTTGATATGGGACTTAAGGAGCTTATAAAAGACCTTGCGGCTATTAACGGCACAAGCGGTGACGAGGATTTAGTAAGAGACAGCATAATTTCAAGGCTGCCCTCCGATGTAAAATACAGAACCGATAATTTGGGCAATCTTATCGTGGAGAAAAAGGGTAAGGCGGTTCCATCAAAAAAGCTGATGATTGCGGCGCATATGGACGAGGTTGGCTTCATCGTTACTCATATCGATGAATCGGGCGAGCTTTGCTTTAACGCTGTGGGAGGGGTTCTCCCCGCCGTGGTGTTCGGACGGCAGCTTGTTTTTAAGAACGGAGTTTACGGGGCAGTGGCAGGTAAGCCCCTGCACCTTCTTAAAGACGATGAGACGGACGAGCAGCCGAAAATCTCTTCCTTGCGCATCGACATAGGAGCAGAGAATAGGGAAGAGGCGGAAAAGCTTGTATCGGTAGGCGACTGTGCGTATTTCACGGGAGTGCAGAGAGATTTCGGAGACGGGTTTATGTCGGGAAAGGCTCTTGACGACCGCGTGGGCTGCGGCATTATGTTGGAGATGATAAACAGCGAGCTTCCCTATGACTGCACATTTGTGTTTACCGTTCAGGAGGAGATAGGCACAAGAGGAGCAAAGGCGGCGGCGTTTTCCGTGAACCCCGACCTTGCTGTTGTTATTGAAACCACAACCGCTTGTGATATAAACGGTTCCGAGGACGAAAACAGAGTCTGTGAGCTTGGCAAGGGTCCCGTTATTTCCTATATGGACAGAGGGACGGTATATGACAGAGAGTTATATCGCTTCGGCTTTGAAACGGCAAAGGAAGCGGGCATTCCCTGTCAGACAAAGTCGGTGGTTGCGGGAGGAAACGACAGCGGCGCTATTCATACCGCTGTCGGAGGAGTGCGGACAATGGCAATTTCCGTTCCCTGCCGTTATCTTCATTCTCCTAACTGCGTTATTAAGGAATCGGATTTGAATAACACGGCAAAGCTTGTAAGAGCAGTTTCGGAGAAGATTTTCAGATGATAGTTAAAATTGACGGGGAAGCGGCAAGACCGCTTCTTAAAGGCAGAAACGACCACTTTTCCATTAAAATAGACAGTCTCTTAAGCTCCTACGAGGGCTACGATTTTTTTGAGGTCTACAGCGGGGAAGGAGTGCTTATCGGAAGGTATTACGGCGAGCTTGTGATAAGAGCCGAAAAGAATCTTTCCGAGGAAGCAGCTGATGAATTATCGCTTTTTTTGGGAGCATTGGGCTTTAGTAAGGGACTTTGCAGCGAGGAGACGGGAATGCTGCTGAAGGACAAGGGCTTTGAGATTGGCGATCCCGACCTGCTGTACTGCTTTGCGCCGGTTAAGTCTTTTGACAGGAGGCTTGTGCCGGAGTTCTCTCAGCTGAGAGAAAATCCGCCTTATGACGAGGTTTTTGCTATTCTTAAGGACGGATTTCCCGATATTGATTATACCGGCTGGTATGTGGATATGAATCACAGAGTGCGCCATGGTACTGCCAAAATGTATATATATGAGGGCGCAACGGCTACGGTAAACGGAGAAACGGAATCCGCCGCACTGCTGACAATGCTCTCAACAAAATCGGAGGCAAGGGGAAAGGGAAGCGCCGCAAAGCTTCTGCGCTCCTTGGGACTTCATTATTTAGATATGAAAAAAATCCTGATGATAATATGCAGAAAGGAATTGTCGGGATTTTATCAAAGGGCGGGCTTTAAGGAAATAGGAAGAACGGTAACTATTGGAAACAGAGAGGAATAATAAATGCAGTTTTTTGATTATGATAACGACCTTTCGGATATAGCGGAGAGAGCGGAGAACAAGTGCAGGGAGAGCTTCAGACGCATAGAGGAAAGGTGCCGCTATAACAGCGAGAAGGTTTTAAAGGCTTTTATTGACAACAATGTGAGCGAAATGCACCTTAAAGGCACCACCGGCTACGGCTACGGCGACGACGGAAGGGATAAGGCGGATCAGGTCTTTGCGCAGGTTTTCGGCGCTGAGGACGCTTTGGTAAGATACAGCTTTGTAAACGGCACTCACACCATTTCAACGGCTCTTTTCGGTATATTAAGACCGGGCGATATAATGCTTTCGGCAACAGGCGCTCCCTACGATACCTTGGAGCAGGTCATAAACGGAGAAAGCGGCGGCTCCTTGAAGGAGTTCGGCGTTAAGTATCGGCAGATTGAGCTGCTTGAAAACGGTAAGCCCGATATTGAAGCCATTAAGAAATCGGCTAAGGACGCAAAAATGGTTTATATACAAAGGTCGAGGGGATATTCGCTGAGACCCTCCTTAAGCGTTTCCGTTATCGGAGAGATTTGCGAGGCTGTTCGGAAATCGGGCAGCAATGCAGTGATAGTCGTCGACAACTGCTACGGTGAATTTGTTGAATGCGCCGAGCCTACGGAGGTTGGAGCAGATTTGGCAATCGGCTCGCTTATCAAGAATCCCGGCGGCGGAATATGCTCTACAGGCGGGTACATTGCGGGGAAAAAGGAGCTTATCGAGCTTTGCGCTTACAGGCTTACTACCGTTGGAACGGGAAAAGAGGTAGGCTGTTCCTTGGGCGGTCAGAACAGGGAGCTGCTGATGGGGCTTTACAATGCGCCTTTAGCTGTTGAAAATGCGCTTAAAACCTCGGTTTTTGCATCGGCGCTTTTTGAGGAAATGGGATATACCGCTTTGCCCGATTACAGAGAGTACAGAACGGATATTATCTGTTCAATCAAGTTGGGAACGGCGGAAAAGCTTATTGCCTTTTGTCGGGGAATACAGTCGGGAAGCCCCGTGGACAGCGGCGCAATGCCTGAGCCTTGGGATATGCCCGGTTACGGCTGTAAGGTTATAATGGCGGCGGGGGCGTTTACTATGGGCAGCTCAATCGAGCTGTCGGCGGACGCACCTTTAAGAGAGCCTTATGCGGTTTGGCTGCAGGGTGGCACAAATTACCATGCGGCAAGAGCGGGAATTTTAAAAGCGGCTCAGAATTTAATGAAATGAGGAATAAAATCAAATGAAAAGTATGACGGGCTTCGGAAGAGAACGTGCCGTTTTAGGCGGAAAGGAATATCTTATAGAAATTCGTTCGGTGAACAGCAGATACTGCGAGCTTACCGTAAAGGTTCCCCGCTGTTATACATACCTTGAGGAAAAAATAAAGAGCCTTGTGAAATCCGAAATAAACAGAGGAAAAATCGAGGTGTATCTTACGGTAACGGATTTAGAGGGCAGAGACACTGCCATTACCGTAAACACTCCCGTTGTAAAAAATTATATAGACGAGCTGAGGAAGAGCGGAGCGCAGTTAGGTCTCCTTGATGATTTAAAGCTCTCCGACATATTCAGAATGACAGACGCTTTCACGGTAGTAAGGCACGAGGCGGACGAGGAAGAGATATGGAACAACGTGAAAACGGTCTGCACCATTGCACTTCTAAGATTTACTCAGATGCGGGAGCAGGAGGGAGAGAAGCTTAAGGCTGATATTCTTGAAAAGCTTTCGAGGATTGAGGAAATGACGGGAGAGGTGGAAAAGATTTCACCGGAAACCACCGAGGCTTACCGTCAGAGACTTACGGGTAAGCTTAACGAGGTGCTGGAGAGCACCGGAATAACCGTCGATGAACAGCGTATACTTACCGAGGCAGCTATCTTTGCCGAAAAGACGGCGGTTGACGAGGAAACGGTAAGACTTCGCAGTCATTTTAAGCAGTTCAGGGAAATGACCGAAGCAAAGGAGCCTATCGGAAGAAAGCTCGATTTTTTGGTTCAGGAGCTTAACCGCGAATCAAACACCATAGGTTCAAAATGTCAGGAGCTTAAAATTACAAAGCTTGTGATAGATATGAAGAGCGAGATAGAAAAAATCAGAGAGCAGATACAAAATATAGAATAATAACAGGCAGGAAAGGAAAAATATGACTACCGAAAATACAGCGGCTAACCTCTCCGGCAAAAGAAAAATAATCAACCCGAAAAACCTTGCCGAGGCTTCCTTCGGAATAATCGCATTGGTGTTTACGCTTTTCGTTTACCTTCCGGGAGACACTTTTATAAATAACCTTAATGATTTCGATTTTACCTATCAGGAATTTTGCTTTATTATGCTTATTCCCGCTTTAATTGTGGCAGTGGTTTTAGAGCTTGTCGCTTTATTTTTGAACGAAAAGCTGCTGAAGCTGTATATGTCGCTTCTGACGGGGCTTAATCTCTGCGTTTATGTGCAGTATATGTTTTTGAACAGCAATCTGAATACGCTTATTGGCGACGGAATGGATTGGGACAGGTACACCTTTGATTCCGTGCTGTCCGTAGTCGTCTGGGTTTTAATGCTTGCGATTCCGTTTATTTTCCAAATGCTGTTGGAAAAGGTGTGGAAGCTTACCGTAAAGAAAATACCGCTTTTTATCGGGCTTATTGAGGCAGTGTCATTGGTGATACTGATAATAACGGCTTCAGGAAATGTCTTTGAGATGTCGGAGAACGGTTTTTCAGGAACCGAACAGTATACCGTCTCCAAAAACAAGAATATCATCACAATTGTTCTTGACGCTACCGATAACAAGTACGTAAAGGAAACCTTGGAAATGCGCCCCGAAGCCTTTGAGGGCTATGAGGATTTCACGGTGTATACCAATACCTGCAGCGTTTTTGATTCTACCTTCCAGTCCTTCACTCAGATTTACTCGGGCATAGAGGAAAAGCCGATTATAAAGGTTGCCGATTGGAACGATAAGGCTTGGAACAGCGACAAGGCGGCGGAATTTTACAAGCGCTTCCATGAGGCGGGCTACAAGATGAATTTCTTTGCCGACGCAAATTGGGACGTGAATTTGCTTAGGGGAAAGGCGGATAATATTGACGTTAATCGAAAGGAAATGACTTTGCAGGCACGCTTTGCCCTTATGAACGATATGAACAGGCTTAACGCTTACAGAGCGCTGCCCTTTATTCTTAAACGGTTTTTGGACGTTGAGGGCATTGACCTGAACAGGTATTTTGAGAATGCGGAAAAGTATAATTTCTACAATCAGGATTTTCAAGAGGGCATAGGTACGATGAATGTGTCCGAAAGCGATAAAAATTACTTTATCGTCGAACATACATGGGGCGCTCACACTCCTTATGATAAAGGAAACTCCATTGACACCGTTGTTTATCTTTTGGATATTGTGAGAGAATATATTGACAAGCTTAAGGAATTCGGCGTATACGACGATTCAACGATAATTATTATGGGAGACCACGGTTCCCACGACTTGGGAAACTACCCCGATTCAACGCCGATGTTTATGGTAAAGGAACCGGGGCGGAAATCGGACGCTCTCACCACAAGCTCAGCCCCCGTTTATTTCGCCGACTTGATGTCAACCTATCTTGTTAATGCGGGAATCTATAACGAGGAAACGGACAAGGAGCTTTTCGGACCTTCAATATATGATTTCGACGAGGATTCACAAAGGGAGCGGGTGGCAAATTACCGCTTCTATGACGATAATTATCCTCCCGCACAGGTATCTCCCCTCGTCCCCTCCTTCGGCTACAATACCATTTATTCTTATCGTTATACCGGCGATACCGACGACCTTTTGGAGGTAATAAAAAATGAGGGACCGGAAAGTATAGAGCATATGGTGGAGGACGCGTCGTGAACAGTTGACAATGGACAATGGACAATTGACAATTGTGGTATCGCCTGCGGCGATGATTTTGA
>CAYMFX010000045.1:0-15334 GCA_964389845.1 uncultured Ruminiclostridium sp.
TCCCTACTTCCTTTTTGTGTCACAAAAAGGAAGCGAAAAAAGAATAGCTAAATTTTATTACATCAAAATTAAACCAAATCATCCTCGTTAAAAATATCTCCGCATTCAGGGCAGAATTTGGGAGGATTAGCAGGATCGGCGGGTTCCCAGCCGCACTTGTCGCATTTATATTTCTTAGGCGCTGCGGGCTTAGCCTTTCCGCACTCCGCACAGAATTTGCCTGTATTGACCTTACCGCAGGAGCAGGTCCATTCTGTAGGCGTAGGAGCAGCGGGAGCCGCACCCTCCTTTGAAGTACCGCAATTAGCGCAGAACTTACCGGTGTTTTGTGTTCCGCAGGAGCATACCCATACTTCGGGCTTCTTTGCGCCGCATATTGAGCAGAAAGCGCCTGTGTTGTTTGCGCCGCAGGAAGAACATCTCCAGGAATTAGCCTGTGCCTGAGCCTGCTGCTGGTTAAACTGCTGAGCGTTGGCATTCATCTGACCTAAGATATTTCCGCCTGCCTGCTGAGCCATATTCATGCCCATAAAGCCCATCATAGCGCCGCCCTCGTTGGAGCCGGCAGCCTCAATGCCTCTTGCAATGCTGCCTGCCATCATAGCCTGCTGAACGTTAGGATCAAGCATTGTATCAGCCTTAAGTCTGTCGCCGAGAAGCTCTTTGCTTTCATCGGTAATGGTAGGAGCGCTCATACCTATATTGGTTACCATAAATCCGCGCTGCTGCCAGTTATCAACCGTTGCTGTCTGGACATTCCTTGTAAGCTCGGAAAGCTTGGTGGAAATCATGCTGTAAAATACGCCCTGTGTGGAGAGCATACCTAAAGCCTCAGACATAGCCTGCATGAATTCCTGCTTATACTGTTCGCTGCTGAAGATAGATGCAGCCGACATATCTCCTGCCAATACGCCCTTGCTTGCAACCTCCTGATAGAATCTTACCGCATATTCCGCATCGGGAATCTGAACTTCAAAGGTTCCGTAAAAACGAAGGTCTATCGAAGTATTGTACTTAGGGTCAAAGTAGGGCATTGGCGTGCCGGTTCCGAAACGTATTCCGGGGAGCTTCTGAAGGTTGATATAAACAACCCGCTGTTCATATGAAGGAGTGCCGCCATAGGTAAAACGGTTGATAAAGTCCTTAGCGGAGTCCTTTATCTGTCCCGCAAAAATAGAGGGGGCAGAGGAGTTGTCCAAGGTATATCTTCCCGGCTCGGTAACGACATTCGTTATTTTTCCGTTATCCAAGGTGAGCATACATGTGTTTTCCTCAACCATGATAACGCTTCCGTTGCTTATTACGTTGTCCGTTCCTTTTGTGTTGCTGGTTCTGTTAGAGCCTTGATTCATTTTAGAGCCTGTTCGGAGGATAACCTTGTTATCCATAGCGCCGCAGTGTATGGCTTCCTTCCAAGTATCGCCCAAGGTTCCGCCCAAAGCGCCGATTGCCGATTTAATAAGTCCCATTTAAGTACCGTTCCTTTCGATTTTTATTTAGGGCAATTGCAATAATTCCCTCATTTATTCATTTCAACAGCCTGAAGCTGTCAATTTGCCAGATTTTGTCCACAACTGCCACAAGTCCCGAGCCGCAGTATGGACAGGTTCTTCCCAACGCAGGAACAGGCGCTCCGCAGTTAGGACAGTTTGCTCCGATATAGGATTTTGCCGTCTCGGCGCTGTAATCCTGATTATGCGACAGCAAAACGGAAAACAGGTTCTGAGTAGGCTTATCCTTAATTCCTCCCGTAACCCTGCCGTCCTTAGTGACGTAAGCAATACTTTGGAGAGCCACCTGAAAAACCACCGTTGCAGCCTCATTGTCGGCTTTGTAGCTTTCCACGCCCACATTGTGAATTTTAACATTATCGTAGTGTATCTCCTCACCCTTCGACCTTGAATCCTCAACAATGCCCTCAATCTGTTCCCGAAGCCTGTTGGAAGAATTTGCCACGGTTTCGGGATTTCCGTTTTCTATGGCATTGAGAATATCCGCCATACCGTTTTTAGCCATACTCTCCAATTGAGCGAAGCTCATTTCGGGAAAATCACGCTCGATTTTCGGCTTATAAAGCGGGGTTAGCTTAGGCACCGAATAAGGCAGCATACACTCTTCCTTTAGCCCCTGAGAGAGCATTTGCGCCGTTTCCCCAATACTTTTTCCCAAGTAATTTCTTGTAATATTATTGAGCTTTCTTTTAATTACAAGAACACCGATAAAAATTGCAGCAACGACTCCCAAAAAAATTGCCAAAAAGATTAAAAAACCATTCATTATTTGTTCGTATCCTCCGGAGGTACTCTTATCCCGTCGTCTACGGTGTCGTTACGAACGGTAGTGAAATCGGTGAGAACCCATGAATAATCGCCTGTGGTCACAATAGAACCGCAGTAAGGACATTCACCCGAGGAGGTAATTTCAAGCGGAGCGCCGCAGTTGGGGCAATTGTACCCATGAGTGCCTGAAACAGCGCCCTTAGTTTTGGCAGAAGTGCTTCTGACAAATTTCATCTTATAGCGCATATCCCAGCGTGTATTCTTATCGCCCTTGATGATGTTGCCGGTTTTTTCATCTACCTGATAATCAATCATTCGGGAATTGAGATAAACGGTAAGATACTCGAACTCCTTGTCTCTTACAAAGCTTGTGAGATAAGCGGTGTTAATGGCAATGCTTTCATAATGATAAACAACGCCCTGCTTTTTCTTTTCCTCAACCTGCCTTTGAGTGGTGTTAAACAAATTCTGGTGCATAACGGGACGCACGGGAGTCATATCTCTGCCGCACCATGCCATTTGTATATCTATGTACACCTGTTTTGCGAAGGTCACAAAGTCGTCGGCGGTAAAATTAGGGTCGGTTTTCCTGATAATCTCCTGAATCTGATCATTGCGATTGGGAAGGAAAACATTTGCGCCTTGATTTCCCTGTCCCGAGCGCACTCCGCCGCCCTTTTTGGACTTTTTGTATGTCGTTACGGCAATTACTACAAAAATTCCGATAACAACAGCAAATATTACAACGTCTACCGGGTCGCTGAAATCAATGGAACTGCTGCCGCTGCTGCCGTAATGGCTGCCTCCTCCGCTGTGACCTCCGCCACCTCCTCCGCCTCCGCCGTAATCATTACCGTCAAAAGCGACAACGGTGGCGAAAATCGAAAACATTAGTGCCATAATAATTCCGAAAACAACCGCAGGTTTTTTCTTCATAAATTTTTCCTCTCTGAATTTATTTCTGACAGTTTCTTACTGCAAATCCTCAGGAGGTACTCTAATGCCGTCGTCTACCGTATCGTTGCGAACGGTGGTAAAGTCGGTGAGAACCCAAGAATAATCGCCCGTAGATACTGTAGAGCCACAGTAAGGACATTCGCCCGAGGAAGTGATTTCAAGAGGCGCTCCGCAGTTGGGGCAGTTGTAGCCCTGAGCGCCAGAAACAGCGCCCTTAGTGGTTGCAGAGGTGCTTCTGACAAACTTCATCTTGTAGCGCAAATCCCAGCGGGTGGTTCTGTCGCCCCTGATTATATTGCCGGTTTTCTCGTCAACCTGATAATCAATCATACGGGCGTTGAGATAAACGGTAAGATACTCAAAATCCTTGTCTCTTACAAAGCTGGTAAGGTACGCAGTATTAATAGCGATGCTCTCATAGTGATAAACAACGCCCTGCTTTATCTTTTCCTCAACCTGTCTTTGGGTAGTGTTAAACAAATTCTGGTGCATAACGGGGCGAACGGGAGTCATATCCCGATTGCACCACGCCATTTGAATGTCTATATACACCTGTTTAGCAAAGGTCACAAAGTCGTCCGCAGTAAAATTCGGATCCTTCTTTCGGATAATATTCTGAATTTCATCATTGCGGTTAGGCAAAAAGACATTGGCTCCCTGATACCCCTGTCCCGGACGCACCGCAGGCGCACCGCCTTTCTTAGCGCCGGTACTTCTCAGAATTATTGTTACAATAATCGCAATTATTATGGGAGAAGGAAGCACAAAGGAAAGACAGGAGGAAATCAGACTGCTCCCGCTGCTTCCCGAGCTGCCGCTGTCCCAATCGTAATCATTATCCCAATCGTCATTTCCCCAGTCTCCGCCCCAATCGCCACCGCCGCCGTCTCCGTAATCGTTCCCGTCAAAAGCGATCAGTGATGTACAGAAAAGCAAAGCTACGGCAATAATTGCCATAACGAAAACCAAAATCTTTTTTTTCATTCTAAATATCTCCTAACATTTTTATCGAGTATGACGAATAAGACATTTTTTGGGAAAGGTTATCTCTATCTATCGGAAACCGAATATTCAAAACTTGTTTTTATCTTTTTTCAACAACAAGACAAATAGCGGTACGTTCCTCACCGTTGATGTCAATTCCCGCAAAAGAGGGGATAGTAACAATTTCTGTGTTCTCTTCTTTCATATACACATAAGCAATAGCGATAGCTTTAACCGCCTGGTTGACGGCTCCGGCTCCCACAGCCTGAACCTCAACCTTCTTTCCCTCTCTTATTATAGCCGCAATTGCGCCGGCAACAGCCTTCGGAACAGATCTTGCCGATACTTTTACCGATTCCATACTTATACCATCCTTTCATGCCGGAGGGCAGCCCGCCCTCATTCAAAAATACGCCTGATTTTGCGGCATGCTCCGGTCTTTGTATCTATCTCCAGAACCACCGCATTTAAAGTTGTCCTTCCTTTTGCGTAAATATGTCTCTGAGGGTAGTATGTGGTAAGTCGAGCAATTATAATGTCCTTGTCTACTCCTAAAACCGATTCCTGCACTCCTGTCATTCCCACATCGGTTATATAACCGGTGTGTTCTTCAAGAATACATTCGTCTGCGGTCTGTACATGAGTGTGAGTTCCTACAACAGCGGATACTCTACCCGCAAGGTAATACCCTAACGCCTTCTTTTCTGAGGTTGTTTCGGCGTGAAAATCAACCAGAATGTTCTTTGTTTCAATTTCCTCCAACAATTTGTCCGCATATAAAAACGGATTATCCACAGGCTGCATAAAATTAATGCCTATAAGGTTCACAACGGCGAGAGAGTACCCTCCGAAATCGAGAATACAGTAACCCTTGCCGGGACAGCCCTCCCCAAAGTTTGCGGGACGGACAATAACGCTGCTTTCCTCATATATCGCCGCCATTTCAGCTCTTTTAAAGCAGTGGTTTCCCGTTGTTACAGCGTCAACACCACCTCCTAACAAAAGCTCAGCCGAAAACGGCGTGATGCCGTTCCCGTCAGCTGAATTTTCTCCGTTCACTACTGTAACGTCAATCTTATAACGCTGTTTAAGCGAAGGCAGCATTGCCGTAAAATCACGGCAGGCGTTCTGCCCCACTACGTCTCCTACAAAAAGAATATTCATCAAATCATCTTTCTATTATCTGTGATCTGTCGGGACCGTTCCCAATCATAGCTATCTTGCAGCCGCAAAGCTCCTCAAGCCTTTCAATATAGCTCTTACAAGCTTCAGGGAGACTGTCAAAGCTATTACAGCCCGATATATCCTCATCGAATCCCTTAAGCGTTTCATAAACAGGCTTACAGCCCTCAAGCTCCTCAAGTGTGGGAGGGAAATCCTTAATTATAGAACCGTCGGGCTTTTCGTAAGCGGTACAAACCTTTAAATCGCCTATTCCGCTCAATGTATCAAGCTTATTAATGGCAAGCCTTGAAAGTCCGTTTACGCGAACCGAATGACGCACGATAACTGCGTCGAACCAACCGGTTCTTCTGGGTCTGCCGGTGGTTGTTCCGAATTCGCCGCCCTTGTTTCTGATAGTGTCGCCTATCTCATTGTCAAGCTCCGTTGGGAAAGGCCCCTTTCCAACTCTTGTGGTATACGCCTTTGCCACTCCAATAATATCCTCTATCATCATAGGACCAACGCCTGTACCGATACAAACTCCTGCCGAAAGAGGGTGAGAGCTGGTAACATAGGGATATGTTCCGAAGTCAATGTCGAGAAGGGTCGCCTGAGCGCCTTCAAACATAATGGTTTTGCCTTCCTTATGGGCATTGTACACTATAACCGAAACATCGTCCACATATTTTGCAATGCGCTTTCCGTATTCGGTGTATTCCTTGATAACAGCTTCAATATCTATCGGCTCTCCATCGTAAACCTGAGTAATAATTTTATTTTTCAGCTTTCCGGTGGCTCTTGCCTTTTCCGCAAATATTTCGGGGTGAACCAAGTCATAAACACGAATACCACAGCGCTCGTACTTATCCATATAAGCAGGACCAATCCCGCGCTTTGTAGTGCCTATATCAGAATTACCCCTGAAATTTTCCGATAATCCGTCAAGCGCAATATGCCACGGCATAGTAACATGAGCTCTCGGGTCAATCTTCAGATTATCAAAGGAAACGCCCCTTTCGCCCAATGCGTCAAGCTCGCCCACAAAGTCCTTAGGGTCAAGGACAACGCCTGCTCCGATAAGGCACAAGGTATTTTTATAGAGTATTCCGGAAGGGATAAGATGAAGCTTATAGGTCTGACCGCCGCTCACCACTGTGTGTCCCGCATTGTTTCCCCCTTGTGATCTTACCACCACATCGGTGCGGGAAGCAATTATATCTATAATCTTGCCTTTTCCCTCGTCCCCCCACTGAGTTCCGACTACTACACTTACTGACATTAAAAATTTCAGTCCTTTCCTTTGTTGAATTGTTCAAAACTATTCTGTTTCTGCTGCGCAATGATTTCGATTACATTATAACAAAAATTTTTATTTTTTGCAAGTAGTATTTGTTAGAACACGTTCTTAATATTGTTTAAGGCATATCAACCGACAATTCCACAGGATTACTTTCCGTTCCGACGTCAACCGTTACTGCGGCAATACCTGTGTCGGTCGGCGTTATATTCCCGTTGTCTGTATCAGCTATGGTAGCTTCTGTATCAGTATCGACTGCAGCAGAGGTCTCGGAACCGTTCTCGACAGCAGTCTCAGAGTTTTCGGCAGAAGTATTTTCGCCTGTTTCCACACTCGTTTCCTCTGGAGCTGTTGTCGGCTGCTCGGGAGTTGTAACATCCCCGGGAGCGGGAAGCGTACCGCTTGAACCGTCGGAGCTGTATGTCAGATTGCTTCTGCCCACATAGCTCTTGATACCGTTTACGATTCCCGCCGCAATTTTTTTCTGATGCTCGGGATTTGCAAGCGCCAAAGCGTCCTCCTCATTGGAAACAAATCCTGTTTCAATCAGTATTGAAGGGAAATCCTGCTGTAACGTTACCTTATAATAGCTGTACTTGTCTCCCCTGTTCTTATTCGCCCCGTCAGAATAAACATTTCCGGAGAAATAACTTGCAATCTGTGAAGATACCGCAGATGCCAATGGCTGACTGTAAGGCGTAAAGTAATAAACCTCGGTGCCCCTTACCGACGGATCGCCGGCAAACTTATTGGCGTGAATTGATATAAACATATCGCAGCCATATCCTCTCGCCACATTGGGACGCTGTCTTGTGTTGATTTTGTCGCTCTCGGTTTTGAGCCTTACTACATTTGCCCCAAGCGCTTTAAGCTGGCTCTCAAGCTCCTTTGCGATTCCAAGGTTAGAGTCTATCTCACGAATAAATCCCACTGCTCCCGGATCAAAATTAAAATTGCCAAGTCCTACCCCGTTAGCGTCCTCCTTATCGCAATAGCCGTGTCCCGGATCGATAACGATAGTCATTCCCGAAAGAGTATTGGTTGTAATGTTGAAGGTGAGCATCAGGTCTCCGTCGGTATCGTAATACGCTCCGCAGCCTGCGTAAACCTTAGGCTGCCTTAAAGTAAGCACCATACGGAATTTCGGCACGCCGCCAACCTCCACGGTCTCCCATTTTCCAGCGCTGAACACATAGTTGTTGGTAAAATCCGGAAGCTTTGTGACCGATGTTATATTGTCAAAGGTAATAAATACATGAGTTGCGGTGAAATCGTTAAGATTAAATTCGCCGTCTCCTCCCGCATAATAATTGAGTCCCGCAAAATCAATATTATAGCTTATTCTGTAATCCAAAGCAATTTTAAAGTAGGACGAACCTCCGCTTGTTCCTGAGGACTTTACAACCAGCGCATTTGTGCCTAAACCCGTATCGTCAAAAGCGCTTACCTCCGTTTTTCTGAAACGCTTTCCCGACTCGGTGATATAGAAGTCTCCCGAGGAAGCGAGAAGATAATCAAGAGTACCGGCAGGAAGCTGCGCATAATCCGGGGTGGGAATAGAACCCGCTGTTGCACCGTTATAAACGGTTGTATAATTATTCTTTACTTTAATGTATTTAACATTGTCCGCTTCGGTGTAAACGGGATCCATTGTTCCCACAACCTCGCCCGAGCCGGCAGAGTTCTGATCTTCCAAAGTCGTAGTTATTTCCTTAGGAGGTTCAGGAAGCGCCAGTACCTTTACGGAAGCGCCGAACAGAGACTGAGTATATCCCGCATAAGAGGATGTAACCTTGATAGTGCCAAGATTCTGTTCCTTTGAAATAATTCCCTCGGGAACGGTATAAGTGCCTACAAACACGGTATAAGAGCTGTTAATGTCGGAATCCTGCTGTCCCTCGCTCTCCTTAAGGGTTATAGTCTTACCGTTAAGGGTTGCGGTAACGGAAGCGCCTTTATATGCGGTGCAGGCTATTTCAAGCTTAGTTCCGCCGGTAACGCTAAGGCTCTTTCCGTCTGCAATTGAAGCGTCCAAGTCTCTTATGGTGTCTATCTTACGTTCAATCTTATATTTGTAAACCTTTCCCTTATGCTCTATTGTAAAGGTGTTCATACCAATATTGAGAGGCTCTTCAAAATAGAAGTTGCCAGCACTGTTAAGAGTTACCTTTTGCCCGTTAAAAAGAACCTCAAAATTCTCGTCAAAGGTACCCATAAAATCCGCATAGGGTTCGTAGGTCACAAAGTTTAGCTGTGAAGGCGACTGCATACGAAGCTCTTCAAAAAGTGATTCCGTATTTATCTGGTCGCCGTAAAACTTTTTGATGTTATTAGCAAGGGTGGTATTATTCAAAAGGTCATTGCAGGAATGGAACACGCTTCCCCCGAAAGCGGGAAGCTTGTCTGCAATGGAAAGCTGCTTTAAAATCTGATCCTCTCCGTTCCAGCCCTCCTTGCCGGAGCCTTGATACTCATTGAATAACGACACGTACATTGTCAAGCCGTTTTTATCGGAAAGCTCGCTCCACCAACCCACTGCCTTTTCAAAAGGCAGCATTGTGCTTGTTATTGAGCCGTAAGCGTTTACTACGCAAAAATCCGCATAACCCTCGGCAACAAATTTTTTTGTATCGGAAAAACCGTCGTAATAAGCCTGAAATGTATCGGCAGTGTCGCTTCCCTCTTCGTTTACGGAGGAGTTAGCCCACATATCGTTTATCAAAATACCTACAGGAATGCTGTTATCCGTTATTCTGACAACCTCGCTTAAAGCCGAAAAGTACATTTCGTTGGAATCGTAAAGCCAATTTTCATAGCCTATTCCCGAGCCGTTCTGCATATAATCCGCATATTCCGAAGCGCTTTTCTCGGAATAATAGCTGTCCACAAGTATTCCCTCGCTCTTGTATCTGAGCATAAACCTGTGAACATTGGAAATAAGGCTGTCCAAGCGATCCGCACCTTCCTCCGCCATAGAGAGCATATAATTCATATTAAGCACCATATAAGCTCTCATATTATGCTCATGAGCTTTTTCCAAGGCGATTGCCGAATAGTCGGTTTCCACAACTCCGTTCATGTCTGTACTAAAATATGAATGATTATTGTAAACCGTATTTATGTAAACGGTATTAAGTCCAATCTCAGTCAGCTTATCGTACAGTCCGTCCAATTCTTCGCCTACTGCCTCGGCTGTACCCGATTCCTCGGTTAAATAATCCACGCCCGGCGTAATAAATGTTGCCCTTTGATTTTTGGGCAGTGTGAAGTTTGAACTGCTTGCAGGCGGCGTTGTTACATCGTCCGGTTCTCCCGCTTCGGAGCTGTCTGTGCTTTCAGCATTAACAGCATCTTCGGCGTAAACGGCAAAATTAGTCAGCATTACCGACATTGCGGCTAATACCGCCAATATTCCTTTTAATTTTCTTTTATTCATTAAAACGCTCCTATCAAAATGCTCCCAGGAAGTTATTTGTTAATTTCTATCTGCAAACTCCTTTAATTCCTCCAAAAATTCGCTGTATTCCTCTTCCGTCCAATAAAAAGTCAGCTCTGATTCCGAATACTCTCTGTCTTCGGTAATCATAAAATTGTCTCCAATATCATACCCCAATTTTAACAGCACCTTTTCCGCAAATTCTCGGAAGAACATACCGATACCCGTTATAACATTACCGCTTTCTACTACCGGCTTATGAACAAAATGAGCTTTATCAATAAAAGAAAAAGCCTCTGTCATCTGCATAAAAAAACCTGCGGTAAAATCCTTGCCGTCTAAAACTCCCGACTTTGACAGCAATATGGGTGAAGATGAAATGGCGGCAAAAAGAATATCCTTCTCCTTCCCTTTCCGTAAAAAATCAATCAGCTTGTTATCGAAAAGAGCCGGTAAAGGGTTAATTGTACCGGGAAGTATGATGCACGAATAATCTGACGGATTTACTTCGTCAACGGTTTTTGCGGGAGTAATCCAAAAACCCTCTTCACTTTCATAAGGCTTCATTTCGCTTGCTATAACATCTATTTTTTCACCAAACCATACAGATAGGCATGAAGTTAAGCAGGTTATTTCCTGCAAAGAAAAATCGGGATAAATCAATACAGCATACTTTCTTTGTTCCATATCAGCATTCTCCTTTCAGTGAGAGTCAACACCCCGAATTTATAACAAGTTCCTATCAAAATTCCGTTTCTATCAGCAGTCAAGAATGCTCTTGTAAATATTCATTATCATGGGACCGTAATTTGCTCCGCCCGCCCAGCCTCTGCCGCTTGGGTTTTCCTGCATACCGAGCCACTCGACATATTTAGCGCAGCCTCTTACTACATAAGCAAACCTGTTGTCTACCCTTTCCCCGTTTAATGGAAGAGTGGAACCGTAAGCCTTAAGATGCTGAATTTGAGCTCTTATTCCAATCTGAGGAGTGGGAAAGGACTCCCCCTTTACTCCTAAGCTTGTAACTCCCATTCCGCAGAAATTGTTCTGGTCAATTGTGACAGCCGAACCCGTGCCTGTTTTTTCAAATTTAAAATAGCCTGTTTCCAAGCACGACTGAGCAAAGGCAATATCACCTCTTACTCCCTCTGCCGCACCCTCGGACAAATAATAAGGTATCATGTCGATAACCGAATCCGCCACATCGGGATTATGCTTTCTTATAAAGCTCCTCATCTGCTCCACCGTTGCCGCACTGTCTCCCATAATCGTTGTTAAATCGGATTCTTCCGGTTCAGTGACTGCGGTTTCCGCAGGCTCGGTTTCGGTAATTACGGGTTCAGTCACTTCCGGCGTTGTTACCGCTTCTGTCACGGGAGGCTCGGCAGTAACGGTGGTTTGCACCGCAACAGGCTGATTGCTTAAATAATCACTGTGTATATATGCGCCGCTGCTTACCTTGAAATAATAGGTATTGGTTTTGGCTATAATCTTTACCTCTTGGTTTAATCTGTATGAGTCGACCTTAGCGCTTCCCATTACTGCCGCTATTCTGCTGTAAATCCCGTCTGTGTTTACATACATGGTGCCGCTTGCAGGCGTCTCTTTCCATGCGGGAGCCACATTGGTTATAACGGGAGGCTTTGTCTGCTCAACAGGCGGCTTTGTCTGCTCCGAAACAGTTATCGACGTCTCTCCGGTCTCTGCACCGCTCTCTTCCGGGTTAGTATCCTCCGTTTGCGTAACATCGGTAGGGTGGGTAATTACAACATAGTCGGGTATAGGAACAGCTTCGGCAACCGTGTTTTCCGTTGCCAAAACAATCCCCTCATATTCATCGGCATTAATTATAATATCAACCCCGCTGCTGCAGCCGCATAAAGCAACCGGAATTATCATTCCCAAAGCAAATAATTTTTTATTTTTCATATGTAATCCTGCCTCCTACAGGAGTATAATAGCATTAATTATATAATATCGAAAACAAAGCTAAAAATTCCACTATATCAATCATAGTTCATTATATCATACTATAATAAAAAAAGCAATAGCGAAAATCATATATTTCGGCTCATTAGAATATATCGGAGAGCATAAAAGAAATACAGCCGTAAATTACAAAAAAATAGCCCTGTACAATGCAGAAAAAGCTTTGCACAAGGCTATTTTTTACATTTTATTTGCAATTGAACTCCTCGGAAACTTCCGAGGAGGCCTAATAATTAAGTTTAGCCTTCCGGTTATACCCGCAATTATGACAGATAGCAGCAGTTTCGTTTTTTATAATTATTTCTTCTTACCGATAGGATAAATTTTATCGAAAATCTCCTCGGAAATTTTATTCGTAGCTTCTTTCGTCAAATCAAAACGGTACCAGCCGGTTTCGTCCTCCTCGTTAGGCTGCATCCATACCAATACCCCGTTCCAGCCGTTGTCATAAGCCGATTTGTACACCTTGGGAAGACTCATTGTAAACTGCTTTTCATCGTCGTTGCTGGTTTCTCCAATAAGGCAGGGCTTATCCTCGTCTAATCCGAATCGTTTCGGGGATACGCCGAAGGGCAATCCGAAATAAGGCTTCTGCCATGAATAATAGTGAGTGCTGTAAAAGTCCACATAGGCTCCGTCAAGACCGGTATGTGACTTCAGATAATCGTCGGATATTTTGTTGCCCTCGCGCAAATCGGAGTTGTACTTGATAATCGCTATTCCAACAGTGACAAGAGTGTCGCAGTTTTCGTGTATCTCCGCCGCACATCTGCCTAACAGATAGGAAATATTGTCCCAGGGTATCTGACCGCACTCCTCATTTTCATAAACCCAGTCGGGTTCGTTCATTATGTCAATTGAAAAGAGATATTCGTTTTTGCCGTAGCGCTTGCAAAATTCCGCCACATACTTTTCCGCATAATCGTCAACCGCTTCCTTTGACTTTATAAAAGCCTGCCAGTTAGGAGCTTTGAAATGATCGAAGGACAGCAATGTCGCCATTACATAAACCCCGTATTCCTCGGCTAAAGCAAACAGCTTGTCAAGGTCGTTCCAATGCTCTTCATTTATCTCGGAAACACTTCCGTCAGGTTCAACCCTCACAATCTGATAGCCGCTGCAATTAACCCATATTCTGGTACAGTTGATATTATTTTCCGCAAGCAGCGCAAAGGTATCCCGCCATTTCTCTTCGTCCATATTTCCTGTGAAATCGTTCCAGTTTATCCAAGGCGTGTTCCCGCCGCTTAGCCAAAGCTCTTTTCCGTCAACCATAAACTTTGTGCCCTCTATGGTTACACGGGCGCTTGTTTTCGGCGCACACCCAGAAAAAAGCAACAATACCAATGCAAATATCAACGAAAATACCGCTGTGTTCTTAAATGCCCTTCCCATATGCCCTTAGCCTTTCTTAAAAATTTTTTACGGCAATGTAATGGTGTAGCTTTTTCCGCTTACCCCTCTCATAATTGCTTCGTGAATATCCGTATGCAGCTTTGCATAGGAGTATCTGTCAAACAGTGCAAACGCCTCTCCGCTGCTTCCGTCGTAGCCGTTATCCCACCAGATTGGAAGAAGTCCGTGTTCCTTAGCGGATTTGGTGACGTATTCAACATAGTATCTTCTGTAATCGTCGTTGCCGTCCCTATTGTTGATTGCTCCGTATTCGCCCAATATTATCGGTATGCCGTTGTCAACAAATTTTTTCTTTGCTCTGCCGAAAAGATTGTCGACCCAGTCCTCCTGTCCCCAGCTGTCGGTTTTCTTTCCCGTTTTGCCCCAATCGCCCTTGCCTTCTCCTGCAAAGCTCCAGGGATCATAGAAATGAAATTCCGCCATAAGCTTATTTGAAGCGCTGTCCTTTGGCATTTTCATTTTAAGAGACTGCTCGCCGTTGGTATTGTACGCCTGAACGATAAGTATTCTGCCCGAATTGTTGCCTTCGGTAGCTCTGACAGTGTCCACAAAGGCTTGATTAAGTTTATCGGTAAGCTCCAAATATTTGCTTGAAGGGTTGCCGTATCCCTTATGGAACTCGTTCATTCCCGCAAAAAGCAAATGCTCGTCATAATCCTTGAAATATGCCGCAATCTGATACCATAAGGTTTTAAATTTATTTATCATTTCGGTTTCATTACCGGGAGCGGGAGTAAGCCAGGACTGATTGGTATCGTTTCCGTCGTGATGAAGATTTATGATAACATACATATCATTGCTTAAAGCGTAGTTTATCACCTCGTCAACTCTTTTGAGCCAAGCGATATCTATTTTATTGCTTCCGTCAAAATGTCCCATCCATGTTATCGGTATTCTCACAGTATCAAAGCCCGCCGCCTTAACCGCATCGATAAGCGCCCTTGTGACCTTGGGATTTCCCCACGCCGTTTCGCTTGAAAGACCGTTTCCTGTTGAATCAAGAGAGTTGCCTAAGTTCCAGCCTACGGTCATTTTTTTATAAAGCTCCATAGCGGTTACGTTTGCAATTCCCTTTTTATGGCTTGAAACAGAGTTGTTGGGTTCAACCTGCGGATAGCTCGGCGTTTCGTTAGGCTTGGAAGTAACTGCGGCGCTCGTTACAGGCTTAGGCGCAGCTGTTGTAACAGCTGCGGTTTTAGGCGGCGTGGTTACCGCAGCTGCTTTAGTTACTGTGGTTACTGTGGTTACGGCAGGCACCTGTGTTGAGGGCGCTTGCGTTTGAACAGGCTCAGGAGCTGCTGTAACGGTATTCTGAGAGGTGCCGATTACAGTTTCTGCCGTTGTTTCATCGTTTTGTTTTTCCGTTTCCTTGGTGACAGCGTCGGTTTCCTTTGGCTCGACGCTTGAAACTGCCGGAGTGCTTGCTGCCGTCTCCGCCGTTTCAGAAGTGTTTTCAGTCTCTGTGAAAACAGTAGTCGTTTCAATCTGCGGTTCATCTGAGGTTTGATTGCAGGCGGAAAGCAAGGTAAGACACATTGCTCCGCTCAATAACAAGGACAGCAGTCTTTTTCTCATATGTACACCATTTCCTTTCATCAGTACCCGTTGCCAATCATTAATTATAGACAGGCTTTTGTGCGAACAAGCTCCTTTTCAAAGGCTTTTGTTTATTGCTTTAAAATCAATATTAGGTTATCATATTTTGCCCAAAAAGTCAAGCAAAAGGGGAATTTATTTGTATTATTAAACGATTTGTCTTTGTTTGACCTCCTCGGAAACTTCCGAAGCACCGTCTGACTTGCCCTTTTACTG
>CAYMFX010000046.1:0-14982 GCA_964389845.1 uncultured Ruminiclostridium sp.
AAGAGAGGGCGTCCCCTGTTTTATGATAGGCAGTTGTATCTTTGCGAGGTTTTATCTCGCACGGTAATGTGTTTTTTACAGCCCCTATATTAATTAGTGTTTAAGACTCACTTTCTTTTCTCAGCAGAACCTGCTCAAAAAAGTTATCACTTAATTTCCAATCTCTTGGGAGTAGGCGCAGTATTCTGCTTTTTGGGCAAATCCAATACCAAAACTCCGTTTTTATATTCTGCTCCGATTTTATCCGTATCTACAGCGCTTACGTCAAAGCTGCGGCTGTAAGAGCCGAAGGTGCGTTCACGGCGTATATATTTTCCGTTATCGTCCTTCTCGTCCTTCGAGGTGCTGTGTTCCGCCGAGATAGTGAGCCTGTCGCCGTCAAGGTCAAGCTTTATATCCTCTTTGTTGAAGCCCGGCATCTCCGCTTCAAGAACAAACTTGCTGCCTTCGTCCTTAATGTCGGTTTTAAATCTCGAAACGTCGGGAGAACTCATAAAGTTGTCCTCAAAGTCATGAAAAGCGTTGAATAAATCGTAAGTCCTTTTTTCAAATGGTGTTAATCCGTACATAATTGTTTCCTCCTTAAAATACACTTTGCTTATTATTTTTTGTAATCAAGAAGTATTATCTGCACTGCCTGAACTTTTTATTACCTCCCTTCGTTATTTAATGTTATACACCCCCATTGTGTTTATTTGGTGAAGGAATTATTATGTTATAGTAAAAATTAGCACTCTCATAGATAGAGTGCTAAAAATAGTTAATTCTCTTTATCCTCCTCGGATTTTGGCTTTTCTTCTTCATTATCCTTTTCGGGAATTATCCTTAAGCTGAGAACATTAACGCCTTCTCTAAGGTGAACCGTCAGGTCGTGTACTCCCTCAATCTCTTTAATAAAGGGAATTTCAAAGGTCTTGAACTTCTCAGGGTCAACAAATGGGGGAAGCTCCAACTCTGCTATATTTTCTCCCTCAACAGCAAAGAACAGCTTAGAAGCGTTTCCGTTAGTGGAGGCTTTAACTTTTATTCCTTTGCCATTGCTAAAATCAAGGTCATAAAATACGACATATCCGCCAAAGGTATATGTTCCCGCAATGTACTCGTCCTTGCCGTCAAAGGTGCTTCTGATTTCCGCACCGCTTTTCTCATCACAGAAAACGGCGTTTATTTTACGCCCGGCTTCTCTTATGGCAGGCTTTGTTCCTGTCAGGAATATTGTGGCGCTGCATTCGTCGTCACCGCTGGAACCTCCCGCAAATATGCGGTACATACCTTCGTCAAAGCAATACTCGCCCATTACGGCGTCCCAGCGTCCAAATTCCTTCTTATCTATCGAGAAACTAAAAACCTTCTTCTCAATAGGGTCGATAAATGCCCTTTTAAAGCCGCAAAGCTGTTTTAAAGGTCTTTTGTAACGTCTGTCGAGCTGAGAGATATATACCTGAACTACCTCGTCTCCTCCTAAGGAAGAAAGATTTTCTACAGTTACGCTGACCTCCAATGTTTCCGTGCTGTCCGTAACCTTAAGGCTCCCGTATCTGAAATGTGAGTAGCTTAAGCCGTACCCGAAGGGATATAAGGGTTTTCTGTCGTAATAAAGGTAGGTGGATTTGCTGTTAATAATATCATAGTCGTTTATGGAAGCAAGCTCCTGTGTTGAGCTGTACCATGTCATAGGGGTTCTTCCCGCCGGATTGTTCTTTCCGAGTATGGTTTCGGCAACGGCGGTTCCCATTTCCGGTCCTCCGTGAGCGGTATAGATAATGGCGGGAAGCAGCCTGTCCAGCTCTGTAATAGCGTAAGGATAGCTTGAAATAAGGCACATAACAGTATTTCTGTTAGCCATAAAAATATTTTTTACGAATTCATGCTGAAAGTAGGGAAGCTCAATATTATCTCTGTCGTAGCATTCCCTTGCAACGATCATCGGATTATTTCCTACGCATACTATTGCATAATCACAGTCGGCGGCAAGTCTCATTCCTCTTACAATTCCGTCGTCAACTATTTCTTCAGCAAAAAGCTGATTTTCTTCAACTCTGCTTACGTCTCCATAGGTAAGCCTGCCTTCATCATCGACAAAAACAGTCTTGCCGTTCCAGCTTTTGTAAACAACGTCTCCCTTCACCATGGAAGGCTTAATTATAGGCTTAACGAACCATGAATAAAGGGATTCTTCACTTGCCGTATAGCCCTTTTCAGCCGATATGTACTTTCCGTTCTTGACGGAGGTAAGCACAATTTCACCGCCCCAATCGTCCTTTATGAATCGGCAGTCCTCATTGTCCGAAGATTCGCCGTCGGCGGTAATGGTTTCGTCATCGTTTACTCTGAGGTATTTGCCCGTAAAGAGGGAGCGAATCGCTACAGTATCACGGCAATCGTCATATTCCACCTCGGAATCGGGAAGCATACCCTTGAATGCGTCAAATACGGTTATGGAATAGGAAGAAGAGCCGGTATACCAATCGCGAAAATATTCGTTTCCGTGAACGCCTAAAACAGCAAGATTTTTGATTCTGTCCGCTTTTAGGGGCAATAGGCTCTGGTTCTTTAAAAGCGTTATCGCCTCTCTTGCCGCCTGTAGATTTATAACCTTGTATTTAAAGCTGTTTACAACGCTTTCGGGTAAATTCAAATAAGGGTTGTTCTCATCGGGATTAAATTCTCCCAGCAAAAACCGAGGATACAAAGCGTTAGTGACCGCCTTGTCCAAATCCTTTTCCGAAAGCATTCCCTTATCGAGGGCGTAACGAAGGGAATCCTTGACTAATTCCGCATCGTCGCACATAATGTCGGTACCGCTCTTTATCGCCATAGCGACGGTTTTGGCGTGATTTCTTGTGAAATGATGATGAGTTACCGTTTGTCCCATATCTCCGCCGTCGGTAAGAGCGTATTTCATACCCCACTGTCTTTTGCAAACTCTTTCCAAATCCGGGTTGAATAATGCCGGAAGTCCGTTTATAGAGTTATATGAAGTCATAACCCCCGCCGCATAGCCCGACTCAATGGCAGGCTTAAAGGCACGGTAGTAGTATTCAAATTTTGTACGGGGATCGATATTTGAAGAGGAAGAGCTTCTGTCCTTCTCGTTGTTATTTGCAAAAAAGTGCTTTAAAGAGGGAACTGCACGGTAGTAATCGGGATTGTTTCCCACAATGCCCTTGGTGTAAGCCTTTACCGACTGCCCTGCAAGATAGGGATCCTCTCCGTAGCATTCCTCGTTTCTGCCCCACCTTGGGTCTCTGGCAAGGTCAACGGTGGGACCGAACAATACAAGGTGGTTCTTGTCGGTGTGTTCCTCATAGTACCTAAGCTCCGTTCCCGCTATTTCTCCCAACTTCTCCAAAAGCTCGGTATCGAACATTGACGCTAAGCCTATAGGCTGAGGAAATACGGTTGAATTCTCGCTACCCCCTCTTTTTTCCGAGTCATGGGGGACATATCCTCTTGCTACCTCGTTTCCTATCCCGTAGGCTTTTATCCCAAGTCTCGGAATAGCAGCCTGACTTGTGGGAATAAGTCCTATCTTTTCCTCAAGGGTAAGCTGTGACACAAGGCTTTTAATTCTTTTTTTAAGAGGAAGCTCGGTATTAAGATAGTCCTTGTTGTTTTCATCATTCATATCATTTTCCGCCTTCTTCAAATTTTTTGCAAATCAAACGTGCAACCTTATACACGTCTCCGCAGCCGAGAGTGATAATCAAATCCCCCTCCTCGGCGTTTTTGTATACATAATCCGCAACCTGTTCAAATTCGGGAAACCAGACGCAGCCGTCAATTTTATCACACAAATCCTTTGCGTATACGTTGTAGGTGTTCTTCTCACGGCTTCCCATAATTTCGGTAAGCACCACCTTATCGGCGATAGACAGTGCCTTTGCAAAGTCGTCCATTAATATAAATGTTCTGGAGTAAGTAAAGGGCTGATGTACCGCCCATACACGCTTGAAGCTCATTCCCTTTGCCGTTTTAAGTGTGGCTGCGATTTCAGCAGGGTGATGTCCGTAATCGTCAACGATAGTGATTCCGTTGTATTCGCCGTACTTTTCAAAGCGCCGCCCTGCGCCTTTAAATTCGTCCAAGCCTTTTGCAATGCCCTCTGCCGATACCCCCGAATATTGTGCGGCGGCAGCGGCGGCAACAGCATTTATAACATTGTGTTCTCCGGGAACATGAATTACCGCCTTGCAGAACAAGCTGCCCTTAAACATAATGTCAAAGGACGTTTCCAAATTGCCCGAATGAACAATATTTTCGGGATACCACATATTTTTATTGCTGTGTCCGAAGGTGATTATGTCCTTGCCCTTAACGCCTTCAACAGCTTTCATGGAATTTTCGTCGTCACCGTTAATGATTACCGCTTTTGAGGCATTGTTACAGAATTTACGGAAGGAAGCAATAATATTATCAAGATTTTTAAAATAATCCAAATGATCCTCGTCCACATTGAGTATCACCGCCACATCAACCGACAGCTTAAGGAAATGATCCATAAACTCGCAGGCCTCGCACACCATTGTATCGCTTGAGCCTGCAACTCCGCTGCCCCCTATTGATTTCAGCTTGCCGCCTATTACGGCGGAAATATCCACTTTTTCACTAAGGAATATTTGTGTAAGCATTGAAGAGGTGGTGGTCTTTCCGTGAGTGCCGGAAACGCAAATGCTGTTGCCGTATCTTCCTGTGATAAGTCCGAGCAGGTCGGCTCTCTCAACGGTAGTAACGCCGCTTTCTCTTGCCGCAATAAGCTCCGGGTTGTCGTTCATAATAGCGGCGGTGTAAACAATAAGGTCGGCGCCCTCAATGTTTTCGGCACATTGTCCTATGAAAACGGGAATCCCCATTTTTCTCACAAGCTCTAATGTCTCTGTCTCGTTGTTATCCGAGCCGGTCAGATAAAATCCCTTTGAGTGAAGAATCTGCGCCAGCGGGTACATACCGCTTCCGCCTATTCCTATAAAGTGGATATGTTTTTTTCCTGTAAGAAAATCTTCCATATAAGCACCTTTCGCATAATAAAATAATCGGGGAACCGTTTTTCAAACTTGCGCAATAAATATTCAATTAAAGTATAGACCGTTAATGTATATTTATGTCTCAGGGGCAAAAAATAACTATCAACAACAATCGGAAAGGAAAAAATAATTATGAACATAAGCGACGTCAGAATAAGAAAGACCATGAACGAGGCTCGGCTTCGTGCCGTAGTTTCCCTTACGCTGGAAAATTCAATAGCTATTCACGATATAAAGATAATTCAGGGAGATGAACGCTTGTTTGTGGCAATGCCCAGCAGACGTGACGAGTCGGGGAACTTCCGTGACATTGTTCACCCTATCAGTCCCGAAGCAAGGGAAAAATTAGAGGCGGAGATTTTATCCGCCTACAACGGATATATTTCCTCGGGCGCAAATGTCAATTACAATTCTCACGGTCAAGAAGAGCTTTTGTTTTAAGCAGCGCCAGCTGAGTTTTTGCGTCGGTGATTTCTCCGTTCATCACCATTTCAACAGCCTTTGAGAAGGGAATTTTCATAACGTCAAGAAATTCGTCCTCGTCAAGCTTTTGCTCCGCTCGAGTAAGTCCTCGGGCGAGATACATATGAATTACCTCGGTGTCATAAGCGGGAGTAGGGAGCAGGTAACCCAAATAGTCGTATTTTTCGGCGGTGCAGCCTGTTTCTTCCTTCAGCTCACGCTTACCGCAGGCAAAGTGATCCTCATTCCACTCCAATTTTCCCGCAGGAATTTCCGTAAGCACTTTTCCCGTAGGATAACGGAACTGTTTTACCATTATAACTTCGTTGTTCTCGGTCAAGGGCACAACGCAAACTCCGCCGGGATGCTTTATGACTTCCCGCACAACCTCGCTTCCGTTTTCAAGAAGCGCTTTGTCCTTGTAAACCTTAATTATTTTACCGTCAAATTGAAGCTCGCTTTTTATAGTTTTTTCTTCTAAGTGCATTTTGATAATCCTTTCATTTTTTCAGATAGCCCCTAATATACAACAGCCCCGTATTTTTTGCAGATTGTTTTAAGCTCGCTCTCGGGGATAAGGGTGGAGCTGTCTATAAGCGCAATGCCTTGATACAGCATTAACGCCATTTTTAAAGCTATAACGTTTTCCGACAGAAACATTACGGGAAGCGTAGCCATAGGTGCGTTGCGGGCGAAGTCGATTGCGTCGTCGGAGGTATTTATTTCCACTCTCAGCACATCGCAGGAGCTGTCGCAGATGCCGTGTATTATCTCCTCCATATCCGGCAGGCATTGTATCGGTTCGGAAATTTCCGTTGTGTCGGCTTCTAAGAAGAATACGTTTCCGTAATGGGCAAATACAAAAAAATCATCATCGGGAAGAGGAGTTTTTTCGGTTACTGTCATATTTTCGGGAAATTCAGGAACATCGTCCTCAGGAAATACAAATCTGTTGATACCGTTCTTAAGCATTTCATCTAAGAAAATACTGTTTGTTCTTGTAAAGTCCATTACAAGAGGAATTTTAGCGTATCTTACGAGCTCCCGCATAATTTCAGTAGCCTCTTCCTTTTCCTCGTTGGCGTCACAGTCCGAAAAAGAAAACCCGAAGCTGTCCGCTCCCATTTCCTGTGCGGTAACCAATGCGCCTAATGCAGAGGAGGAAAAGTTTTCCGTGTTTTCAAAAAGCTCCGCCGCAATAGTGACCGTTATGGGCTTACCGGTTTTTTTGCATGACAGCAATGCGGCTCTTAAATCTGTCATTGATTTGATATTTTCAATAATGAAGGAATCTACATAATCCTTCAGCGCCTTGACCTGCTCGTCATAGCCGGAAATAAGCTCGGTAAAGCTTACTTCTCCGAAAGGATCAACGTCCGCTTTTGACAGTCCTATTGTTCCTGCAATTTTTCGGTTTCCTTTTATTTCGGAAAAGGCTTTGGCAACGGCAATATTTATTTTTTGAGAATCGGCGCTTATTTTAAGCTCCTGTAAAACATATGGATTCAAAAGCCCCGTAGGAAGCGCCAAAATGTAATCTTCTTCAATATTGTTCAACAATCTTTTCAAATATTCCTTATTTTCAAAGGGTAACAAATCTATTTTTTTATTTTTAAAATCAAACACATCGGGGAATTGATTTTCTCTGAGTTGGATTGTTACAATGGGTATGTGACCGGTGACAGCAGAGTATTTGTCAGATAGCTTACTGTGTTCGTCGGTACTCATTTTAACCTTGTTCCTCCTTTATTACAAAAAGAAAATTACATTTTTTCGGGCGCTTCGACCTTAAGCAAATCAAGAAGATTTTTAAGCACAATTTTTGTGGCGGTACAAAGTGAAAGTCTCGATTGAAGCACTTTTTCCTCTGTGCCTTTGATTGGGCAAGCGTCATAGAATTTATGGAAGCATTGAGCAAGCTCTATAAGATACCTTGTTATAACCGAAGGGTTATAGGTTTTAGCTCCCTCGCTGATTGTATCGGGTAATTCCGCAAGATGACGAATAAGCTCAATTTCAGCAGTCTCGGTATATACAAGCTCATTCTCAGGAAGGTTTTTACATACATTGCCCTCCTCAGCCTGTTTTTCCAATATGCGGCAGATTCTCGCATGAGCGTATTGAACATAATAAACGGGGTTTTTGGAGCTTTCCTCAATTGCCAAATCAAGGTCAAATTCAAAGTGTGTGTTAGGGTCTCTCAGATTGAAAAAGAATCTTGCGGCGTCCATAGGTATTTCGTCCAACAGAGTGGAAAGGGTTATCGCCTTTCCGGAACGCTTTGAAAGCTTTACCGTTTCGCCGTTTCTAACTAACCTCACCATTTGCATAATAACAACATCAAGCCTTGACGCATCTACCCCAAGAGCTGTCAGCGCCGCTCTCATACGGGGAATATAACCGTGGTGATCCGCACCGAGAACATCTATTGCAATGTCAAATTTGCGCTTTACAAGCTTATTGTAATGGTAGGCAATATCCGGGACGGAATAAGTGGGAACGCCGTTAGCTCTTATCAGCACTCTGTCCTTATCGTCTCCCAATTCGGAGGATTTAAACCACAAGGCGCCGTCCTGTTCGTATGTGCAGCCTCTTTCTTTCAGCAGATTTACGATTTCAGTAACCGAGCCGTCGTTATGGAGAGTGCTTTCCTTAAACCAGGTGTCATACTTAATGCGGTACTTAAGCAAATCCTCTTCCAAGCCCTTAATGTTTATGGGCAGCGCATAATCTACCAATGCCTGCCTGCGCTCTTCCTCGCTTACCTTCATATATTTATCGCCGTAGAGCCTTGCAAAGGCTTCTGCGTGGTCTATAATATCCTGACCGTGATATGAATCCTCCGGCATTTCTATGTTGTCTCCGAAATGCTGACGGTAACGTAAATCAAGACTTAATGCAAACTTGTTGATTTGATTTCCTGCGTCATTGATATAAAATTCACGTTCAACATAATATCCCGCATATTGGAGCAGGGAAGCAAGACAGTCGCCTAAAGCGCCGCCTCTTGCGTTGCCGATGTGCATAGGTCCGGTGGGATTGGCGGATACAAATTCCACCAAAACACGCTTGCCGTGACCGTCGTCAGTCTTTCCGTAATCCTCTTTTTCGTCAAGCACAGCCTTTACCGTGTCGGTAAACCAAGCTGCCCCCACAAAAAAATTCAAAAATCCGGGACCCGCAACCTCAACCTTTTCAAATAACGTGCCGTCCAAAACAGCGCTTTCGGCTATCATTGCGGCAATGTTCCTCGGGTTCTGCTTAAATGCCTTTGACGAGACCAAGGCGGCATTGCAGGAAAAATCGCCGTGATTCTTGTCGGCGGGTATCTCTACAATAAAAGCGGGAATAGGCTCGGCGGGAAGGCGGTCTTCGGAAATAAGCCTTCCCAATGCGTTCATAATTATTTCTTTAACTTCATTTTTTGCGTTGTTTATCGTATTTATCATTGTTAAAACCTTTCTTTTATCTCTCTTTTATTGTGATAAACATTTCGTTTTCCGAATAGAATCCGGAGTTTATATCAATAGTGTATTTAAGGTAAAGCTCGCCGCCGCTTTCGGTAAGGGAATGCTTGATTTTATCTGCGCTTACTCCGATAACAAAATCACCGTAAGGCGTTCCGTAATGACAGTAATGCTTTTTTCCTCTTTCAATCATAAGATTTGAAACGGCGTTTCCGCTCCTCATAAGCTCCACCGAGTTTTCGGAAACGTCTAAGGTAACGCTGCAGCCGTCAAATCCCATTGCATCGCTTTCATCGTAGGATATGCGGTAATCCCTTCCGTTGCCGTTATCGGTCAGCTTTCCATAGGTAAAGAGTTCTGTCACATCCTCATTGTCGTCCGAGCTTTGAACGCTTTTTATATTTATACAAACGTCTTTAGTCATTTTATTCCTTTCAGATTATGCTTTTGATTCAAGGGCATTTATAAGCATTATTTCCAGTATTTCCGAATAACTTAATCCGTCCGCCTTCAAGAGTGTGAAAAGTGCGCTTTCCTCATTAAATCCGGAAATAGTGGAAACCTTAGTGCAGTAAATTTCTTCTTCCGACAGCAAAAAATCAATAACGGCATACCCTTGACAGTCCATTATTTTAAATACTCTTTTTGAAATGCTTTGGATTTTATCAGTCATTTCGGCGCTTATATCGGAGATAGGAACGAATCTTGATGTTTTGCTGATATAATTGTTGAGCTTGTCAATAGCGCTTTCAATGGGAACCGTTTCTCCTACGGGAGATACTGCCAACAGCCCCTCGTTTTCATATACGCAGCAGCAGAAGCTTCTGCCCGTCAATGCGTTCTCAACCACCGCTTTATGGTGATGGGAAAAGGCAATTTTAAGTGCGCTTTTAAGCTCGCTGTTGTCAAATGCCAAATTTGATCCGATTGAAGAGCTGCAGCTTGACGCTTTTATCACAAGCGGATAATGCAGCTTGGAAACACGGGTTTCTATTATTTCGTCTATGTTAGGCATATCGCTTCGTTCAACGCAGAAGTAGTCTACTGTTTTCACTCCCGCTTCGTCAAGAAGCAGGTGAGTCATAGCCTTGTCAAGAGCCGTTCCCGACGCCTCCGCATTGCTGCCGAGAAATGGAATACCCGCAAGCTTGCAAAGTCCCTGTATCCGTCCGCATTCTCCGAATCTTCCGTAGATAACGGAAAAAATTACATCAACACGCTGCAATGCCATTTCCGAATTATCAATAAGCTTTATTATTCCATGATGAACGGCGTCGGGGCTTATAACCGCCGGACAGCAGTCCGAATCGTTTTCCCATGTGCCGTCCGCAATCGATTCGTAATTTCCCGGGTAATAAAGCCACCTTCCCGCACGGGTAATACCTATCGGTATAACGTCATAATTGTTCTCGTTCAAAGCGGTAATTGCCGAATATGCTGACTTCAATGAAACCGAATAATCCTTTGACTGTCCGCCGAATAGAACCGCCACTTTTGTTTTTGCCATTTAAAAGCTCCCTTACACATAATATAAAAATTATACCATAAAGAAAGATATTATTCAATAGGTTTCAAGCAAAATATTCTGCCAAAAAATTACCCAAAAAAGCACCTCATAATAATCGGCTTTTGCCCTTGCCATTTACTTAGCGATTTTCAGCAAAGGATTTGACTTTACATTATGAGGTGCTATTTAGAATTGTAATTTTTTATCAGTCGCCAAAGGAAATTCCAATATCCCTTGCGGCAACCACAACATCATCGTCAGCAGGAACAAATTTCGTTTTCATAGTCACGTCCGACAATAGGTTTTCTCCAATGGCAGTGCCGATTTTTGCGACAGTGTAGCCGTATTTCTCTTCCGCTACCAATCTTGCGGCTCTTGCTCCGAATTTGGTTGCAAGAATTCTGTCCTTTGCCGAGGGGCTGCCTCCTCTCAGCATATGACCGGGAACAACGGTTCTTGTTTCAAAGCCGGTAATGCGCTCAATATCCTTGGCAATCCTTGTTGTGGCGGTGGTGTAGCCGTTTTCGCCTCTTACACGAATCCTGTCCTTCTTCTTCATCTTTGATTCCGCAATATCCATCGCTCCCTCGGCAACGGCGACTATTGAGAATCCCTTGCCCGCCTTGGCACGACCCTCCACGGCGCTTACAACCTTGTCAATGTCATAGGGAATCTCCGGAATCAGTATAATGTCGGCTCCTCCCGCAACTCCGGAATACAAGGTAAGCCAGCCCGCCTTGTTGCCCATTATTTCTATTACCATTACACGGCTGTGAGAATTTGCCGTGGTGTGTATTCTGTCGATAACCTCTGTTCCAATGTCAACGGCAGTGTTAAAGCCGAATGTTACCGACGTGCCCCAAATATCATTATCAATGGTTTTCGGAAGACCAATAACGTTTAAGCCCTCCTCCGAAAGAAGATTGGCGGTCTTATGGGTTCCGTTTCCGCCTAATGTCAAAAGGCAGTCAAGCTTGCGGTTCTTGTACGTCTGTTTCATTTCCGCAACCTTATCGATTTTATCGTCCTCAACCACCTGCATAAGCTTATAGGGAGTTCTGCGGGTTCCAAGTATGGTGCCGCCGGTAGTCAGTATTCCCGAAAAGTCTGAACGGCTCATCTCACGGCACTCATTATGAATAAGCCCGTGAAATCCGTCGGATATTCCGATAATTTCAACCTTGTCCTCGCCTAATTGGTTATAGCAGGCTTTGGCTACGCCTCTTATGGTTGCGTTAAGTCCCGGACAGTCTCCGCCGCTTGTTAAAATGCCTATTCTTTTCTTTGCCATAATGTTGTCCTTTCTTGTTCATAAAATTGCCTGTTCATAAAACGAATCATTGTGAACAAGCATAGTGGCAATGGTTATTTTATTTAATTATAACTCAGATTGCTACAAAGGTCAATATATTTTTCGTGAATCTTTGTGTATATCGCATAAAAATCTATTGACAAAAGCGGTTGGATATATTAAAATAGACTTATATAAATCGGATATGGTCAAAGCCGATTGTTGTGAAAATGATTTAAGAAATTAGGAGGAATTTTTCAAATGGGCGAATTTTTTAACATTCCAAAAATCAATTACGAGGGCAAAAGCTCCACAAACCCTATGGCGTTCAAGTATTACAACCCCGATGAGGTTATAAACGGAAAGCCTATGCGTGAACAGCTTAAGTTTGCGCTTTCATGGTGGCACACAATGTGCGGCGACGGAACGGATATGTTCGGCGTAGGCACAGCCGACAAGAAATGGGGCGGCAGCGACTCTATGGAGACAGCTAAGAACAAGGCATATGCCGCCTTTGAAATTATGGATAAGCTGTCAATTGATTATTACTGCTTCCATGACAGAGATATTGCTCCCGAAGCAGGCTCTTTGAAGGAAACAAACGCCCGTTTAGATGAAATTTCCGACTTGCTGAAGGAGTTAATGGCTAAGAGCGGCAAAAAGCTTCTTTGGGGAACCGCTAACTGCTTTAACAATCCCCGCTATATGCACGGCGCAGGCACCGCTCCCAACGCTGATGTATTTGCATTTGCCGCTGCTCAGATAAAGAAGGCTCTTGAGCTTACCGTAAAATTAGGCGGCAACGGATATGTTTTCTGGGGTGGTCGCGAGGGCTACGAAACCCTGCTTAACACCAATTTGGGACTTGAGCAGGACAATATGGCAAGACTTATGCACATGGCGGTAGATTATGCACGCTCTATCGGTTTCAAGGGCGATTTCTACATTGAGCCTAAGCCCAAGGAGCCTACAAAGCACCAATATGATTTCGATACGGCTACCGTTCTCGGCTTCCTCCGCAAATACGACCTTTTGGGCGATTTCAAAATGAATATTGAAGCAAATCATGCTACATTGGCAGGACACACCTTCCAGCATGAGCTTCGTGTTGCAAGAGAAAACGGCGTATTCGGCTCTATCGACGCAAACCAAGGGGATATGCTTCTGGGCTGGGATACCGACCAATTCCCCACAAACATTTATGACGCCGCATTCTGTATGTACGAGGTTCTTAAGGCGGGCGGCTTTACCAACGGCGGTCTTAACTTCGACTCCAAGGCACGCAGAGGCTCCTTCACCCCCGAGGATATTTTCCACAGCTATATTGCGGGTATGGATACCTTTGCACTGGGTCTCAGAATGGCGGATAAGCTTATAAAGGACGGCAGAATTGACAAGTTCACAGAGGAGAGGTATTCAAGCTGGAACGAAGGCATCGGCGCCGACATTATTTCCGGCAAGGCTAAGATGCCGGAGCTTGAAAAATACGTTCTTGAAAAAGGCGACGTTATTTCTTCTGTTTCCAGCGGTCGCCAGGAAATGCTTGAAAGCATTCTCAATAACGTGCTTTTCTCAGATTGATTGAAATGAAAGGATTGAATAAATTGGCTTATATTTTAGGCGTTGACATTGGAACATCGGGCACTAAAACCGTGCTTTTTTCCGAGGACGGAGTTCCCGTTTCTTCCGCAACTTATGAATATCCGCTTTATACTCCACAAAACGGTTATGCCGAGCAGGAGCCTCTCGACTGGTGGAATGCAGTTGCAAACGGCATTAAACAGGTTATCGGCGAAAGCGGCGTGGCTTCCTCGGAGATAAAGGGAATCGGTCTTTCGGGACAGATGCACGGTCTTGTAATGCTCGACGGCGACAACAAGGTCATCAGGCGCAGCATTATCTGGTGCGACCAGCGCACCGCTAAGGAAGTAGCCGAGATCACCGATAAGGTGGGAGCGGATAAGCTGATAGAAATAACCGCTAACCCTGCTATCACAGGCTTTACCGCCGCTAAAATAATGTGGGTAAAGAACAACGAGCCGGATAATTACGAAAAGTGCCGCCATATACTGCTTCCCAAAGACTATATTAGATTTATGCTCACCGGAGAGTATGCAACCGAGGTTTCCGACGCTTCGGGTATGCAGCTTTTGGATATTCCAAACCGCTGCTGGTCGGACGAGGTTTTGGATAAGTTGGGAATCGACAAGTCTCTTTTGGCAAAGGTTTACGAAAGCCCTGAGATAACAGGTAGAATTACAAAGCAGGTTGCCGAGCTTACCGGACTTGCGGAAGGCACTATCGTTGTAGGCGGAGCGGGGGACAATGCGGCTGCCGCTGTGGGAACAGGCGTTGTTGAGGACGGAAAAGCCTTCACTACAATCGGTTCCAGCGGCGTTGTGTTCGCTCATACAAGCGATATTTCCATTGACAAAAAGGGAAGAGTGCATACCTTCTGCTGTGCGGTGCCGAATTGCTGGCACGTTATGGGAGTAACCCAAAGCGCAGGTCTTTCTCTGAAATGGTTTAGAGATAATTTATGCTGGAGCGAAATGGAAACTGCAATTAATATGGGCGTTGACCCTTATTACCTTACCGATAAGGAAGCTATGGAGGTGCCTATCGGGGCAAACCGTCTGCTTTATATGCCTTATCTTAACGGAGAGAGAACTCCTCACCTTGACCCCAATTGCAGAGGCGCTTTTGTGGGACTGTCCACCATGCACAAGAAAAGGGATATGATAAGAGCGGTTATGGAGGGCGTTTCTTATTCGCTGAGAGACTGTGTTGAAGTAATGCGTGAGATGCAGATAAACGTAACCGATATGATGGCTTGCGGCGGAGGAGGAAGCTCGCCACTCTGGAGGCAGATGCTGGCTGATTTATACGCTTGTCCTGTTAAGACCACTCAGAATAAGGAAGGTCCCGCATTAGGCGTTGCATTGTTGGCGGCAGTGGGAGCGGGAATATATTCTACCGTTCCCGAAGCCTGCAAGGCGGTAATTATTCCCGATAAGGTACAGAATCCTGTTGAGGAAAACAGTCGTGAATATGAAAAGGTTTACAGCGTTTATAAAAAGCTTTATCCCGCAATGAAGTCTTGCTTTGACGAATTGGCGGCGCTTTAATTGACATTTTCGCCGATTGGCAAAAGCACCTGCATAATTGCACTTAAATATTAGGGGCTATCTGAAAAGTCGCAATTTGCACAATTTCTACTAACTGCGGACG
>CAYMFX010000047.1:0-14972 GCA_964389845.1 uncultured Ruminiclostridium sp.
TGTGGGCGAATTCGACACTTGCCTTACCGAGGAATTTATGAGAGCGTTTGCTTTTAATGCGGGGATTACGCTGCACCTTAGGGCTGAGTACGGAAAAAATGACCACCATATAACTGAGGCTTTGTTTAAGGCGCTTGCCTATGCTTTAAAGCAGTCGGTTAAGCTTAATTTGGACGGCTCCGCCGCTTCTACAAAGGGAATTTTGTAAACAGTGGGGATATTTTTTAGCAAATAAAACTGTAAAAGGAACAACTTTTATGATAGCAATTATTGACTACGGAGCGGGAAATTTGTTCAGTGTTCAAAACGCTTTGAATTATCTCGAAATTGAAAATACAATAACCTCGGATAAAGATGAAATAATCGGCGCTGACAGAATTATCCTGCCGGGAGTGGGAGCCTTTGGCGACGCTATGGACAAGCTTAAGGGTTCGGGATTAATTGATACTTTAAAATCGGAGGCTGAAAAAAAGCCTTTCTTGGGCATTTGTCTCGGTATGCAGCTTTTGTTTGAAAAAAGCTATGAATTTGGGGAGTTTGAAGGCTTGGGACTGATTAAGGGTTCGGTAAAGCTGATGAAGCCCGACGGTGATTTAGCTGTTCCGCAAATGGGCTGGAACGCATTGGAGTATAATCGGGAATGTCCTTTGTTAAAGGGAGTTGACGAGGGGCAGTATGTTTATTTTGTTCATTCATTCGCTGCCGATTGTGCAAGCGATTATGTTTACGCTTATGTGGACTATGGCGGAAAGGTTCCTGCCTTGGTGGGTAACGGCGGAACGGTTTACGGCGCACAGTTTCACCCCGAAAAAAGCGGGGAGACGGGTCTTGAAATTTTGCGGAGGTTTGGTGAGTTATGACTTTTTCAGAACAACCTTTAGAGGTTTTTTCTTCAACCGATATTGAAATCTTGGTGAGGTATATTTAGGATATGAATAACTTCTTTAAGAAAATTATATATGCTTTTATTTTTTCGCTTGTAATGGCATCAATTTTTGTAGGCTGCAACAGTCAATCTTCCGACATAGTTTTTTCTTTTAATACAAGCACTCCTTATGATTCATGTTCGGAAAAGGCAATCTGTTTTAATGAAGATTATGAATCCATAATTCTTAATGCGGATATTCTTATCGATTCGGGCAGCCTGCGGATACAGGTTCTTGATTCGGAGGGCAATGCCATTTTCAATGAAGAATATACTCAAAACGGAAAATATGATATTGCTCTTAAGGATATATCAGCCGATGGCGATTATCTCGTTAAGGTTCAGACCGAGCAAACCAAAAATGCTGAGTTAAATATATCCTCGTCTGTAAAGCTGGTTAAAGATAAAGAAAAACCCGAGCTGAAAACCATAATAAGCAATACGTAAATAAAATCTTCGCAAAAGCTTCTTTGCGGAAGCCTTTGCGAAGAATTTTTATGTGTTCTTTGATTATTAATCAAGTACGTAAAAGCAGCAATATTGGCAGAATGTTCATATACATTCCGTCAAATCTAAATCTGCTTTCTTTATTTTCTTTTTCAGAAATAAATTTGAACAAATCACCGAAAATGCAGGCGGTGACCTTTTCTTCCGATAAGCCGCTTTTTTCGCTTATCTCCTTTACCGATACAAAAACCTCCTCGGAGAAAACGGTTAGTTGATACAAGGCAGCGGCGGTTTTCAGATTATCGGGATTGGAAAACGCTTTGGTGATACAGCATACTTTATTTACATCAACGCTTGTAAAGCTGACATTTTTATTGTCGCAAAAGAATACCGTGCTTTTTCTCATAGTGGTGGTAAACTCAGGAGCATAGACGCATGAGTATCCCCACTCCGATTTTGCGGCATGCTCCATTGCGTCGTTAAAATCCCAGCCTGAAAGGGGATTGTCCGATTCGCCCAAATTGTCCGAAATTGCAAGAATATGTAAAGCGGCGGCTGTTCTAAAAGTAAAATCAGCTCTTGCTTTTTTTGGCAGTGAGTTGAATTTGTCTTTTAGTTGCAGGATAATATCTTCGTTATCGGGCTGCGGTTCATATCCCAAAAGTGCGTCTGTGGAAACGTTGAACAATTCGGCAATATTGGGCAGCAGTTGAATATCGGGACAGCAGATGTTGTTTTCCCATTTGGACACCGACTGATTTGTAACACCCAAAGATAAAGCCAGCTCTTCCTGTGTCATTCCTTTTTGCTTCCTTAAAAACGCTATTTGTTCGTTTAATTTAATGTCCATTATTAAATCTCCTTTATTGGTATGTTTTGTGATCACAAATACAGTATATAGGAGTTTGTGCGGAAAAGCAATAACTTGTTGGTTTGACAAAATATTTCTTTTTCCAACCTGAGGTTGGAAATGTTTAAAGCGAGTTTGACACTATATGGAAAAGCTGATATAATAATATATACTAAAAAATGTGTGCGAAAGCTGCGGCTGGATTTATTCTTATGCAGAGTTGAGCGAGGATAGGAAATAAATATGATTACATGCAGACAATTAGTCTCTAAGGAGATTAACATAGAGCTTTTTAAAGATTTCACACGCCGTCAGGTAGTTACCGATTGCTTAAGAAAAGAGAATAATAAATGGGTTATCAAAAGCGATCCTTTTATTGACGATTGGACTGAGGAGGATTATGGATTCTTGGTTTCCTGTCTGAAAAATACCGCCCAAACAGGAGGATTTGTTTACGGCGCTTTTTATGAGGGCAAATTGAAAGGATTCGTTTCGGTTGAAGACGATATTTTTGATGATGAACAGCAGTATATGGATTTGTCCAGTATTCACGTTTCCGAGGAGCTGAGGGGAAAGGGTATCGGAAAGAAGCTTTTTCTTGCGGCAAAGGAATGGGCAAAGGAAAAGGGCGCAAGGAAGCTGTATATTTCCGCACATTCTGCTGTGGAAAGTCAGGCGTTTTATAAGAAAATGGGCTGTGTTGAAGCGGTAAGCTATAATATGCAGCACGTTGAAAAAGAGCCTTTTGACTGTCAGCTGGAATGCTTATTGTAAATAGAAAAAGGACAAATTGATTGCTAAATTTCATTATGGAGGAACAAAATATGCCTTGGAGCATTAAATCTATTGAAAATAAATATAAAGCTTCTTCTCTTGAACTGATTGAAGATGTTTTTGCAAAAGCATACAATACCGAGGAAGGAAAAACGGTTCGGCAGTTAGTGGAAGAAATTCGCAGCCGGAAATACTATCTTCCCGAGTTGGAGATAGTCACGGTTGATGATAGTGATAAAGTAATCGGGTACGCTATGTTTTCACGCTTTCATATAGAGGGCAGATATGAGAATGAATTGCTGATATTAACGCCTGTGGCTGTAAAAACCGAGCTTCAAAGGCGGCATATTTCCAAAGATATGCTGGAATATGGCTTTGAAAAAGCTAAAGAAATGGGATTTAAAGTAATTATGGTTGAGGGAGATCCTCAAAATTACAATCCCAGAGGATTTATGCCAAGTTATAAATTTAATATAACCGCAGGGCCGGACATTTATTTGCCCGCTCCCGAATGTTTAATGGTTAAGGAGCTTGAACAAGGGGCGCTGGATAGAATCAGCGGCGTGGTGGACTATTCTTTTTATAAAGCACTTACTTAATTTTAAGAGCAAGAGGAAAAACAATTATGATCATTTTACCTGCAATAGATATTAAAGACGGGAACTGTGTGAGACTTTTGAAGGGCGATTTCGCTACCGTACATAAGGTTGCCGAAAGCTATATGGACACCGCCAAAGGCTTTGAAGCGGCGGGGGCAAGCTGGATTCATATGGTGGATTTAGACGGGGCAAAGGAAGGGAAGCCCGTTAATGGGGAGATATACATTGACGTTGTCAAAAACACCGGCTTAAAGGTAGAGGTAGGCGGCGGTATTCGCAGTCTCGATACAGCAGAATACTATATTTCAAGGGGAATTTCAAGGGTGATTTTAGGTTCCGCTGCCCTTAAAAATCCTAAAATAGTAATTGACGCTGTAAAGGAATACGGAGAAAAAATTGCAGTTGGAATTGACGCAATGAACGGGATTGCTGCGGCGGAGGGCTGGCTTGAAGCTTCACGGGTGAATTATATCGATTTAGCCTTGGAGATGATAAGGGCGGGAGTAAAAAATATTATCTTTACCGATATTTCCAAAGACGGAACATTGTCGGGGGTAAATTCGGAACAGCTTTCCGCACTGAAAAACGCAGCAGGGGATAAATGTAATATTACCGCCAGCGGAGGAGTGCATAATATTGAGGATATAAAGATTTGCAAAAAAATGGGACTGTACGGAGCAATATGCGGAAAATCGCTGTACAGCGGAACCTTGGATTTAAAAGAAGCTATTGAAATAGGAGAGAAAAACTGATGCTTGCAAAAAGAATAATCCCTTGTCTTGACGTAAGAAACGGAAAGGTTGTCAAGGGAGTTAATTTTGAAGGAATAAAGGAAGTGGGCGACCCTGTGGAATATGCCGAGGAGTATAACAGACAGGGTGCGGACGAGCTTGTTTTTTATGATATTACCGCTTCTGCGGAGGGGCGGGGGCTTATTCTCGACGTTGTCAGGGAAACCGCTAAGCGGGTGTTTGTTCCTCTTTGCGTGGGGGGAGGTATTGCAACCATTGACGATTTTCGCGATACGCTTAGGGCGGGAGCGGACAAGGTTTCGGTTAATTCTCAGGCACTGAATAATCCCGATTTGATAAACGAGGCGGCTAAAATTTTCGGCAGTCAGTGCGTTGTTGTGGGCATTGACGCAAAGCGGGACGGAAAGGGCGGCTACACCGTATATAAAAACGGCGGTCGTGTTGATATGAAAATTGAGCTTGGAAAATGGGTTGAGGAGATACAGCAGCGGGGAGCGGGAGAGATATGTCTTAACTCCATGGACGCAGACGGCACACGGGCGGGATTCGATAAGGAGATGCTTAACTATGTTTGCGGTAAGGTCAGTATTCCCGTTATTGCCAGCGGGGGAGCAGGAAAGCTGTCGGATTTTTCCGAGGTGTTGGAGGAAACAGGGGCTTCGGCGGCTTTGGCGGCTTCGCTGTTTCATTTTGGGGAGCTTACGGTCAGAGAGGTTAAGGAGGATTTGAAAAGAAAAGGAATCAGTGTTAGATTTTAAGAGCGTTTGTATCTGATTTTAATATTTATGGAGGTATGGTCATGAACGCTTTGGTGATGAATTGCAGTCCCGTGAAAAACGACGCCACTGCCGAAATTGTACATATAGTTTCGGAATGTCTTAAAGAAAGATATACCGTTAAGAGTATATGTATTGCAGGTAAAAACCGTTCAAATGGGCAAATATAAGGAATATGACGAAACCAATCTTTTCTATCTCAGTCTTGGTTTTAAGGAATTTGAGGTTTTTCCCACGCTGTGGGACGAATGGAATCCTTGTCAGATATATGTAATGTCGTTGAAATAGCTGTATAACAGGGGAGGAAACAAATGGACGGAAAATTAAGAAATATGACGTCTGTGTACATAACGAATAAAGAAAAAAGCAAAATGCTGCTGCTTTTCCGTCAGGGCAGTAAAGTTGTCAATAATGTTTGGGTAGGTTCGGCGGGAGGTCATTTTGAGGAGTATGAGCTGAACGATGCAAAGGCTTGCGTACTGCGTGAGTTAAAGGAGGAGCTGGGACTTGGGGAACTTGATATTGATAATCTTTCCTTGCGGTATATTACCCTGCGGAGGGTCAATGAGGAGATAAGGCAGAATTATTTCTTTTTTGCAGAGTTAAACAGTGATGTTAATGAAGAGCTTGTTTCTAATGAAGGGACAAGCAGGTGGTTTGATTTTTCGGAGCTTTTGGAGCTTGAAATGCCTTTCTCCGCTAAATTTGTTATAGAGCATTATATTAAGATAGGTCAGGCAACAAATGAGGTTTACGGCGGTGTGGCTGACGGAAAGAAGGTAGTTTTTGTCACTATGCCTGAGTCTAATTAATCTTATGATTGAAAGGAGAAAGGAAATTGAAGAAAATCAGCGATTCATTAAAGGGGAAAGCACAATGAACAATGATATTTTATTTAAAGAAAAGGATTTCATGTTTTCCTACCGAGCTGCGGGTGTACTTATCCAAAATAACAAGATACTGCTGCAAAGACCCAAGAATGACGATTATTCTTTTATCGGCGGTCATGTATCTCGCTTTGAGTTCAGTGAGGACACCTTGAAAAGAGAGTTTATGGAGGAGCTTCACGCCGAAATAGACATTGACAGTCTGTTTGCGGTGGGAGAAACCTTTTGGCTTTGGGGAAAAACGCCATGTCATCAAATAGGTTTATATTACAAGGTTCATTTGCTTGGAAACGATATTCCCCTTGACGGCTCTTTTTGGGGGCATGACGGTTTTGATGATCATCGTATTGATATGGAATTTTGCTGGGTGCCGCTTGATGAGCTGAAAAGGGGAGTGAAGGTGTATCCCTTGGAGCTTATACCGCATATTTTGAGTGATAAAAACGAAACGGTGCATTTTGTTTCAAATCAGATTAATGGAGGTTGAACGGTGTTGCTTTAAGTATAAAAACATTTTTTTCAAAGGATTGGTGAAATACAAATGAAAATAAACATAATTGAAAAAAACGGTGTGTCCTGTGCAATGATTGAAAACACGGAAAAGGTTATAACAGATGTTCAATCCGCAATTGATCTGCTTGTGACCGTTAATTATGAAGCCAATACAAAAAATATTATATTAGACAAACGACTTATCAACGGGGATTTTTTTATTCTCAGCACAGGCTTTGCAGGAGAGGTACTGCAAAAATTTATTAATTACGGAGGTCGGATAGCGATATACGGAGATTTTTCGCATTATACCAGTAAGCCGCTTAAGGACTTTATGTATGAGAGTAATAAGGGGAAAGATGTTTTCTTTACTGCTTCAAAGGATGAAGCGGCGGATATGCTGACAAAGTGATTTAAGGAGTAAGATAAATGAAGCTACCGAAATATATGCGTATTCAGGGCAGAGAAACCGCTTACAGAACGGGAAAGCCCGTAGGAGTGTTCGTTCTTAACTGGCGCAGGATTCGTGACGGAGTGTACAGCAATCAAGATTCGGATTTATATGAAGAAACACACAAATGGTTTTTGAAGCATTTGCCGGAGCCGCCTTTTTACGGAGACAACAACGACAATCCGCAGGGCGCCGTCACTTGGTTTAAAACAGAAGCTTATGAAGAAATGGAAGAAAAAGCAAATGTGTTGACCTCTTTACTTGATAAATGCAATGTACCTTATGATATTGTTTTTTCGGATTTTGTGGGTAAGATCGTTTATGAGGATAAATGGCAGGTGGGGGTTATTGACGAATGATATTGCTCACGGCTTTTAAAAATACTTCCTCAAAAAAGCTTATAAAAGCGCTGAAGGAATATGGCGGGCTGATTATGGAAAATGACAATGTTTTTGTTAAACAAATTCAAATGCTGTTAAACAAACTGAACCAAAGAGGTACAATGTAAAAATAATATGAAAAATAACTACATATGCAAGATAGCTTCTTTAGAAGAAGTGAATATAAAATGGGATTATGAAATCGCAAATAATCCCGACAGCCAAAGTAATTGGATTATATGGAAAAAAGGGAGTATTGAAAATTTCAAAAACGGCGATATAATCCCTTATTACGGAATACTTGACGGGAAAATAATTTGCGAGGCAACGGCTATGTTAAATCCCCGAAGCGTCCAGAACAGCGACAAATTGGTGGGCGCTGATACCGTTTATTTATCGGCGTTCCGAACTGTTAAAGAGTATCGGGGAAAGGGTCTCTTCTCGATTCTTTTTAAATTTATGCTCAGCGATTTAAAGAAAAAAGGATATGTAAAAGCCACCTTGGGAGTTGAACCTTCGGAAGAAAAGAACAAAAGTATTTACAAGCATTTCGGTTTTACCGAATATATCAAATCCGCAAAGGAAGAATATCCCGACGGAACGGTTATAGATGTGGATTATTACGGAAAGGTTTTGTAACAAAGGAGAATAAATATAATGAGCAAAATAAAAATTGACATTAACAACCTTGACAAATACTTTAAAAAAAGCGACTTAATACCTGCCGTTGCCTTTGACGTAAACACAAAGACAGTGCTGATGCTTGCCTATATGAACAGGGAAAGCCTTAAAAAAACCCTTGAAACGGGCTACACCTGGTATTGGAGCAGGTCAAGAGGGGAGCTGTGGAACAAAGGCGCTACCAGCGGGCATTTGCAAAAGGTGGTGTCGATTTACGGCGACTGCGATAATGATACCTTGCTATTGAACGTTGTACAAACGGGAGCGGCTTGTCATACCGGCAATTACAGCTGCTTCTTTAATGAGATTTACTCCGAATAATTCCGCTAATGAAATAACAAGGAGATAAAATGAATTATTATTTTATAGACTACGAAAATGTACATAACGACGGATTTCTCGGCATTGAAGCTCTCAGCGAAAATGATTTTGTTTATTTGATGTACACGGAACAGAATAAGGCTTTTCCCATTGAAGCGCTTAATATAATCTGTAGGCGTAATATAAAGCTTGAATTGCAAATGGTGGGTACGGGTGCGAAAAATGCTTTGGATTTTCAGCTGTCCTCTTATTTAGGTTATCTTATTGCAAAGAATGAAGAGAAAAAATGCAAATATTATATTATTTCCAAGGATACGGGATATGATTGCCTGATAAAATTCTGGAATGACAAGGGCGCTGCAATTGAAAGAATAGTAAATTTTAAGACTAAAATCAAATCCGCTAATTCATCAAAATCAAAACCGTCTAATTCATCGGTCAGTGCAAATGTTGAGAAAGGCAATACCGATATTGCAAAAGCCGAAGCAAGCAATTCCGAAAAAAATAAAGCTGCAAAAACTGAAGCGGAATATGCTGAGAAATATAAAGGCGAAAAAATAAAATCTCAAAATGCTGAGAAAAATAAATCCGCAAAACCCAAAGCTGAGAAAAAGGCTATTGAACAAACCACTAAAAAGGAATTGCTTACTTACCTTACCAACGAGGAGTATTCTGACAAAATACTGAATATAATAAACAGCTATAAGTCAAAAACATCAATTTCTACCGCACTTTCCAAGGAATTTCGCGATTCTAAGAAAAGCGGCGCTGTTTATCAAAAAATAAAGCCATTGTTAAAGGAAAAAAATAAAACATAAAGGAATTACGAAAATGACAGTCAATCGGGAAATTATTGAGGTTATAATACAGCATAAGGATGATTTTGAAAAGGGAATCCCTGAGGAAAACAGCTATGAATCGCTGAAAGGAATAAGCTGATGAATTTTATTTGTGACGCTCTTGAGGTTATAGTTGTTATTATTTGCTTTTTTCTGCTAAAAAAATATGTTTTTCTTGAAAAAGACCTGCCTGAAAAGCAGCAGAGAATTTTTTACCTTGCAACCGCCGCGGCGGTGGGGGCAAATTTTCTTATTTTCGGGAACACTGCGGCGGAAATTCTTTCTTCGGCGGCTGTGGGCTTAAATATTATACTTGCAAGGGAAAAAAACAACAAGCTTAAGGGCTTGCTGATGATATTGCCGCTGTTCATTATAAACTGCATTATGGTGCCTTTAATGGTGGTGCCGCCTTATTTGCTGTCCATTGACCCGCAGGTTTATCAGTTGGCGGTTTACGGGATACTTATCGCCGCCTTTGCCGCATTTATGATTTTGGGCAGGGAGTGGAGAGAAAGGTTTGCACACGAAACAAAAGACAGAAGTCTTTCCCTTTTGGAGAGGGTCATACTTATGATTGGCGGGGTACTGTCGGAGGCGTTCTCCATAAAAATCGGAGAGGCGGTGAACGAGGGAGTTAAAGACGTTTACGACGTCAACTGGTTCATTGCCATAAACAGCTTATTTGCGGTGGCGATGACCGTTGCCATTGTGATAATGGTAGTTCAGGGCAATAAGCGCAACTATCTTCTCAAAAAGTACAACGGTATGCAGTCCCATATAATTACCACTATGGCAGATATTATTGAAAATCGTGACGAAAGCACCGGCGGGCATATCAGGCGTACTGCAATGTACGTAGAAATTCTTGCTAAGGAGATGCAAAAGGAAGGCAAGCACACAGACATTCTCACAAACAAATATATAGAAGATATGGTTTTGGCGGCGCCGCTTCACGACATTGGAAAAATACATATTTCCGACACTGTTCTTAATAAGCCGGGAAAACTCACCGACGAGGAATTTGCCCTTATGAAGACCCATACCACCGCAGGACGGGAGCTTTTGGAAAAGGCTAAGGGAGATTTGGGTGAGATACGTTATTTGAACATTGCGATTGATATGGCGGCATATCATCATGAGTGGGAAAACGGCAAGGGCTACCCTTACGGTATCAAGGATAAGGATATACCCCTTTGCGCTAAGATTTTGGCAGTGGCGGACGTATTTGACGCTTTGACCTCAAAAAGAGTTTATAAAGCCGCAATGCCATTTGAAAAAGCCTGTTCCATTATAAGGGAGGAGAAAGGCACTCACTTTGATGAAGATGTGGTGGAAGCGTTTAATGTTTCTTCTGAACAGATAATGGAGGCTATGGCTAAATTCAGCTTGGAATAAGGATAGATAGTTTTTAAAGCAAAAAAGAAAGGAAACACAGAAATGACGGTTTATCAGGAAATATTTGAGGTTATAAAGCAGCGTAAGGCTGATTTTGAGAAGGGAATCGCTGAGGAGAACAGCTATACCGCTTATTTGTTCGACAAGGGTGTGGACAAGATTTGCAAAAAGGTAGGCGAGGAGGCAACGGAAACGGTAATTGCCGCAAAAAACGGGGATAACGAGGAGCTTGTGAACGAGATAAACGACCTTTTGTATCATGTTATGGTGCTGGCGGCTAATCAGGGGCTTGATTGGGGCGACGTTGAGAAGGTTCTTGAAGAGAGAAACGAGAAAATCGGCAACCTGAAGCAATTTCATAAGGTGGACAAGAACAGCTGATGAGTAACAGAAAAAAGTTTCTGCCCTTGCTTCCCGTTATTGTGTCCTTGGCATGGCCCACTGTTTTGGAGCAGCTTATGCAGACCGCCGTTCAGTACATAGATACCGCTATGGTAGGTTCATTGGGAAGGCAGGCTACCGCCGCAGTGGGAGCTACAAGCACCGTAAGCTGGTTAGTTGGCAGTACGGTTTCGGCAATAAGCGTCGGATTTCTTGCCTATATTTCTCAGGCAATGGGAGCGGGACAGCGCAATAATGCAAAAAAGGCTTCGGGACAGGCGGTAACGGCAGTAATTATTGTGGGCGTATTGTTCACGGCACTGACGACGTCTTTAAGCGGCGTTATTCCCGTATGGATGCAGGTTGACGAAAGCATAAGGGAAATGGCATCACGGTATTTTCTGATTTTGTACTCCCCTATGCTGTTCAGAACCGCAAGCATAATTTTCGGAACGGTTTTAAGGTCGGTGGGAGATACAAAGTCGCCGATGATAGCGGGCATTTTTGTCAATGTCATAAATGTGGTATTAAACTTTTTCCTGATTTATCCCACAAGGACGGTTTCGCTCTTCGGCAGCGAAATCATTCTTTACGGAGGGGGCTGGGGAATTAACGGAGCGGCGGCTGCCAGTGCTGTTGCTTATACGGTCGGAGGCATTATAATAACCGTTACCCTTTGGCGGCATAACGATATTTCGCCCAAAGGACAAAAGCTTCGCCCCGACCTTGCTATTCTAAGACCTTGTTTGAGAGTGGCATTGCCTAATATGTTCCAAAGGTTCGCTACCTCTTTAGGCTATGTGGCGTTTGCTTCTATGATAAACTCCTTGGGTGAAACGGCGACGGCGGCTCATACCATTGCCAATACAGTAGAATCCGCCTTTTACATTCCGGGTTACGGAATGCAGACTGCGGCGGCAACCCTCTCCGGCAACGCCTGCGGGGCTAAGGACAAGGAGCGGCTTTCGGGGCTTGCCAAAACTGCCATTCCCTTTGTTGTTTTGCTGATGATTTTGTCGGGGGGACTGCTGTTTTTGTTTTCGCCGCAGCTTATGAGCTTGTTTTCGGCAGACAGCGAGGTTATAGATTTGGGTACTACCGTGCTTCGTATGGTTGCGGTTTCCGAACCCTTTTACGGCGTACCTATTGTCATTGAGGGCATTATGCAGGGTGCGGGAAAGACCGTTACTCCCTTTATCTTTAATGTGCTTGGAATGTGGTGCGTAAGAATCGTAGGCACATTTATATGCACTCAGATTTTGGATTACGGGCTGATTTCCGCATGGGCGTGTATGATAGGACACAATGTTCTGCTTTTTATTCTGTTCATAACTCATTATGCAACGGGCAGGTGGAAGCCCGATTATATGAGAAGTGATTGACATTTTTTAGAAAGGAAGTTTTGACTATGATTAATTTAGGATTTATCGGTGCGGGAAATATGGGCTTTGCCATTATGCGTGGAATCACCGAAAGCAAAATGAACAAGGACGTTAAAATGCACGCTTTTTCAAGAAGCGTTTCGCTTTTTGCATATGAACCCGACACGGAAAAGATACGGCGATTAAAGGAGTTAGGCGTTACATTATGTGCAAGTGAAAACGAGCTTGCGGACAAGTGCGGTCATATCTTGTTAGCAGTTAAGCCGCAGGTGCTTGGAGAGATTCTCGATAAAATGAGTTCGTCTCTGACGGAAAAGCATGTAATTATCAGCATTTGTGCAGGCATTTCGTCGGAGTTTATTAAGGAGCATTCGGGCTGTTCGGTAAAAACCGCCATAGTAATGCCGAACACCCCGGCAATGTTGGGCTTGGGAGCAAGCGCTATTGCAAGGGACGATATTATATCAGACGAGGAGTTTGAGTTTTCAAAGTCGGTAATGGAAAGCTGCGGCATTGTCAAAGAAATTCCTATGGATAAAATGAAGGAGATAATTTGTATCAACGGCAGCTCTCCCGCATTCATTTATCTTTTTGCAAAGGGCTTTGCCGATTATGCGGAAGGTGTGGGGATTGAAAAAGATACGGCATTGGAGCTTTTTGCTCAGACTTTAGTTGGCAGCGCCAAAATGATAACAGACAGCGGCATGAGCTTAGAGCAGCTTATAAAACAGGTAAGCTCTCCGGGAGGAACCACCTTGGCGGGACTTGATAAGCTGTACGAGGGTAAATTGGAGGAGACGGTCAGGTCGGCTTGCGAGGCTTGCACAAGACGGGCATATGAGCTGGCGGGGAAGTAATCGATTAAAGGAGAATCATTATGGGACTTTTTAAAAAGAAAAAGGACAGTCAGCCTAAGGAGCAGCAGGCGGTGCTTACGCTGTATGCTTGCAGAAAGAATGCGGACGGCATTATCGATTTGGCGTCGGAGCATTTGGGCGATACCGCAGTTATGCGTGAAGACACTGCCGACGGTGCGGTATTCACCTTGGTTGATAATTCCAAAATTGCTTTTCACATTATGAATACTAACTCGGTACCCGGTCATATTGCGGGTATGGCAAACTTTTTTATGGGCGCGCCTCTTTCCAATAAATCCGTTAAAGAGGCGGCAATCAGGCAGATTATGGTATTTAACTGTGTGGTGGGTGTTGAGTTTACCGTAAATGAGGACGATAAGCGAACCGATTTTCTGTTGGTGGCTGTTTACTTAATGGCGGTCAAGCTTAAGGGGTTCGTGCTTCACCCCAATATGTATTTGTACGGCGGAGACAGAAAGCTGCTTATTTCCATTGACGGCAAGACCGATTACGAGGAATATACGCCGATTGCGGACAGCAGTCTTCTTGACAAGGATATTCCGGAGGAGCAGGCGGATATTGACCGAAGGGAGCGTTCGGTTGCCCGGTGCAAGAAAATGGGCATTCCGTACATGGAGAAGCTTCGGGCGGCGGTTTATGAGTCGGAATGTGCCGTTCCCTCAAAGGAGGAGATCATTCGCAGATTGGCTTGCGTTTTTGCGGCAGCCGTATGCTCCGAGGCGTGCAATTACGAGTCGGAAAAGGCAGAGAATATGTGCAGGGGAATGCTGAACGAGTTAGAGGAAAAGTATTTGGTTTCAAAGTGGTTTTCCGATGAAGAGAAGGCATATACGGCGAATCCTCTCGGTTTCCCCAAGCTGCACCCGAAATTCGGCTGGAGATATGAGGGCTGCGCTGTTTTGTTATGGGCATTGGGCTTGTGGGAGCTTGGAGTTCCCGATAAGATTTGCAGTGCGGAGGAGTTGGGAAAGATACTTTGGAATAACGATTTTGACAGCCTTTCGGAGAAGGCGGTTTTGAAAAGCAAGACGGAAATTTTGGATATGCAGGATTTGATTTTCCGTTATGACTGGGCTTGTGTTGACGCACGAATGAAGGGAACGCAAATGACGGTTATTGACGGCGAGATTGTTTATGAGTGGCATTATGCCCTTAACTGGCTTGTGGGGGCAGACGGTGTAAGGGACTGGGACAAAATTACTGTTAATACTTGATTTCACAAGCTTTTCAGATGCTGCTATTGCATTTTAAAAAAATTTATTGTATAATAATCTCCGGTATAATACTTTTTAAAAGGAAAAAGAAACGGAAGGTAGAATTTAATTGGGACTGTTTTATAATTATCAAAATTCCGGCAGCGGCGTTGCCAAAAATGCACCTAAAAAGAAGCCTTTTTTCAGATTTTGGGAGCAGTTTGCTTCTAAATTCTGGAAGCTTATCACTGTAAACTTTTTGTATTTTATTTTCAGCGGGTTGGTTTTGGTTTTAGCTGCACTGATATTGACTGGATTAACGGGGAATTATTACTGTATGCTTGTTGCGCTCCCGGTTTTAATCCTCTTTGGACCCACTACGGCGGCGACAATGCAGATAATGAGAAAATTTGTTTTGGAAAAGCCGATTTTCTTGTGGGACGAGTTTAAGACGGCGTTTAAAAATAATTTCCGTCAGGCGCTTCCCGTAGGAATTTTTGATATTGTTTTCTTTACAGCCTTTGTATACGGGTTTATGTTCTATTCAGAGTCAATTCTTAATGCCAATA